>FAON01000004.1 GCA_001485605.1 Candidatus Kryptobacter tengchongensis
TATACATCCGTATATTCACAATATCCTGCTAAAACAGCCAATTCATAATGCCCATAGTGACTAAATATCCTCGCACCTGGAAAAACTTCTTTGAATAGTTCTTTCTGGAATTCATAGAGATTTTCAGACGCGCACAATATACCTTTTATTGGAGGAAATGACTTATTATTTTCTTTTAAGTATTTGGCAAAAAGATAAAGAGAAGAAGGATACCCTTTAAGAAATTCTGGTTGATATTCAAAAGCTACTTTTCTATATATTTCCATTTGCTCAGGTATCAAATAGTATGAAGAGCACCTTAGCTCATTAAACTCAGGATGAAACTCCATACGATCAGGGGTATTGATAGGTAGTCCTCTGAAAACCATCTGCCTACAACCTTCTTTCCAGCCAACTCTACTATATAAAAATGCTTTTGAAGCAAGTTCTCTTGCAAAGGCTTTTTTACCTCTATAAAAACCAAAAGGTATACCGGTACTTCCACCTGTTGTTACATATTCCATGTCATCTGTAACAAATGTGAATTTATTCAAATCAGCCTGTATAAGCTTTTTATCAACAAATGGTAGTTTCCTAAAATCTTCAAAGGTTTTGATATCATCTGGAGTTATACCCGCATTTATGTAAATTTCACGATAACCTTCGGTGTTTTTAAAAGCATGTTGGACTATACTTTTTATCTCCTTTAATTGATAATCAAGAATTTGTTCCTCTGTCCAATTTTCAGTTCTTTTTAGAAACTCTTTCCATTCTACATAATAAGGATTTTTCAAGTCCTTATGTATCTCATCAGCTTTAAATCTCATAGACTCTTCCTCACTTGTTCTTCAATCCACTTATAAGTTATCTTCAACCCTTCCTTTAAAGGCATTGATGGTGCCCAACCTAATTTTTCTTTAATTAATCTATTATCTGAATTTCTACCTCTTACACCTTGTGGACCTGGAACATGGATTATTTTCAACTTTACCCCAGCAATCTCCATTATCATTTCTGCTAGTTGATCTATGGTTACCATTTCCTCTGAACCAATATTTACAGGACCTGTCCAGTCTGAACGCATAAGCCTAATCGTTCCTTCAATGCACTCATCAATATATAAAAATGAGCGAGTCTGTTTACCATCTCCCCAAACTTCTATAAAATCTTCTCCTTTCAACTTTGCAGTTGCTACCTTTCTACATAATGCAGCTGGTGCTTTTTCACGACCACCGCGCCATGTCCCTTCAGGACCAAAAATATTATGGTATCTTGCTATCCTTACCTCCATACCATAATTCCTGTGGTATGCAAGATAAAGTCTCTCACTAAATAACTTCTCCCATCCATATTCACTATCTGGCATTGCAGGATATGCCGAATCCTCTGAACACTTAGGATTATTCGGATCTCTTTGATTATATTCTGGATATATACAAGCAGATGAAGAATAGAATATTCTTTTTATGTTTCTCTTGCGGCAAGTATCTAATACATTAAGGTTTATCATCGCTGAATTGTGCAATATGTCTGCATCATTCTCACCTGTAAAAACATATCCTGCGCCTCCCATATCTGCTGCGAATTGATAAACCTCATCAAATTTCATATCAATCACATGCCTTACAAAATATGGATCCCTCAAATCACCAATCACAAAGTCATCCGCCTCTGTTTCTGAAAATTCTGGAAACTTCAAATCAACGCCCCTTACCCAGAAACCTTCCTTTTTAAGCCTTTTTACCATGTGACTTCCAATAAATCCACCTGCTCCACAAACTAGGGCTTTTTTCATAAATTTTTCACGATTTTTTTTTAGTTAAATTAACTTACTTTTACTCTGTAGTCCAAACATGCTACCGCCATTGGGAGCTCTTCCCTCTCCCCCGAATTAAACTGGCATTTAGATATGTAAACATTAACCTCATAAAACTTTGCTATAAATATAATAAATTTTTTAATTCATGTCAAGAGTTTATAACCGAAAATCTTTACTATCTTAAAAATATAGTCGTATCCCCTACCTTTTACCTTTCATCCTGTTGTTACAAGCATAATTTGCCAACTGTCATTGCGAGCGTAAGCCAGGATGAAAAATTGACTCATTCCCTAACCCCCTCTCTATAAAAATAGAGAGGGGGAATTAAAGGGGGTGAGTTAGAAATAAACGTAAGCAATCTTATAAAAATTGTTCTATTGGACAATGACAGGATGAAAATTGACTCACCCTCTAACCCCCTCTCTAAAATTAGAGAGGGAGAACTTAATGGGGGGTGAGTTAATAAATCAGAAATTGTCCCAACGTGATTACTTTGTAACTTAGTGCTTCGTCCCTCGCAATAATTCACCCCTTGTCCCCTCCCTACAGCTCCAGAAGGGGGAACTAAAAGGGTAAGTTAATAAACTGACTCGCCTCCCTCTAAAATTAGAGAAGAACTAAGGGGCTGAGTTAAAAAACGAAGTAATCTTACTTCTGTTAACTTTTAATCATTGAAATTTACATTTGGATTTTTTATAATTCAACAAAGAGCGCCTGTAGCTCAACTGGATAGAGCGTGGGCCTCCGGAGCCCGAGGTTGCGGGTTCAAGTCCCGCCAGGCGCGCTAAACCCTTCGTTTGCGAATTCACCCCGACAAAAAATGACAGCCTTTGAATTTGATAAATGTTTTTATTAAAATTTATTTGGTCTCTTTTCTTCGTTTTCACCTGAAACAAAGTTTGTTAAGTATATAACAAAAAATAAAAAAATTAATTTTTATGAGACTATCTGTAAATGTTGACCATGTAGCAACTTTAAGGGAAGCAAGAGGGGGACTTGAACCCGATCCAGTAACCGCAGCTCATATCGCAGAACTTGCCGGAGCCGATGGAATTGTTTGTCATCTACGAGAAGATAGAAGGCATATAAAAGACCGAGACCTTCGTCTCCTGCGTGAAACAATAAAGACAAAACTTGATCTTGAGATGGCTGCAACTGAAGAAATGGTTAAAATTGCAATTGAAACCCTGCCAGACCTTGTAACACTTGTGCCTGAAAGACGACTTGAAAGAACAACTGAAAGAGGTCTAAATGTAATTGACCAAATCCCGCATCTGACCGATGTTGTAATTGAAATGCATAAATATAATGTAAAAGTCAGTTTATTCGTTGATCCAGATCCAAAACAGATTGAAGCATCTGCAAAGACTGGAGCTGATTTTATAGAGATTCACACGGGTGAATATGCAAACGCGAGAAATGAAAAGGAGCAATTTGAGGAGCTTAAAAAAATAAAGGAAGCAGCAAAGCTTGCAAGAAGCCTTGGGCTTGGCGTAAATGCTGGGCATGGGTTAAACTATTTAAATGTCATTCCTATAACAAGGGTAGAAGAGATTGAAGAGTTAAGTATTGGTCATGCAATTGTTGCGAGGGCAATTTTCGTTGGTTTTGAAAGAGCTGTTAGGGAAATGGTGAGGTTGGTAAAGGGAATATGAATGATCATTGCGAACATTGAGAGTAGCATTATATTTGGAGAAATGATGAAAAACTGACTCACCCCCTAACCCCCTCTCTATAAATAGAGAGGGAGAACTAAGGTGGTGAGTTGATGAATTGACTCACCCTCTAACCCCCTCTCTACAACTGTAGAGAGGGGGAACTTAAAGGGGGTGAGTAAAAAAATAAAAATTCCCCCGACATAATTACTTTGCGACTTCGTCGCTTTGCACCATGCAATAATTCAACTCCTGTTCCCTCTCTACAATTTTAGAGAGGAGAACTAAAGAGGTGAATTAATAAACTGACTCACCCCCTACCCCCTCTCTAAAATTAGAGAGGGGGAAAATGAAAAGGGGGTGAGTTGAAAAACTGACTCATCCTCTAACCCCCTCTCTGTAAAATAGAGAGTCGGCGAAGCGATCCCTTCGGGAGGGGAACTAAAGGGGGTGAGTTAGAAATAAGCGTAGCAATTTTACAGAAACATAGAACAACGAAAAGATGAAAAATTGACTCACCCCCTAACCCCTTCTCTATAAATAGAGAGGGGGCAAATGAAAAGGGGGTGAGTTGAAAAACTGACTCATCCTCTAACCCCCTCTCTATAAAATAGAGAGGGGGGAAATGAAAAGGGGGTGAGTTAATAAACTCACCCACCAACTCCCTCTCTAAAAATTAGAGAGGTGAAACTTAAGAGAGTGAGTTTAGAAGATGACAGCATCTCAAAAAAATAAATAAAAAGAAAGACAATGAACAATAAATCAAAAAACAAAAAATTTGGACTTTCTACCCTTGCAATTCACGGTGAAATGAAAGATCAAACATTTCATTCCGTGGTTTATCCAATATACCAAACCTCAACATTTTCAGTTGAAAGATCGGACGATTATCAAAAATTTATTAATGAAGAACCCGACTTTTACATCTATTCACGATATGGTAATCCAACGGTTCGTGAAGTTGAGAAGAAATTAGCGTTAATTGAAAATTGTGAAGATGCAGTTTTATTTTCATCAGGGATGTCCGCAATCACATCCACCGTTTTAAGTTTCATTGAAGCTGGAGATGAAATCATATCTTTAAGCTCAATCTACGGGATGACATATAGATTTTTCAGAGATTATCTCCCAAAGTTTGGAGTTAAAGTTAATTTCGTTGATCTGGAAGATATTGATAAAATTGAAAATTTCATCACAGATAAAACGAAATTGATTTACTTTGAAACACCCGTAAATCCAACCACGAGAATTGTTGATATTGAAAAACTTGTAAACTTTGCCAGAAAGAATAATATCTTGACGGTTATAGATAACACATTCGCAACCCCGGTTAATCAAAATCCAGCTGATTTCGGGGTTGATATAATATTACACAGCGCAACCAAATATCTTTCAGGGCATAGTGATCTTATACTTGGATGTGCGATCTCCGACAAATTCAAAATTGAAAAAATAAGAAAAACGAAAAACACGCTTGGCGGAAATCCCGACCCGCATCAAGTATTTTTACTTGGGCGAAGTTTGAAAACACTTGAATTAAGAGTTGAAAAACAAAATGAAAACGCATTGAAAATTGCACAATTTTTATCCAATCATAAAAAAGTTAGAAGAGTTTTCTACCCCGGGCTTGCTTCACATCCAGAACATGAGATCGCAAAGAAACAGATGAGGGGATTCGGCGGTATGCTTTCATTTGAGTTAAATGGGGGATTGGAAGATGCAAAAAAATTCTGCGATTCGCTAAAAGTTGCACTTAACGCAACAAGTCTTGGAAGCGTTGAAACGCTTGTGAGCATACCAGTTTTAACCTCACATATAAAAATGAGTAAAGATGAACTTGAAAAAGCCGGAATTACCGAGTCAATGGTTCGGATTTCGGTTGGAATTGAAAATATAGAGGATTTATTATGGGATTTTGAGCAGGCTTTAAATTCAATTTAAAATGAAAAGGCGTGCTTCCGCACGCCCTTAGAAATTTCACTTTAATTCCTCAAGTACCTTTGCTATTTTATTAACATCTGGAACATTTGGGATGCCGTGTTCTTCAACATAGCGGACGATCCCTTCCTTATCAACAACGACCGTCACACGATTGTGAATTCCTTTATCCTCAAGGTAAACGCCATATTTTCTTCCAACCTCACCCTTTGGATGGAAATCCGCAAGCAGTGGATAACTTATCTTCATTTTCTCCGCAAACGCTTTATGTGTCCATGTGCTATCAACACTTATCCCGAAAATTTGAGCGTTCAATGCTTCAAAAATTTTCAAAGCATCAACAAAGCAAGCATGTTCATTTGTGCACACGGGGCTAAAGTCAAGCGGATAAAAAACAAGGACTACATTCTTACCCCTGAAATCACTTAATTTATATTCTTTATCGTCATGCCCTTTAAGAGTAAAGTCTGGTGCTTGATCTCCAACTTTTATCATAATGCATCTCCTTTAATTTGTTTTTAAAAATTCGGTTTTAAATATAACAATCCTTAAACAAATTTCAAAACTTAACAATTTTCACCTCGTTCCCCGCCTTTATAAAACCACCTCTCAAAATATCCTTGACATAGAACTCAAATGGTTTAATTTTCTCAATATCCAAAATCACATCTCCGATTTCAACAAGAAACCTTTTGGGTAAATCAATTTCTTCTTCTTTTTTAAAAATAAAAATTGCGAATTTATCATCGCTCAATTTAGTATCCTCACTCTGGCGAAGCAAAATTTTGATAATATCCGCTTGAACTGAATCAATAAAAAAACTTCCCCTTACGGCTCTTAACAACGCCCTATCTCTTATGACCCTTTGTCCGTTCTCAAGCGTAAGTTGAATGTATAAAACAGAAGCAAACATTTACATGCGATTTAAATTTTTAAATATCAATTTTAAATTTATCCTTCACCCCGAAATTATGCAAAATAGTTTGATTTCATCTCAACCGGACTTAAAACTTGACTTTTAAATTAGAAAGTTTTAAATTAAGACAAAATCTGTCTTAATTTAAACGAACATACTTTTAAAGAATAAAAATAACCTTCAAATTAGCACCTTCCGAAAAAAATAGTTTCTTTTACATAGGAACAAAAACGGAGGTTGCTATGGCGGTGATAAATTTAATTGCCGTGCTAATTTTCATCATTTTTTCCATCGTTATTTTTGGGGTTTATGCATATTTTTTCAACTCAACCAGAAGACCAGCCGAGGGGGCGGATTATTACAAAGTTGTCACGAAACTTCGTGTTCCCTTCTTTTTTCTTATTTTGCTTTTATTGATCGCCGGGCTTGTGCTCACTCTCCCTAAAGTTCCTTATCCATCAAGTGGGCAATTTCCAGATGCAGTTGTTTATGTCGTCGGAAAACAGTTTTCATTTGCCTTTGATACTCAACCAATTGAAACTGAAGAAAGATGGAAAGAAAGAACAGAAGCCGAGCCAGTTCAGGTGCCTTCGGATAAATGGATTGAATTTAGAGTTACAAGTTTAGATGTAAATCACGGGTTCAGCCTCTATGATGAGAACGGAAAACTTCTCGGACAGACACAGGCAATGCCAGGATATGTCAATCGCTTGTTTATAAAATTTGATCAACCCGGATTTTACACTGCTTATTGTATGGAACTCTGTGGAAACTCACATCATGCGATGAAAGGTATAATTGAAGTTGTTGAAACGAGGAGTTTTAGTTCAAAAATTCCAAATTAAAAATGGGGGTTTAAAATGACAGAGGTAGCAATAAAAGCGGAAGCAATTGAGATAGAGGCGAAGGTGAAAAAATTAACTCTTATATGGACTGGGTTAACTTTTGTTCTATTCCCAATTCTTGGATTGCTTGGTTTTCTGATGCGGTTTGTTCAGAGCAATATCTTCCCAGCATTCCCACCAGAATGGTTTTATTCAATTTTAACTCTTCACGGCGTGGGGATGGTCGGATTGTGGTATGTTGAAGGGATGACAGCTGTTATATATCTTCTTTCAAAATATGTAAAGCCAAATACAGCTGTTTCTTGGTTTTCGTTTGCACTGACGCTTGTAGGTGTTGCGTTAATTATAATTTCAACAATCGGTGGCAAGTTTGGAGCCGGTTGGTATTTTCTTTATCCATTGCCTTACAAATCAGCCGAAATCTGGTCTAATTGGGCAACCGACTTTTATCTCATTGGGCTTGGAATTCTTGGAATTGCGTGGACTGTCTGGGTGATAGATGTTTTAAGAGCGATAGCTCAAAGATATTCACTTAATCAGGCGCTTGCATGGCATTATCTTGCTGGTAAAGTTGAACCGGAAACCCCACCAATTATTTTAATTGTCACAGTTTCGTGTATCGCTGCTATAACTGGATTTCTGGCAGCTGTTGCGTTGCTTTTACTGTTTTTATTTGATAGGGTTTCCGGCACACCAGCTGATCCGCTGCTTATGAAAAATCTTGTCTTTTACTTCGGGCATGTGCTTGTAAATATCACAATGTATCTTGGCGTCGCAATCCTTTATGAAGTATTGCCTCAATATACGCAGAGACCGTGGAAGACAAATAAACTTGTCGCCTTTGCCTGGAACACAGTTCTATTCCTTGTTCTTTTTGCTTACTTCCATCATTTGTATATGGATTTCGTTCAACCAAAAGCTTTCCAAATAATAGGTCAATTTGCTTCGTATTTTATTTCAGTTCCAGCTGCGGTGGTGACAATTTTCAGCGCTCTTGCAATGATTTACAGGACAAAGGTTAACTGGACGCTTGGATCTTCATTGGTATTTCTTGGGACTATGGGCTGGGCTGTTGGGGGAGTTGCAGCTGTGATTGATTCTTCAATTGCTGTTAATTTTAGGTTTCATAATACGCTCTGGGTCCCGGCACATTTTCATACATACTTCCTGATGGGGGTTGTGCTTATGATTCTTGGATTTATATATCACTTTTCACAGGAACATTCAAAAATTCCTGATAACTCAAAACTTGCAAGGTTAACCCTCTGGTTAATTTTAATAGGAGGTTACGGTTTCTTAAGCATGTTTTACACAGGTGGAGCACTGTTTGTCCCAAGAAGATATGCGCTTTATCCATCTACTTTTTCAGCCGGGGTGACAATAGCTCAAATAAGTATTGTTTTTGTCAGTATATTAACGATTGGCTTACTCTTATACCTAATTCAAACGATAAGAAGATGGGCAAGATCATTTTAGTAATTTTACTGGCGCTGGGGCAAACCGCCCTGGCGCAGGATTCATCTGAAATAAATAATCTGTTTCCCTCAGAGGAAAGATACCTGTATAAAGACATATCAGATGTTAAACTTGTAGATTCCAACGGCAAAATTACTTCTTTATCAAAAATTTGGCATGAAAAACCTATTCTTCTCACCTTGATTTTCTCCCGCTGTGCTGGAATTTGCTCACCCCTTATTTCATCTTTGAAATTCTCAGTTGACAAAATAAAGGAAAATAAGAATTTTTATATCGTTGTTTTAAGCTTTGATACTGCTGATACACAAGAGGATATGAAAGTTTTAAAAGAGGGGTTTGAACTTGGTGAAAATGAAAATTGGATATTTGGGGTTTTTGCTGAAAAAGATGAAATTAAAAAATTATCAAAGGAGATAGGATTTTGGTATAAGTGGGTTGACTCAACAGGACAGTATGATCATCCAGGAATTGTTGTTGGAATAAGACAAGGCAAGATAGTAAGGATTTTAGTTGGGGGCAATATAACCCTTGTAAAACTGCGCGAGGTAGTTCAGGAAATTAAGGGCGAATTTGTGCCGTTCTATGGGACTCAGAGAAACGTTGCTTTCAAATGTTTAAATTACGACCCTGAAACCGGAAATGTAAAGATAGGATTTGGAACAGTTATATTATTTATCCCCGCTCTTTTAACACTTGCAGTAACTCTTTCAATTTTTTATCTAACCCCAAAAACAAAAAATAAAATGGAGGTTAAAAATGCTTCGCAATTCTAAATTGTTTTATCCTTTGCTTGCTTTGTTATTTCTTTTCATGTTAAGTGAGATTGCCACCGGTATCCCGCTTTTCGCACGAAAGTATAATCGCTCTTGTTTCACATGTCATACATCACCACCGATGTTGAATGAATTCGGACGAAGATTCCAATCAAATGGTTATCAACTTCCCGGCACCGTTGAATCAACGCCTATCTGGATGTCAAATCAACTTCCATTTGCAGCGATGCTCCGCTCAGTTTTTTCGTGGACGAGAGAAGAAGCGGAAGGGACAAAGAAATCAACATTTACATTTGAGCGAACAGGTGCTGATATATTTACAGCAGGAACGCTCGGAAAGCATTTATCTTATTTTGCTGCTGTTGTCGTTGATCCCGCTGAAGGTGGCGGTTATGAAGCAGCAGTTGAAGTTGTCCATGTAATTTATAACAATATCTTACCAATGAGCAACTTGAACTTAAAATTTGGCTCCTTCCGACTTGACCTTCCCTACCCTGTTAATCTCGCATTGAGCGAAGCTGGATATCTTGTTTATGAGCATATTTCAGAAGTTAAAGCAGATAATCAAGT
Organism: Candidatus Kryptobacter tengchongensis; assembly: GCA_001485605.1. Classification (GTDB taxonomy): domain Bacteria; phylum Bacteroidota; class Ignavibacteria; order Kryptoniales; family Kryptoniaceae; genus Kryptonium; species Kryptonium tengchongense. The sequence goes on from FAON01000004.1 coordinate 9,972, forward strand.
TGAGGCTGAATTTTCACTCGCCGAGCCACAGATCGGGGTTTCAGTTTATGGTTTTCTCCCACAGGTTCTTGATGGGTTAAGATATGAAGTTGCAATTGTAAATGGAACAAATGTAAGTGAGGATATAGATAACACCCCTGATTTGTATGTCAGATTAAATCAAAGTATATGGTTAAATAATGCACCGTTTAGAGCAGGTATACTTTACTATCTTGGTAAAATGAAGGGAAGTGTAGAGGAAAATAATTTCAACCGATTTGGTTTTGATGCCGAAATTTATGATCCATGGGCTAAAAAAGTAAATGTTTATTTCCAGTATTTAACAGCCACTGATAAAGTTGCAGGTCAAGAATTAAAAATGAATGGTGGATTCATAGGAGCGAATATCTTTATACTTCCAGAGAAGCTTGTAGGCTTTACAAGATATGATTTTAAAAAAGCTGAGGATGTGAAAACAAATCAATTTTCAATTGGTTTAAGATATCATCTTGCTCCGAATGTTTTTCTAACTGGCGAGTTTATAAATTCTAAAGAAGGGGAAATGAAAACGAACAAGTTCATGCTGATGACTCATTTACTATTTTAAAATGAAATTTTAAACCAAAAAACGGAGGTTTCAAATGAAGATAAAGTTATTTTCAGTTCTGTTTATACTTGGGGTTTTCATATACGGCTTTACAGGAAATGATCAACCGAATAGACCCTCAAAAGATGTTATAGAGCAAGGTAAAAAAGTTTTTAATTACGTCTGTGCGCCATGCCACGGAAAGGACGGAAAAGGAGATGGGGTTGTAAGTTCTACAATTTTTGTTAAACCAAGGAATTTCACAACAGGTGTGTATAAGTTTAGATCAACTGAAAGTGGAAACCTGCCAACAGACTCGGATTTGTATGAATCAATCTCACTTGGCTTCCATAATACAGCGATGCCATCATTTACTAATCTTTCCCCAGAAGATAGATTTGCAGTGATGGAGTACATCAAAACATTTTCGGAAAGATTTTCAAACCCAAATGAATATCCTTTGAAAATAATTGAGCCTGCGAATCAAATACCACTTTCACCAGAGAGCGTAGCTAAAGGGAGAGAAATTTACCTCAGAATGAAATGCTGGGAATGCCATGGTGTAAGTGGCAAGGGCGATGGTCCCGCGGCAAAATATGGCTTTAAAGATGATTGGGGAAATAAGATATTGATTCCGGATTTAACAAACCCAAATGAAGTTAAAAGAGCTACAACAGTTGAGGAAATTTACCTTGTTTTCACAACTGGTTTAAATGGAAGCCCGATGCCTTCGTATAAAGAAGTTTTGACCGATGAAGAAAGGTGGCATCTTGCAAATTACATTTATGCACTTATTCATGGGATTGCACTTTACGATGGAAAGACAATTGAGCAGTTGAAAACACCGTAAATGATAGCTTATCAACTGTCATTGTCGCTAAGCCCTAAAGGTCCTAAGGAGCTCATAGAACCTTTGGACTTTAGGGATGCCCCCTGGGACGAGCAGAAGCGTGGCGATCTTTTCAAAATTAACTCACCCCCTAACCCCCTCTCTATAAAAAAATAGAGAGGGGGAACTTAAAGGGGGTGAGTTAAAAAACTGACTCATCCCTGTCACCCTCTCTAAAGTTAGAGAGAGGAGAAATAAGAGGGGTAAGTTAATAAATTGACTCACCCCCTGTCCCCCTCTCTACAACTGTAGAGAGGGGGAACTTAAAGGGGGTAAGTTAGAAAATAACTTTTTGAGATTGTCCCAATGGGATCACTTTGTGACTTCGGTGGCTTGCGTGTCCCCTCGCAATGACAAGTGTCTCAGGCTTTCACTTTTTGAACTATCCTTGTCATTGCAAGCGTAAGCGAAGCAATCTTATAGAAATTATTATATTTGGAGAAATGAGAGGATGAAAAATTGACTCACTTCCTAACCCCCTCTCTAAAATTAGAGAGGGGGAACTTAAAGGGGGTGAGTTGAAAAATTGACTCATCCCCTAACCTCTTCATCTAAAATTAGAGTGGGGGAAAATTAAAAGGAAGAGAGTTGAAAAATTAACTCACCCCCTAACCCCCTCTCTACAACTGTAGAGAGGGGCAACCTAAGGGGGTGAGTTAAAAAGGTTATCAAACAACCTTATGCTCCACCTTCTGCCTCTTTATATCTGCCATGCTTTATAACCTTTCCTTCAACTATATAAACGACATCCTCTCCTATATTTGTAGCAAGATCCGCAATTCTCTCAAGATTCCTTGATATCCTTTCAATATGAATTGCCCTTTCAATTGTCGTTGGGTCAGAGATCATATATGTAATTAACTCCCGCAGAATCTGGTCTCGGTAAGCGTCAACTATATCGTCCCTTTCACAAACGTTTTTCGCAAGATTTGAATCATTTTTTATAAAGGCATCAATGCTATCTTTAAGCATCCTAATTGTTTCTTCTGCCATCTTTGGTAGATCAATCAAGGGTTTAACTTGCGGTCTTTCAATCAGAAAAAGAGCACTATCAGCTATATTTTCAGCCATATCTCCAATTCGCTCAAGATCGTTATTCATTTTTAAAATCATTATAACAGTTCTCAAATCGCGAGCCTCCGGTTGAAATCTTGCGATTAAATTAACACACATTTCATCTATTTCAATTTCATTTTCGTTGGATCTTGGCTCATCAACTTGAATCACTTCAAGAAGAAGCTGTCTATCCTTGTTTAAAAGCCCTCTGATGCTTTTCTCAATCATGCTTTCAACAAGATTTCCCTGTTCAATGATTTTTTCTTTAAGTTTATTTAATTTTTCATAAAACATAAAGTTCACCTATAAATTAATTTATCCAATTTTACCTGCGAGAAACTCCTCTGTTTTCTCATGGGATGGTCTTGTAAATACAATATCCGTTGGACCATACTCAATTAACTCCCCAAGATACATAAATGCAACATAATCTGAAATTCTTCCAGCTTGCCCGACATTATGGGTAACTATAACTATCGTTACGGTATCTTTCAATTGCTCAATCAATTCCTCAATTCTCATTGTTGCAACTGGATCAAGCGCTGAGGTTGGCTCATCAAGTAGAATGATATCTGGTTTCATTGCCAGTGCTCTTGCGATGCAAAGACGCTGTTGTTGTCCACCTGATAAAAAAGTCCCCCTCTTATTGAGTCGGTCTTTCACTTCATCCCAAAGCGAAACCTTTTTCAAAGTTTCTTCAACTATTTCATCAGCTTCACTTTTCTTAAGTTTTATCCCATTTAGAATATATCCAGCTATCACATTCTCATATATTGTCATTGTTGGGAAAGGATTAGGTCTTTGAAAAACCATTCCAATTTTTCTTCTCACAAGCATTGGATCAATTGAATATATGTCAATTTCTTCCCTCTTATAAGAATTTTCAATAAGATAAACTTTCCCTTCAACTCTTGCTTTAGGTGAAAGTTCATGCATTCGGTTAAAGCAACGAATAAGTGTGGTTTTACCGCATCCAGAAGGACCCATGATCGCAGTTATACTATTCCTCACTATGGAAAGACTTACATTTTTTACAACGACATGTTCATCGTATGAAGCGGTCAAATTTTCAGTTCTCAAAACTATATCAATCATTCTCTATAAAAAATTTGTTTTTCATCCCAAAAAGTTTAGATAAAATCATCTTTTGCTTAACAATCTCGTTATCACATTTAAAGATAAGACAAAAATAACCAAAATACAAGATGCCCCCCATGCTTTTGACCACCAATCTTCATAAGGACTCACTGCGTAGGTAAAAATTAGAAGTGGCATTGCACTTATTGGTTTAAGTATATTGAAATTTAAAAATGGATTCCCGAATGCTGTGAAAAGCAAAGGAGCTGTCTCCCCAGCTATTCTTGCAACCCCAGCAAGTATCCCCGTTAAAATACCACTTAAACCAGCTGGAATTATAACCCTCAAAATTGTTCTATAATAAGGCACACCAAGCGCAAGCGAAGCTTCTTTTATTTCATTAGGGATTAACTTTAAAATTTCCTCTGTTGATTTTATAACAAGCGGTAACATCATTATTCCAAGTGCAACCCCTCCAGATAAAGCTGAAAAATGCCCCATTGGCTTAACAACCCAGAGATAAGCAATTATTCCAATTACAATTGACGGAACCCCTTGTAAAATTTCCGATACAAGTCGCGAGAAAAACGCAATTTTACCTTCAGGGTGTTCAGAAAGATAAATTCCAACCATAATGCCCAAAGGAACAGAGAGAAATAAAGCGATCAAAATTAAAATTATCGTCCCGACCAGTGCATTTAAAATCCCGCCCCCGGGTTCACCAACAGGCTTAGGAAGAGTTGTTAAAAACTCCCAATTGATAACAGATATCCCATTTTTCAAAATAAAGTAAAGAACAAGCAGAAAAGGTATGGTGGATAAAAGTGCAATAAAAGTTAATAAAACTGAAATTGCTTTGCTTTTGATTATTCTAAAATACATAACTTTTCATTTTCAATGTTGTAATTTTTTCAAAATGAATCTGCCAATTAAATTTACCACCGTAGTTATTATAAACAGGGTCATGCCAAGATACATCAAGCTTGAAAGATATACCTCGCTGGTTGCCTCTGTAAATTCATTTGCTATGACGCTTGCTATTGTATTTCCGGGACTAAATATATTCTCAGGAATCCCGTGATAGTTTCCGATTACCATTGTGACAGCCATTGTTTCACCGAGTGCGCGACCAAGTGATAAAATTACCCCGGCAATTATTCCAGATCTTGCGTAGGGAAGCATAACTTTTTTTATCATTTCCCAGCGTGTTGCCCCAAGTGCATAGGCTGCCTCTTTAAGCTCATTTGGGACAAGTCGCATCGCATCTTTCCCAATTGAAGCCGAATAAGGTAAAATCATAAAAGCAAGAATTATTGACGCTGTTAAAATACCAACTCCATATGGAGTAACGCCAATTTTTATTTCAAACTCCCGAACCAATGGAACAAGAAAAAACAACCCCCAAAAACCAAGCACAACCGATGGGACACCAGCAATTAACTCGGTCAAATATCTTAAAATCTCAGCAAAAAAACCTTTTTGAAAATACTCACCAAGGACTATGCTTATCGCAATTGAAAATGGCAAAGAAATAGCAAGAGATATGAAAGATGTCACAAGCGTTCCGTAAATATAAGGCAATGCACCAAACTTCTCTTGAACCGGATCCCAGATAACACCTGTAAAAAAGGATAATCCAAATTTTTTCAAAGATACAAGCGATGCGTTAAATAAACTCAAGAAAAACCCAACACCAAGGATAATTAAAATAACCGCTGAAACAGCCAAAATTAAGTTGAATATTTTATCTTTATTTAATTCCCACCTCTTTATAAACTGGCTTGCCATTATATGTTATCGTTTTGATTAAAGCTTCTGCCTTTTTAACGACTTCAGGTGGTAACTTCGCATAATCAAGTGGCTCTGTATGCGCTTGCCCTTCATGTATCATCCACCATAAAAGCTTTACAAGTTGTTTAGCTCTCTCAAGAGATCTGTTTTTATAATTTTGCTCTTTATAAATAAGTATCCAAGTGAAGCTACTTATCGGATAGCCATCTTCGGCATCGGTATCTGTGACTGATACTCTTGTGTCACTTGGAATATCTACCTTCGCAGAAGAAGTGATAGAAAATAACTCTGGTTTTATGAATTTTCCTTTTTTATTTTTAATCAAAGCTACAGGTAATTTATTTTGTTTCGCATAGATTAACTCAACATATCCTATACTCCCTGGGATTTGTTTAACAAGCCCTGTAACCCCTTCATTTCCTTTGCCACCAAGTCCAACTGGCCATGCTACTGAAGTGCCACGACCAACTTTGGTTTCCCACTCCTTACTTACTTTTGATAGATAATCAACGAAAACAAATGTAGTCCCGCTCCCATCAGACCTATGAATTACAGTTATATTCATATTTGGCAATTTCACATCAGGGTTTAGAGATACAAGCTTTGGATCATTCCATTTTTTAATTTTTCCAAGATAGATATCCGCTATGACATCAGGAGTTAATTTAAGTTCTGGGTTTCCAGGCAAATTATAGGTTATCACGACAGCACCAAGACAAATTGGGATATGAATAACTGGTGAATCAAACTCCCTAAGTTGAGCCTCGGAAAGAAAAGCGTCGGAAGCTCCAAAATCAACGGTTTTTTCCTTCAACTGCCTTATTCCACCGCCCGAACCAATTGATTGATAATTAACCTTTATCCCAGTTTTTTTGTAATAATCATCAAACATTTTTGAATAGAGAACATATGGAAATGTAGCACCCGCTCCAAGAAGCTCTCTGTCTTGAGAAATTAGAAGAGATGTTAGCAGGAAAGATAAGGTAAGCGTAGTGAAGATTTTTTTCAAATCCATCCGTTTAAGGTGTTTATATTTTTTATTCATGCGAAAGTTAACTTTCAAAGGTTAAAATTTTGTTAAAGAAATATTAAGAAATCGTTAAATCAAATTTTAATTTCTTTCGGTTTAATTTTGTCTTGCTTTTTAACAGGGAGCACAATTTCAAACCTTGTTCCAATGCCAACCTTGCTTTCAACATTTATTTTACCATTGTACATCAAAACAATATGCTTCACAATTGACAATCCAAGTCCCGTTCCCCCACTTTGCCTTGACCTTGACTTATCCACAACATAAAATCTTTCAAATATTCTTGGAATATGCTCCCTTGGGATACCTATTCCCGTATCTTCAACGATTATCCTTATTGCATTTGGTTTTCTTTCAGAATGCTGTTTATATGGTTCAATCCTGATCTTTATACCACCTTTGTCGGTATATTTTACAGCGTTATCCACGAGATTGAAAAGCATTTGCTCAATTCTATATGGGTCAGCATAAAATTCAGGGAGCTCATCTGATATGTTAAGTTCACAAGATAATTTTTTATCCTTCAAAGTTTTCTCATACATCTTTAAAATTCCATTGAGGATCTTTTTAAAATCAATTTTTTCTTCCTCAAATTTTACTCCATATTCAACCTCCGAAAGTATCAAAAGGTCATTTATAATTCTTATCAATCTATCTGTATTTCTTTTCACGGGGTCAAGGTAAATTATAATCTCATTAATTTGTTTAAACTTTTTCCCTATTCTTTTAAGTTCTTCCTCAAGCGTTTCAATATAGCCTTTTATATTTGAAAGTGGGGTTTTCAACTCATGTGAGATATTCTCTACAAGTTCCCTTTTTATCTCAACAAGTTCTTTAGCCAAACTTATATCGTCAAAAATTATAAACACTTCCTCATCATTGCCTTTAAATGCGCTAACATTAAAAGTTTTCCCATAAATTTCAATCTCTCGTGAAAGTTTCAAATTATCCCACTTACCCCTATACCCAACTGCATATTTAATGAACTCAATCAAATTAAAATCACGAATTATTTCCCAGTAAAACTTTCCATCCCCGATTTTCTCAGCAGTCTGAATTAACACGCCCATCTTTGAAAAAAGATCAAAAAACTTACCATTGTAATACTTTATCTTTCCGTTATCATCAACAAGCAAAATGGCATTTGGTAAAGATTCAAGAAAAAACTTAAATTTTTCTTCTTTTTCTTCAAGAGTTTTCAAAAGATTCTCATATTCAAACAGCAACTTATCAATTTCCCTCTCCGTTTCCCATAGAGTTATCTCATCGGCTGATGACTTCTTAAAGATGGAAAAGTTTTTTATTTTATCATTGATTTTTTGCAATGGGTTAATAAAGTTTTTCAAACACCAAAGCCCAAATAAAAGCGCGCAAACAATACCAATGATGGGGTTGATAAAAAGCAACACAACTGTCAAAATCAAAAATATGAAAAAATAAATTTTGATGTTTTTCATTTTTCACTCAGATTCAATTTTATATCCAAGCCCGCGAACACTTTTGATTAACTTTCCCGCTTTACCAAGTTTATCTCTTAACTTTTTTATATGAACATCAATCGTCCGATCAAATATGAATTTACTGCTTCCCCACACAGAGTTAAGGATCTGCTCCCGTGAGAAAACCCATCCAGGTTTTTCAGCAAGACATTTGAGTATCTTGAATTCAGTCAAGGTAAGATCAACTTTTTCATTCCCAACATAAACTTCCATCCTGTTTACATCAATCGTAAGCATATCACCTACTTTAATAATTTCAGATTTTTGTTCCCCTACCGATGTTCTTCTTAAGACTGCTTTCACCCTTGCCATAAGCTCACGGGGAGAAAACGGTTTGGTCACATAATCATCTGCTCCAAGTTCAAGCCCAACTATTTTGTCCACTTCATCAATTTTTGCAGTTAAAATTATTATCGGTAATTTTGATGTAGCAGGATCACTTCGCAATTTCTTACAAATCTCAAGCCCGTCAATATCAGGCAACATCAAATCAAGAATTAAAAGGTCAGGGATATCAGTTGAAAGATATCTGAGAAAAGATTCAGCATTTTCAAATTTTTTCGCTTTGAAACCAGCTTTTTGTGCGTGTAATGCTATAAGTTCAAGTATATCTTTGTCATCCTCAATTATTGCGATTGTTTTTTCAGCCATTTTTTACTTCGTTTTAAATTTTTTATCATAATTAAGGACATTGTATTTATTGAGGATTTCCAGAACTTTACCTATTGGTATTGCCTCAACCTTTCTGCCCATATATCCAGTTATCGTCGTTGCTTTTAAAATTGAGTTGTAAATTGCTTCTTCTGTTGCTTCTACGACAGCTTGAAAAAGTGGTGAAAGAGCAAAGTTTGGCAAAACTTTTATTGTTTGCGGTTGATAATCCTCTATTGATTTAATTCTACAATCTGGATTTGTAGAAAAAGCTATGACATAATCACCGCTTCCGTTTGTAGATGGGGAACCAGTCCTTGCAAGTCCAAGCATTGCTCTTTTTGCAAGTCGTTTTAATTGATTTGGCATAAGTGGAGCATCTGTTGCGATCACAATTATAATTGAGCCATCTGCTTTTTCAAGCTCATTTTTAAGATAAAACTTGCCAAGTTCAAGCCCAACAGGTGCTCCGTTTATGCTTAAAATTCCACCAAAATTTGTTTGCACGAGAACTCCTACCGTCCATCCACCAAGATTTTTGGGTAAAACCCTTGAAGCTGTTCCTATCCCCCCTTTCCAGCCAAACGCGATCGTCCCAGTCCCAGCTCCAACCGAACCTTCCTCAACTTCTCCAGAACTTGCAGAATTTATCGCATCAAGAACATCTTGATATGTGATAACTCTATCTTGAATTTTGTTAAGATAGCCATCATTTGTTTCCCCAACGACGGGATTAACGGAGCGGATCTCCATCCCAGATTTTTCAAGTGTAAACTGAATTAACGCATCCGCAACCTTTGGCACCGCAAGTGTGTTAGTAAGGGCAATTGGTGTTTCAAGTTCCCCAAGCTCTTCAATTTGAGTTGAGCCGACAAATTTTCCAAACGCATTTCCAGCATAAAACGCGCAGGGAACTTTTTCCTTAAATATATCACCTTCATGCGGGATTATCACCGTAACTCCCGTCCTTATACTATCACCTTTGATTATCGTTTTATGTCCAACTTTTACCCCTTTAACATCGGTGATCGCATTATATTTTCCAGTTGGTAAGATCCCAACCGCAATTCCCAATTCTCTTGCCCTATACCTTCTTTCGCTTTCCTGTGAGAGCATGATTGAAGTAAAAATTTGTTGCAAAAAAATTAACAAGAATAAAACTTTCATTCTTCCTCACCCCATTTTTTGTAAAGGTTATGTTTTACTCCAAAAAGAGTTAAAACTTTCCCAGCTATGAAATCAGCAAGCTCTTCAAATGTCCTTGGCTTATGATAGAAAGCTGGGGAAGCCGGAAGAATTTTAGCGCCAGCTTGAGTAAGTGTAAGCATATTTTGAATGTGAATTAAATTCAACGGGGTCTCACGAAAAACAAGAACGAGAAGGCGATTTTCCTTCAAACAAACATCCGCGGAACGCTCAATTAAATTTGAAGATGTCCCATTTGCAATCCCAGAAAGCGTCTTAACAGAACAGGGAACCACAATCATACCATCCGTTTCAAAAGAGCCACTTGAAATCCTCGCTTTTAAATCTCTGAAATTGTATTTTACGATCTCGCCATTCTCAATCTCTGAACCAAACATCTTTCTAAAAATTTCCATTGGCTCCCCAGCCCTAAGATCAATCCCGCATTCATCCTTTAAAACAAAATTTCCATAGTCCGAAACAATAAGATGAATTTCAAAACCGTGGATCAAAAATGCCCTTATCGTCCTCACCGCATAAATTCCACCACTTGCGCCCGATACTCCAATTATCACCCTCCGCTTATTTGACATTTGAAAATCCTCCCTACCTTTCGTTTCAAAATTTTTAAACTATATCTTTCAACAACCATAAGAAAAATTAAAAATGGTAAAAGCACAAAATAACTTTTAGAAATTATAACTAATCCATAGATTCCCTTCTCAAATATCACAGCTATGAAAACCGCCATCAATGCAAAAATCTGGGCAAATATCTTCTCGGCTGAACTTAACTTTTCATATGGCTGACTTAAAGGCAAATTAACGAAAAAAAGCAAGGCAAAATTAAAAAATACCTTCAGGATCAAAAGCGTTATGAAAATATGCAGAAAAACAGCTAAAAACTCACCCGTCCTGATCAAATATGTAAAGAAGAAAATAACGAGCAATGGAATTAAAATATGATGCCAGAGAACCATAAAACCAGAGCGAAATGTCTCATAAATTTCATCCATGCCGATGAAGTTATAAACCCAGTTTGCTTCATAATCCCGATGATTTTGTATAGCGGTAATCCCAGCGATGACATTAAAGAAAAGTGAAATTAACATCATAACATTTGCCCTTGATGCTGGTTCAAGAATTGGATTTCCAACCCGATCTAAAGTTAAAAGGTAGACGGCTATTGCAATTGATATAACAAATGCTGATAAAATTTTGACCCTGATAGACCTGTCCCTTCTTAAGTAGACATAAACGAGCTCATAAATTGCAAAAGTTGACCCCGTTTTGAAGAATAATTTTTTAAACCTTTTCAAAATTTCAATGAACCAGTAACTCACACCTTCACCTCTTCCCGAATTATACCCAACAAGTATGTTCTTGAGATTTTCAAGCTTCAGAAAGAAAACAGGACTTATTAGAAGCATCAAAAACACAATCACGATAATTTCAAAAAACTTTAAACTCTCATAACCAACGCCCGACAATATGATAAAAATTTTTGGAAAAACAAATTGTGGTAAAATCGCAATGAATGAAAATTTCCTGTCCAGAAGTGTAAATATGCCATCGCTTTCATTAGAGGTAAGGTATTTGTTAAGCACTTGATAAATGAAAAACACAGCGAAGACAGCAAAAATTTGCAGTGGGAAAATAAATTTTTTGAGCCTTTCAATCTTGACCCCCCTTCCAAGAAAAAGCAATCCAAGAAGCACAAAATTTGAAATTAAAACCACATATAAAAACGAAACGAATAGATATGAAAGTGAAATTTTCAAAAACGAATTTTCATAAATTCCAGAAGTAAAAAAATTCAAAATTGAAAGAACAAGCGCTGGCGAAAGATTGTAAGAAAAACTTAATAAAGAAATAAAAAACAAGAAATTGAAATACTTCGCTAACCCATAAATTGTTTGGTTGATGGGTAGAAATGAAAAAAATTCAACTTCCAGCGGATTTAATAGGAGTAAATCAAACTCAACAATTATTGTAAATGCAATTAGCAGAAATTCAAGCGAGAAAATTACAAAAGAAAAATCAAGAAGAAACAATCTCAAATTTTGTTTGTCTATTCCAGAAATTGCAATTGTGGAACTTAATATGAAAAACCATAAAAAATTCGTCACAAAAATCAAAATGAGCCTGCCATACGAAATCTTCCCTTCTTTCCTCGTGCGAAGGTCAATTTTGAGTAAAAACTTAAATATCTCCAGAATCAACTTCATTTAATTTTTTCGTTTGTTTTGCTTCGCTCACTTCTTTCAGCAAGAGCTTTTCTATATCTTCTCACCGCTTTAAGATGCTCATCATATGTTCGTGAAAAAACATGTCTCCCACTCCCATCAGAGACGAAATATAAAAACTTATTTTTCTCAGGATAGAGAACAGCTAGAATTGAACTTCTGCCTGGATTATTCACAGGTCCTGGGGGCAAGCCAGGATTTAGGTATGTGTTATAAGGCGATTCAATTTTTAAATCTTTATAAAACAATCTTCTCGGTCCATCTGGAATTATATATTGAATCGTTGGGTCAGCTTCAAGTGGCATCTTTCTTTTTAAACGATTAAAATATACACCCGCAATTCGCTGTTTTTCATCCTCAAACCTTGCTTCCCCTTCAACTATTGAAGCAAGCGTCACAACTTGATGAGTATTTAATCCAACAACTTTTTCCCTTTCCATCAAACTATCATTGTAAAATTTCTTAAACTCTGAAACCATTTTCTCAATCACTTTTTCTTCATCATCTCCCCACACGAAAATATATGTATCTGGCATAAGATAACCCTCAAGCCCATTTGCCTGTATCCCAAGCTTTTGTGCAAAATCAGCGCTGTTGACAAGTTGCATAAATTTTGTTGAGTCAATCCCAATTTTTGATTTCAATATACCTGCGATTCTTCGTGCGGTTATCCCTTCTGGAATTGTGACGCTTATGGATATAATATAGGCTGGATTTGTTATCTCTTTTACCACAATAGCCATTGGCAGATTATCTATAAAAATGTATCTTCCAGCCTTAACCTTTCTATCAAAGCCAAGCACTTTGCCGGTATAATAAAAAATTATTTTACTTTTCAAAATCCCCTCGGAGTTTAAAATTTCAACTGTTTGTTTAAATGTTGAATTTTTAGGTACCTCAATAAAAACAAACTTGGTCGCAGGAGAGTTGGAAAGGAAAAATTCACTGTTGATTATATGAAGAAAAATTAAAATCAGCAAAATTACAAGTTTCCTTAAAAGGTCAAACATCGCTTTTCCTGAAAACGAATTCACATTTATTGCTTGAATTTTATTTTTTCCTCTGAGTTCCGCTGATTCCCTTTCAAGTCGTCTTGACTCATCAATGATTCTTTCATATAACCTTTTAATTGCCATATCCGATAAAGGACCGTAATTATGTTTCATGACATTCTGGATGACCTGACTTTCTCGTTCTGGTGAATAGATGGGTAAATTCAATTTTTGTTTTATTTTTCCGATTTCGTTTGCATACCTCGCTCTTCTATTTAGAAGTCGGACAATTTTGATATCAATTTTATCAATTTTTTTGCGCCACCTTTCAATTTCATCATAGTATTTATTTTTTCTCTTCAACCAGTCCATTTTTGAGCTCACTTATAAATTCAAAGGCAACTTTCACACACTTTGAAATTTCGTCAATGTTGAAGAGCTTTTTTATCAGCGCTGATCCAACCACAGCGCCATCAGCCCATCTCCACGCCTCTAAAACATGATCTCGTTTTGATATACCAAATCCAACGACAAATGGTTTGTTTGAGTTTGCTCTAACCCTCAGCATAAAGTTTTCAAAATCTTCTCCGCCGAATTCTTCCCTCTCACCTGTTACACCCATAACCGACACGCAATAAACAAAATGGGTTGATTTTTCCGAGACCAGCTTTATACGCTCATCGCTTGAAGTCGGAGCGACAAGAAATATATTGCTCAATCCATATCTTTGAGAGATTTCAATTAATTTATCTGCCTCATCTATTGGAAGATCGGGGACTATAACTCCATCAACGCCGTTTGAGATAGCTTCAACGACGAAATTTTCAATTCCACGACTTAGAATTGAATTATAATAACCCATCAAAATAATTGGCGTTGAATATTTTTTCCTAAATTTTGAAACATCGTCCAAAATTTTTTTAAAACTTGCCCCGTTTTTAAGAGCAACATAAGAAGAATGCTGAATCGTGGGTCCATCTGCTATCGGATCACTGAACGGAATTCCAATTTCAATCATATCACTCCCAGCATCAAAAAGCCCTTCAAGTAAGGGTAAAGTCACTCCTTTGATTGGGAATTCAGGCGTAATGTAAGGAATTAACATTTTATTTTTGGTATTTAAGACATTTTGAATTCTGTTCATCGGTTTTGAACTTAAATTTTTAAATTCGGGACAGGGGCTAAATCAAAATCATGTTTAATTCCACTTTTAAGTTTAATATATCCAACGAAAGCGATCATTGCAGCGTTATCCGTGCAATATGCAAGATCTGGGATGTAAAGCTTTAAGCCTTCATTTTCAGCTTTTTCCTTCATTGTTTTTCTGAGTTCGGAATTAGCGGCAACCCCACCTGCAATGGTTATGTTTTTTACATTAAAATCTTTCGCTGCTTTTATAGTTTGCTCAACGAGTGCTTCAACCACAGCCCTTTGAAAACTTGCGCTTATATCTCTTATCAATTTGTTTTTTTCCTCTTCCCCAAGACTTTGAAAGTTTATTTTTTTCAAATAATAAAGAACCGCGGTCTTTAAACCGCTGAAGCTGAACTCATATTTGTTCAACTCATCGGTTTCCCTTGAAGATTTGCTTTTTGAGGATGGTATTGGCTTTGGAAATTTCACAAAATTTGGATCACCTTCACGGGCAAGTTTATCTATAAATGGTCCCCCGGGGTAACCAAGCCCCAAAAGTTTTGCTACTTTATCAAAAGCTTCCCCAGCTGCGTCATCTCGGGTTTGCCCGAGAAGTGTCAACTTCAAAAAGTCCTCAACGAGAATAAGCATAGTATGACCACCCGAGACAACAAGCGCTATAAATGGAAAATCCGGATGCTCATCCATAAGGAAAGTTGAAAACACATGACCTTCAATATGATTGACACCAACAATTGGAATTTTTAACCCATAAGCCATCGCTTTTGCGAAGCTAACGCCAACAAGTAATGAACCAATCAATCCAGGTCCATAGGTTACAGCAATTCCATCAATTTCTTCTTTCTTAATCCCCGCTGAGGTTAAAGCTTCATCTACAACTTTTACAATTACCCTTTGATGTGCCCTTGATGCAAGCTCTGGGACAACGCCACCATATTTTGAATGAAAATACTGAGATGAAACTATACTTGAGAGCAATTTCCCATCCTTTAAAACAGCAGCGGATGTTTCATCGCACGATGTCTCTATCCCAAGAACTATCACTTCCGTTTGAGGTTTTTAAAAAAATTAATCAAAATAACTTATATATTCAAAATTTAAATTTCATTTCCCATTCCAAGCTTATTTTTTGAGTGAATCGCTCTTCAAAATCATAATCTCTTGACGCGAGGAAATTTCTTTGTTATATTTATCTTGTGCTGTTAATTCTATATGACGCAGTGCAAATTGCAGAACTCCTAATTAATAGCGGATAAAATGCTTCTGTCAACGATCAAATTCTTTCTTGATTCAATTCTTGACTTCATTTTTATCTATGAATGTGAAATCTGTCATCGGCATCTTGAAGATAAACGAATGATAATTTGCTCTGAGTGCATACATAAAATTGAAAGAGTTGAACCTGTTGATATAGAACGAACCTTTACGACAAAATTTAGGAGCGATGGGTATATATCCAAAGCATTTGCTTGTTTCTATTTTAAAGATGAGAGCATAATTCAAACTTTAATTCACGAACTTAAATACCAAAATAAACCATCAATTGGAATACTTCTTGGAGAAATTGTGGGAAATTCCGTTAAAAATGATCCCGATTTCATCTCTTCCGACGCTTTAATTCCCGTCCCACTTCACAAAATTAGATTAAGGGAAAGGGGGTATAACCAAAGTGAATTAATTTCAAAAGGCATAAGCAGAGTAACTGGAATAAACCTTATAAATGACCTTCTCATCAGAGTAAGAAACACACAAACACAGACAAAGTTAAATCTTGAACAGCGAAAAGAAAATGTAAAAGATGCCTTTAAGGTCAAAGATAAATATAAAAATTTCGTCCCCTGGAGAAAATTTATTGTTGTTGATGATGTCATCACAACTGGTTCAACTGTGAATCAGTGTGCGAAGGCACTTGTTGATGCTGGAGCTTCACGAGTTTTGGCTTTATCTATCGCCATTGCAAATTAGTCCAGATGTGAAAGCTCCTTAAGTATTTTATTTGCTATGATGAGCTTTTGAATCTCGCTTGTCCCCTCACCTATCGTTAAAAGTTTCGCATCTCTGTAAAGTTTTTCAACGGGATATTCTTTTATATAGCCATATCCGCCGTAAATTTGAACAGCTTCATTTGCACATTTGACGGCAACTTCACTTGCAAAGTATTTCGCCATTGATGCATAAAGTGAATAGTCTTTACCTTGGTCTTTAAGATAAGCTGCTTTATATGTAAGCAACCTTGCTGCCTCTATTTGAGTGGCCATATCTGCAAGTTTCCATTGAATGGCTTGAAACTCACCTATATATTTCCCGAAAGCCTTCCTTTCTTTTGCATATTTCAAACTCAATTCCAAAGCTCCCTGAGCAAGCCCAACAGATAACGCAGCTATCCCAATTCTACCACCAGCGAGAATTTCCATTGCCTGTCTGTATCCTTGTCCCTCCTCACCGATTAAATTTTCAGCTGGAACCTTACAATTATCAAATGTTAACGAGCATGTTTCGCTCGCTCTCATCCCAAGTTTATCTTCCCTCTTACCAACGATTATACCACTATAACCTTTTTCAACTATGAAAGCAGAGATTCCATTTTTACCCTTGCTTTTATCTGTCACAGCCATAACCACAACTACCTCAGCAACACCACCATGCGTTGTAAAGGTTTTATTTCCATTAATCACATAATAATCATTATAACGAACGGCGTTTGTTAGTAAATTTGCTGCATCGCTTCCTGCTTGTGGTTCTGTTAAAGCCCAAGCACCTATCTTTCTACCACTGCAAAGTTCAGGAAGATATTTTTGCTTTTGCTTCTCATTTCCGAACATGAAAATATGATTTGAACAAAGCCCATTGTGTGCTGCAACGCTCAAACCTATTGATGGATCAACTCTGCTTATTTCTTCAATTATCACAACATAATCCAAGTAGCTTAATCCCGCACCGCCGTATTTTTCGGGAAATGTTATCCCGAGGAAACCAATTTCACCCAGCTTTTTTATTATCTCAACTGGGAACTCACCTGTTATGTCAAATTTTTTGACATAAGGTGAAATTTCATTTTCTGCAAAATCACGAGCAAGTTGTTTAACTTGCTTTTGAGTTTCGGTTAAATAAAAGTCCATAACTTTTGCCCTAAATTATTTTTCAATGGAGCTTTTGACTCCGATTTTTCTATAGTGAATTTTGCTGGTAAAAATGTTCAATTAGTTCTTCCGCCACTTCAAATGGGTTTATATGTAAGTTTGTAAGGAGATTGACCTTTTCCTCAAGCAACTTTTGACGATCATCTGTCCAGAAATCCTCACGGAGCTTCTCTTCAACTATTTCCTTTATCTTCAGTTTTAACTTTTCTTTTCTTCTTTTTTCAAATTCACCCGTGTTATATAAAAATTCCCGATGTTTTTTGATCAAATTCAGAAGCTCGTTAACTCCAGCGCCTGTGCTTCCAATTGTCTTTACAACCTCAACCTCCCATTCGTCTTTCTTAACCCTGAAACTTAACACACTTTTAATTGCATTTACAGCTATATCTGCACCTTCTCTGTCGCTTTTATTTAAAACGAATATATCGGCTATTTCCATTAATCCAGCTTTCATTGCTTGAATTGAGTCACCTGATTCGGGGACGAGAACAACTATGACCGTATCGGCAACTTTTACAACATCAAGTTCGGATTGACCCACCCCGACCGTTTCAAAAATTACATAATCAAATCCACCTGCATCAAGTATATCTCCTGCTTCAACTGCTTTTTTGCTTAATCCACCCAAACTTCCTCTGGTCGCCATACTTCTTATAAAGACGCCTTCATCAAGGGACAGCTCATTCATCCTTACTCTATCGCCAAGCAATGAACCCCCAGTGAATGGACTTGTTGGATCAACAGCGATTATTCCAATTTTTGCTTTTTCATTTCTCAAAAGTTTTGTGAGTTGAAAAACGAGCGTGCTTTTACCAGCGCCTGGCGGACCTGTTATACCAATTTTATAAGCCTTTCCTGTGTATTTATAAATTTTCTTCAAAAGTTCTTCAGCCCCTTCATATTCATTTTCAATTATTGATATCGCCTTTGAAATCGCCCTGAAGTCACCATCTATCACCTTTTTAACAAGCTCAATCACCTTGATCTTTCTGCAAATTTATTTTTAAAAAATTCAACCGTCAACTTTAAACCTTCATCCAAAGAGATTTCTGGCTTCCACCCAAGTGTTCTATAAACCTTTTCATAGCTTATAACACTTCTTCTTTGTTCCCCTGGTTTAGGTGGTCCATGGACTTCATCACAATTTGCACCTGTCAATTCTTTTAGTTTGCGGAAAAGTGTATTTACATCGGTTTCAATCCCTGTCCCTATGTTGAAAACATCGGATTTATCATAATTGAGAGCAAGCAAATTTGCCTTTACGACATCCCCAACATATGTATAATCCCGTGTTTGGAAACCATCACCATTTATTATCGGTTGTTCTCCCTTTAACATTTTACTTGTGAAGATCGCAACGACGCCAGCCTCACCGTGCGGATTTTGCCTTGGTCCATAGATATTTGCATATCTTAGGATAACATAATTTAGTCCATGCACCTCTTTATAAAAATAAAGATATTTTTCAACTGTTAACTTCGCAACACCATAAGGGGAAAGCGGTCTTGTCGGATGCTCTTCATCAGCAGGAAAATAATCTTGTTCTCCATAAATCGCACCCCCCGTTGATGCAAAAATGAACTTCTTTACTCCATATTTGATGCTGAATTGCAAAAGTTTCAGGCTTCCGATTATGTTTACATCCGCATCATAAATTGGGTCCTCAACCGATTTGCGAACATCCATCTGTGCTGCATGGTGATTCACAATATCAATTTTCTCGCTTTTAAAAATCTCCTCCACCTTATCGTCCCTTATATCAAGATGATAAAATTTCGCTTTTGGGTTTAGATTTTCAAGTGAGCCGGAAGATAAATTATCAACGACAATAACATTATGACCAAGTTCAATATAGGAATCAACAACATGTGAGCCGATGAAGCCAGCTCCTCCTGTTACAAGTATGTTCATTTGCCCTCCATAAATGTTTTAGTGAAATTTTGAATTTCTTTTACGATGTTGTCAATCGCTTCCTCAAGTAATTTAGTTTCTTTCTTTGCAACTTCAAAATTGCCAGATTGCAACGCCTCATTTATACCAGGCAATGGCTGTGTCCCATAACCAAGATAATAACCCGGGGCATAGATCCTGTGCTTATACCAATCCCTGTTTGGAAGCCCAATTTTTTGCGTAAATTTCTGTTCAAGTTTTTGAACTTCAACCTTTGGAAATTTTTTTTGAATCAAGTTAAGTGTATCAGAATAAAATCTCATAATTTTGATTTTCTCTTTTACACCTCCAAAATCAATGCCATTCGTTTTGAGCATAACCTCGTAATTCCTTTCAATATCAATGATGTATTTTTCAATTTCATCAGCATAATCACCATAGTTAAAAGGCAAGTAATCGCACGAACTCAACCTCATCAAAACAAGCCCAACTATTTTTGCCATTGTTTCATGGTATTTGAAACTTGGATCACAAAAATTTTTCATCCAATAAAAATTGTCAAGTTGAGAATGATACACTCCATATGGACCTGTAAATCTCATATCAATTGATGGGATACCACAGAAATCAAGAAATGCGGTGTAATCAGAGCCACTCCCCAACCTTCCGAATTTAATTTTGGCAGTATCAGGTGGATTTGAAACCTGTTTTAATGATTTATTTTGCCTTTTCCAGGTTTCAGCGAAGATGCTATTTCCCGTTTCTGGGTCATTTACAGACTTTATAACTTCCTCAATAAAGCGGTCAAGCGATGGGACAGAGCTTGCCTCAAAATTTTTCCCAGAGACAGCCGCATCAACATTGATATAAGCGATCGCATTTTTAACAAGATCGTTATAATTTTCCTCAACCCATTCTGTTGAACCAATCAACCCATATTCTTCAGCATCCCATGCACAGAATAAAATACTTCTTTTGGGTTTCCATCCCTGCTTTATGAGTTTTGATAAAGCTCTTGCTGTTTCAAGCATCACCGCTGTTCCACTGCTTGGGTCAACCGCACCATAAATCCACGCGTCGTGATGATTTCCCATTATTATTTTCTTCTCCGGCTCTTCAAAACCGCGGATTTCTGCGATGACATTTTTGATTTGCCTTATTTTCCAATCTGATTTGACTTTCATTTTAACTTTGGCAGGTCCCGGTCCAGTGTGATATGCAAAGGGCAAACCACCTTGCCACCCTTCGGGGACATTCGGACCGGATAAATTTTTAAGAATTTCACTTGCAATTTTATATGAAACTGGCATAGTTGGTATTCGTGGCAAACTTTTCGCCTGCTCAGGGTTAATTCTTTTTACATCTTTCTTTGCTGGATATCCAGGTGTAAGCGGATCGCCAGGATATTCAAACATATAATAAATGCTTCCCCTTTGCACAGCATCTTCAGGTCTCCAGGGTCCTCGGGGATAAACATCACCCTTCATGTATCCATCATCCATCGGATCAGAATAAATAATCAACCCAATTGCGCCATTTTCTTCCGCAACCTTTGCCTTTACACCTCTAAATGATTTACCATACCTTGCTATAGCTATCTTCCCTTTCACACTTATTCCAAGCTCTTTGAGTTTCTCATAATCCTCAGGAAGACCATAATTGACATACACAACCTGTGCTTCTATTTCACCATCTGGAGAATAGGCATTGAAAAATGTGAAGATATCATCATACGTGTCTTTATCCCAATTCCAAGCCGTTTCCTTCAATTCAAATTTAATTTCATAGGGTTGTATCAACTCAAGCGATATTTCTTTAGGATATGGCAGATAAACCCAATAGTCAACAATTTTTGAATTCAATCCGTAGGATTTGAAAAGGCTATCTATATATTCAGCGACCCGATAGCCTGTTTCACTTCCAGCAGGGTGTGGTTCTTCAGTGAGAATAAATAAATGTCTTTCACAATTTTTTGCACTTGGAATTTTTAAAAATTTTTCCTCCCACTCAATTTGTTTCTTTAGATTATCACCGAGAAAACCTGTTAATATCTGCGCAGTAGATATCCCCGAGATAACAATCAGAAGTATTATAGCTTTTCTCATTTTTCTGCATTTTCTTTTTGCAAGAAATTAAAGAAATGAAAAATTAAAATCAAACAGATTCACACCCTTCAAATTTTGGGAAAACCCCAGAGAAGTTAATAAGAACCACCCAAATAAATCTTTCGTATGTGCTACCCGAGATCTTCAAAAAAGGAAATCATATTTCGTGAATCAAATCTTTTATCTCCCTTCTCGGTGTTGGTTCAGGGGTTTCGTCTGGATATCCAACCGGAAGAATTGCAATTGGAATTAAATTTTTGTCAACTCCAATTATCTTCCTAACCTCATCTTCATTGAAAGCGCCAACCCAAACACTTCCCAACCCAAGGGCTGTTGCTGAAAGCTGTGCATAAGCACATGCGATCGTCGCGTCCTGCAAACAGTAAAGTTTTTCACCCCTCATTCCATATCTCCATCTTGACCTTGCTGGATTTGCACAAAATACAAAAGCAACAGGTGCTTCTGCAATAAATTCCTGACCAAGCGCAGAATCCGCAAGTTGCTTTAATTTAACTCTATCCCTCACCACAAAAACCTCATATGCCTGAAGGTTTCCAGCAGAAGGCGCCGAATTTATAGCTTCATAAATTAATTTAAGCTCATTCTCCGAAATAGCCTGGTCTTTAAATTTTCTTATTGACCTTCTTCTCTTTAAAACCTCAAAAAAATCCATATCACCTGCTTTATTTTATTTAATACCACGGACTAAGTTCTATCCTTTTTAAGCCGAACTTTTGCGCTATTCGCACAGCTTCTTTATATTCCTGGATGGTAATTCTCCGTGCAAGTTCTGGTTTCAGAAACGCATTAAAGTATGGTCTATATTGTGCCATTATGTTAACATATGTGTCTTTTGAAACTTCATTCGCTATAAATTCAAAAACTTTCTCAGATCCGGCTATGTTATTTGGCAAAACAAGGTGCCTTACAAGTAAACCTCTTACCGCAATTCCATCAATTATTTCAAGATCACCAACCTGTCGCCACATCTCTTTAACAGCCGGACGCACCACATCCCAGTAATCAGGCACACCTGAATACCTCAATCCATGCATATTGTCGGAATACTTTATATCAGGCATATAAATATCAACAATTCCCTCAAGCAATTTTAATGTTTCAACAGATTCATATCCACCGCAGTTGTAAACAATTGGTATTTTTAAACCTTTATTAACAGCAATTAAAATTGCCTCAACGATCTGAGGCACATAATGTGTCGGCGTAACAAGATTTATATTGTGACATCCTATCTTTTGAAGATAAAGCATTGACTCAGACAGAGTATAAACACTTACAACTTCACCCTGTTTAAATCTGCTTATTTCAAAATTTTGACAATATATGCAGTTCATATTACAACTTGCAAAGAAAATCGTCCCTGAACCATGGGTTCCAACAAGACAGGATTCCTCCCCAAAGTGCGGATGAACACCTGAAATTATAATTTCACTCCCAACTCTACACTTCCCCTTCTTGCCAGCGTTTCTATTGACATGGCAATTTCTCGGACAAAGCGTGCAATCGTTTAAAATCTGCTTTAATATCTCAACTCGTTCCTTTAATATACCCTTTCTGTTAAGTTCAATATACCCGGGCTCATACCTTTCAACTATGGCTCTGTGCATCTAAAAAGAAGCATGTTTTTTAAAAACCCCGGGGACAAAAATCCCCGGGATTTCTTTTTAAGATGATGATTTAGTCAAAGCGCCCCAGAACCCAAGAACTATCAGGACAATTCCAACGATAATCTCATTAACAATGCCCTGGAGACCACTGACAAACGATGAGATACCAAGCCATATCCCGGCGATACCGATAATCGCTGAAAATACCTTCAACAAGCCTTTAACGGCGCCTGTGAATACCCATAAACCAAGGACAAAAGAAATAATGCCAACAATAAGATAAATAACTTCAAAATCCCCTTTTAAGACGGAAACATTCATTAAACCTGACCCCAGAAAGAACCAAAGCCCCATCATTAAGGTTACCCAGAATTGCCACATGGCAATCCTCCTTTTTTAATTTTATTTTATATTTGCCCGCTTTCACGGGCAAATTTTTTTCCACATGAAAATACAATTCAAAATCCATACCAAATAAAAATTAAAAAATTTTAAACTATATTTCAACCCATAACAATAGATGTTCCATCTTTGTATGTGATAACTTGTTCAATAATTTCACACATTACACCACAGGCTAAAAAGAGGCTATGTCTTAATTAGCTAAAAATGGCTATTTCGCTCTTTTGACGGGCAAGTTATAGGTTAGCAAATCATATATTAATGTGTGAAGATTTTACTGATAATAAAAGAGGTTATGACACAGCCTCTAAAGCATCCAGCTACTTTATACCTTAACAATTTGTTTTTTTCCTATTTTTTGTTCAAATTGAACAAAAAACCTGAACGATAGATGAGCAGTCCTGAATATTATCAACCCTTCGGATATAAAGAATATAGACCAAACTATCTACTTCACATCTTCCTATTTGCTATAACATTTTTCACAGTAACAATAGCCGGGGTTCAATGGGTTTTAAAAGACCCATTTGAGTTAACCAATCTTCATTTTGGACTTCCATATTCTCTTTCAATTTTGTTTATAATTGCATCACACGAATTTGGTCATTACTTTGCTGCAAAAAAACATGGTGTGACAACAACCCTGCCTTATTTCATACCGTTTCCCCCAATTCCATTCGTTTTAAACTTCGGGACACTTGGGGCAGTTATAAGAATAAAATCACTTGTACCAAATAGAAAAGCTCTTTTTGACATTGGAGTTGCTGGACCAATTGCTGGCTTCATAGCAACATTGATTGTGTTAATATACGGTTTTGAAAATCTTCCAGATATAGAATATCTTTATCAGATCCATCCAGAATATCGCTTTCTTCCCAAGTTACCTGAAGGTGATCTGACATTTGGCGATACACTCCTTTTCTTTTTACTTAAAAAACTTTTTTCAATTTTAAATCCTGATGCTTTTATACCCCCAATGAACGAGATTTATCATTACCCCTATTTATGTGCTGGTTGGTTTGGATTGCTTGTTACTGCGATGAATTTAATACCTGTTGGACAGCTTGACGGCGGTCATATAATCTTTGCAATGTTTGGTGATAAACATAAATTTATAGCTCGTGGATTTTTCTTCAGTTTGATTTTCCTCGGTGTATTTGGGATATTTGAGCAAAATTTGGGCTGGCCTGGTTGGCTTGTATGGGCTTTCGTCCTTTATTTTATTGTTAAAATTGAACATCCACCTATAGGAACATTTGGTCTGCTTGACAAAAAACGCATGGTAATTGGATGGCTTGCAATCGCCATATTTATTCTATCAATTTCACCATCACCGATAAAAATAAAATGAGGAAAATGAAAAAAATCTTACTTGTTTTAATAACACTGCTGATCATATCGTGCGAGAAAAAAAGTTTAAACATCATTGACATTAACTTCTCAAACCCACCGATTGTAAAGTCAGTAAAAATTGAACCTGATAAAATTAACCTTGATACTATATCAGCTGGCATAGAGATAACCCCGGAAGATACCCTTAAAATAAAACTCAAAACAACAGCCGTTATCTTTGATAAAGATGGTCAAGATGACATCGCCAAAACCATTTGTCAAGTGATAAACCCATATAGAGGAATTACACTCACAAGGATAAATCTTGACAAAATAAATGATTCAACTTTTTACGGTGAACCTGAATTCAAAATCAAAAGAAAAGAATCAGGAAATTACTATGTTAAAATTTTTTCCATTGATAAATCTAACTTTTCAAGCAACGAAGTTTATTTTAGCCTGAACCTCTACCGTGGGAATCGTCCTCCTGTTATATCCGATCTCATAGCACCCGATACAGTTTTCCTTCAGACACAAACCGTTCTAATAAAAATGACAATTAAAGCAACTGACCCAGATGGAGATAATGATATAAAAACAGTCCAATTTAACTCTTACAAGCCAGACGGTTCACCTTCATCTGGCAATCCATTCAAAATGTATGATGATGGAAATTCAAGTGGAATAAGTGGAGATGATAAAGCTGGCGATGGGATCTATTCTATTATAATTCAACTTCCACCAAATACTCAAAAAGGCAAATACAGATTTGAATTTCAAGCAATTGATAGAGCAGGCGCATCAAGCAATGTTATAACACATTTTATTGCGGTTTTATGAGGGGAAAGTTATTAACATTAATTTTTATTTTTTCAAGTTTTTCATATTCCCAGATTAAAAATACCTATGAGCTGAATTCACCACAAAGTTTGTCATCCTCAGTGGGTTTATCAGATTTGCCGTCTGGGAATATAGTGACAAATATATGCATTTGTGGAGATACTGTCTGGATTGGAACAAGCAAAGGTTTAAGCAGGACTACCGACGGTGGGAAAACATGGAAAAATTATTTTAAAACTCCCGAATTTGGAGAAAGCAAAATCTCAGCAATCGCTTGTAGAGATGGGATTATCTGGGTTGCTCTTGCCAGAACTGTGAAAATAGATAATAACTATTTCCCTGAAGGACTTGGGTTAATGTATTCAACCGATGGCGGTGAAACATGGACAAAAGTAAATCAACCAATTGATGATAAAAATGACACTGTTGAAATATACGGAATAAACCAAATAAAAACTCTACCAGTTACAACCACGATCAATAACATAGTTTACGATATTGCTTTAACAAAAAACGCAGTGTTCATAGCATCATTTGCGGGGGGATTGAGAAAATCAACCGATATGGGTAAAACTTGGCATCGTGTTGTTCTTCCACCCGACAACTTAAACCAAATTAACCCACAGGATACATTGAACTTTGAGCTAAATCCTGTTAAAAATTACAATCATCGTGTTTTCTCAGTTATCTCGGTTGAAGATTCAATCATTTGGGTCGGCACCGCTGATGGAATAAACAAATCAACAGATGGCGGAATAAGCTGGATTAAATTCAATCATCAAAATCAATCTTCGCCTATATCTGGAAACTTTGTTGTGGCGCTTGGAAATCAAAAAATTAATATAGGTAATTCAGAAAAAAATATAATCTGGGGTGCAACGATAAACGCAAACGACCCAAATGAATATAAAGCCCTGAGCTTTTCCGAAGATGGTGGCAACACTTGGACTACAACATTGACAGGCGAGTTTGTTCATAATATCGCTTTCAAGGATTCAATTGTTTATGCTGTAAGTGATAACGGGCTCTGGAAAACGAAAAACTTAGGAAAAACTTGGGAAAAAGCTGGAAAAATAGTTGACCCATCATCTCGCCATATTATTCAAACAAGCATCTTTTATTCAATCGGTGTTCAAAGAGATACAATCTGGGCAGGAAGTTCAGACGGGCTTGTTAAGTTTATTGATTCTGAAATTTTTGGAGAGAACTGGAAAATTTATAGAACATACGAGAAAGTCGCTGGACTTGGCAAAACTTATGCATATCCAAATCCATTTTCCCCGTGGCTTGAGGTTACAAGAATTCATTATAGCGTTGAAAACATACAAAGCAAGGTGACAATTGAAGTTTTTGATTTTTCAATGAGAAAAATCAGAACAGTCATTTTAAATGCACCAAGGGATGGCATAAAAGAATACGATGAGATATGGGACGGGAAAGATGATAACGGAAACATTGTCCCCAATGGTGTTTATTTCTACAAAGTTAAAATAGACGATAAAGAAATTTATGGCAAGATACTTGTCATACAATAAAAAAATTATCTTATTTTTACTGACTTTATCGCTCGTTGTGAAGGTCACAGGTCAAAATCTTTCCGTTGCCTCATTTTCAAGGTTAGGTTTTACTTCAAGAGGCATAGGGCTCGGGAACGCAATGACCTCTGTGACCCATGGCGAAATAACTGGTTATTATAATCCTGCAGTTTTACCATTCTCAAACATAAAGTCTGCTTCGCTTACAATTGGTATTTTATCGCTTGATAGAACGCTTGATTTTATTCACTACACACAATCTCTATACCCAACAGCTGGATTCTCAATTTTTATAATCAGAGCTGGCGTGAAAAACATTGACTCCAGAGATGTGGATGGATATCATATTGAAAACCTTAGCACAAGGGAATACCTAATTGGTTTTTCATTTTCAAACAGAATTATAGAAAAGATATCCGTCGGTTTGTCATTGAAGTTTTATGTTAATAAACTATATCGGGATATATCATCACAAACCCTTGGAATTGATTTCGGCGTTTTGTTTAAGCTTAACGAGCATATCACAAGTGGAATTTCAATTCACGATATAAACGCAAAATACAAATGGGATTCATCAGTAATTTATCAGGAAAAAGGACGAACCGTTGTTGAAAGTTTTCCATTAACCGCAAGATTTGGGATAACCTATACTGTTCAAAATTCTTTCATGGCCTCAGTTGGATATAGTAGTATTGGCAAGGAGAAAATTATAAACATTGGCTCGGAAATATATCCGCTCTATTTCTTATCTGAACAATTCAAGCAAAGCGTGTGTGTAAGGGGTGGGATTCAATTTTTTAGTGATATAGATTTTTCGCTTGGATTTGGATTAAACAGAAAAATAAGTAATTTTATAGTGTCTTTTGACTATGCATATAAGTTTGAAAAATATTCCCCATCAGGGATGCAATTGTTAACTATCGGACTAAAACGGTAAAAAAATTTTTAGGTATCATGGAGAGGGCTTTGAAGATATTTTTAACGCTTTTTGTCCTTTGTTTTCAAGTCTTGCTAAGTGGTGGAAAAACTGGCTTTAATTTTCTTTCCATTGGTGTTGATGCAAGGGTAGTTTCGCTTGCTGATGCCGGAGTTGCACTACCTCCTGAAATCGGGACGATTTACTACAACCCAAGTGGGCTTGCTTTACACAAAAAAACTTCTCTTTTGCTAACATACAGGAATTGGCTTGTTGATGGTAGATTTATTTACACTTCTTTCTCGTTTCCATCAAGATTTTCAAATTTCGCTATTAGTTTAACCTCATTTAGCATCCCTGATATTGAAATAAGAACAAGACCAAGCGAAGCTCAAGGTAAATTTACATTTCGGGATTTATCCATTGCTTTTTCAGCTTCGCCAAACTGGAAATCAAGAATTAAAACAGGAATTACAGTCAAATACATTTTTGAGAAAATTTTTGTAGATGAGACACACCTTGTTGCTTTTGATTTTGGAGTTTTATACGCCTTTGCAATTTCACGGTTTAATTTTTACACAGGGGCATCTTTAAAAGACATAGGTTTTAAGGGGAAATATAGAAATTCAAGCGTTAATCTACCCTCAGCAATTTCAATTGGGGCTTCAGCATCATATTCGGTAGCACAAAGTGGCATTGAAATTTTACTACTTGTAGAAGCAAAGCGTAAATTTTATGAATCAGTAAATCTAATTAGCACTGGTTTTGGATTTAAATTTTTATCCAGTTTTGTCTTAAATTTAGGTTATGTATCTGGTAGAAAGTTGGAAAATTTAAGATTTGGAGGAGGAATAGAACTTAACAAGATCCGACTTTACTATTCATTTTCATCACTTGAATATAACTTTCCAAATTCCCACACGATAACAATTAACTTTAACTTTTAAATGAAAAGATCTAAAATTTTGATTATCTTCCTTGGAAATCCAGCACATGATTCAAGAAGTTTAAAGATATTTAAATCATTGTCTGATCTTGGATATACTGTAAGGATTATCTGCGCACATCAACCTGGGGAAAATTTTTTAAACCACCCTTGTATACTTTATGTTAAAATAAAAAGTTTTAAAAGGGCATTTTTTAGAATTTTAATGTTTTATATAAAGGCACTTCCACTCGTTTTGAAGGAAAAAACAGATATTGTAATCGCATCGGATTTATTTTCATTGTCGTTGGCATGGCTTGCTTCTAAAAAAAATAATAAAGCTAAATTAGTATACGATTCCCGAGAGATTTACTCCGCACTTGCATCGCTTCACAGGCGTAAATTCAAGCAATGGTTGATTACAAAGTATGAGACATTTTTTGCTTTAAATTCTAACTTAATTTTAACTGTAAATGAATCACTTAATAAATTTTTATCAGACAAATTCTATAATAAAAAAATTCATACTTTGCATAACTTCCCCCTGAAAAAAGATGAAACAAAATTGTTTGTTATACCACAAAAATTTTTCAGCCCAGATAGTATCTTGTTGGTTTACTTTGGATTGTTTCATCCAGGGCGCGGGTTGAATCTTTATTTCACACTGATTGAAAAACTCCGCCATGAATTTGCCAACATAAAACTTTTGCTAATTGGAAAAGGAGAACTAAAATCGGAGATAGAAAACGAAATAAAAAAGAGAAATCTTCAAAATGAGGTTTTAATTTTTGGTCCTTATTCCCCCGAACAATATATTTTGATGCCAAGCGTTAAAAAGATTATAGGTTTATGCGTAATTGAACCATTGGGGTTGAGCTACTTTTATTCATTGCCAAACAAGGTTTTTGAATACATACAACATCAAATACCTTTTATAGCAAGTGATTTCCCTGAAATAAGAAATATAGTGAGAAAATATAACCTTGGAATTTTGGTCAATCCAACCAATTTTGAAGATGTTTTCTCTGCAACATTAGAATTAATTATCAATGATGATTTATATGAAAATCTGAAACAAAACTGCAAAATAGCTTTAAATGAATTAAACTGGGAAAGTGAGATAGAGAAATTTCACGAAGTCATCAAATCACTATAACGATTTCCTTTTTATTCCCCTTTTTTCTATAAATCTTCCCACGGCAAAAAGAAAAATGCCAACACCAGCAAATAGCATTTCTTTGCTCATGCTCCCCTGTAAACCTGCAATTAGCCCTATCATCGTCTCAGCGATACCGATTGCCTGAAGAAATTTACCCAGGGTTATCATCTTTAGCTTTTAATGTTAGGTTTTAACTTTTTAAGCATAGCGACTCCAGCGATAAAAATAACAATTGAAATTAACTGGGCCTCTGAGAGACCAAAAATCAACGGTGGGTTAATGCGAATAAATTCAATGAAAAACCTTTCCATAGAAGAAAAAATTAAATATATTCCAAAAAGTTCTCCCGAATACTTAATTCTTTTTCTATAAATCCATAAGAAAGTAAAAATCAAAACCATGATTAAAAACTCGTAGATAGGGGTTGGATGAAGTTTTATAAATGTGTCAAACTCAGTAATTACACCAAATTTATCCTCTCCAACGATTTTTGATGCTTTCTCCCAATAACCATATTTTTCCGCAAGTTCAGGAAATCTTTCAAAGTAATCCCGGAGTGCGTAGGTTGGTTTTAAAGTACCATTGGCATATATAGCGCCCCATGGTAATGATGTTGGAATGCCATAATCTCCATCGCCAGAAAGGTGGCATCCTATTCTACCAATTCCATATCCAAGAGCAAGCGCAGGTGCTACGGCATCAAGAACCTTTAAAATCGGAAGTTTCTTTCGTTTTGCGTAAACAAATAGGATAATAAATGCGAGAATAAATCCTCCATACCATGTTAAGCCGCCGGCAGAAAAAAGCATTTCAAGTGGGGATGCTAAAAAATCTTTTAGATTCTCAATCAAATATAAAATTTTCGCCCCAACAATTCCAGACACAAGAGCTAGCACAACCATTTCATTAGCATAGTTTACATTCAACTTCAATCTTTTGAATTCCCTACCAAGCAAATAATCCGCAACAAGAAAAGCAATCGCCATCATAAGCCCATAGCTATAAACGGGAATGGGTCCTATTTGAAATAAGATAGGTCGCATATTAACGCTCAATTATGTTTAACTTAACAAACTTATTTTTCCTCGGCTCGTTTTCCACAGAAATATTATCTCCAGAAATTAAAATTGAAAAAATGTTTTTTAGATTCTCCTTTTTAACTATCGTTAATGTATAAACGCCATCTGTGTAATTGTAAAAGTTATATTCAAATCTTGCTGGTCCAGGACGAGATACAGGCGAACTTGGTGGTTTAAAGCCTTGAATTTTAAAAGTTATTTTTTTATCCCCAACGCTTACTCTGACATCTAACTCATAATTAAATGCAAGGAAATGTTGTGTTGTTTCAAATAAAAATTTCAAGAACTTCTGTTTTTTTAACTCATCATATTCTTTTGAAATGTGAAGAATAAAATCGTATTTTAGCTCTGGCTCAATTCTTGGCAGTTTTCTCGGCATATTTTGAGATTACAAATTCAGAAATTTTATTTAAATCAACTTCAATTTGCTTTGCTTTCTTCATATCACGAAGCACACACTTACCGTTTTTTAATTCGTCCTCGCCCAAAATTATGACATAACGAGCTCCTTGTCTATCAGCTTCTTTCATTTGAGATTTTAAACTTCTATCTAAAAGCTCAATCTCACATGGTATTAATTTCCGTCTCAAATCTTGAGTGATACTTAAAGCGATTTTCCGTGGCTCAGAACCAAGGTAGGCAACATAAACAAATGGTTTGGTGCTCTCATTAAAAGTATACTTTTTCTTTTCAAGGATTAACATCATCCTTTCAATCCCAAGCGCAAAACCAACCCCAGGAACCTCAGGACCTCCAAGCTCTTTTGAAAGAAGGTCATATCTTCCTCCGCCAGCAACTGCGTCTTGAGAACCAAGATCAGGGCTTATTACTTCAAAGGCTGTTTTAGTATAATAATCAAGTCCACGAACAAGGTGCGGTTCTATTTCATATCTTACTCCAAGGTAATTCAAATAACTTTTTAATTTTTCAAAATGCTCCTCACAATTAGCACACAGATATTCATAAATTAAAGGTGCGTTTTCTATCACTTTTTTATCGCTTTCATCTTTTGAATCAAGAATTCTCAAAGGATTCCGGTCAAGTCGCCTTTTGCTGTCTTCGGATAAGGTATCGTAAAATTTTCTAAAATATTCTTTTAAAACCTCTTTGTATGATGGCCGACAAGTTTCGCAACCAACGGAGTTAAGTTTTAGGCTATAATTTTTTATTTCAAAACTTTCAATTATATGAATGACAAGTGAAATTATTTCAGCATCAACTTCGGGATTTGGACTTCCTATCGCTTCAGCTCCTATTTGATGAAATTGTCGCAATCTACCAGCCTGTGGTCGTTCTTGCCTGAACATTGGGGAAATGTAATAAACCTTGAAAAGTGGCGTTTGTTTATTTATCCCGTATTGAATATATGCCCTCATCACAGACGCCGTCATTTCAGGTTTTAATGTTAAACTTGTTCCGCCTTTATCAAGAAATGTATACATTTCCTTGCTAACTATATCCGTAAGTTCCCCAATTCCTCTTGCAAATAGCTCCGTTTCTTCAAAAATCGGCGTCCTTATCTCTTTGTAATTATAAACTTCAAAAATTTCCCTTACCTTTCGCTCAACATGCCACCATTTGTATGACTCATCGGGTAGTATATCCCTGGTGCCACGGATATTTTTCAAAATTTTTTTCTCAGCCAAGGTATTTTTCTTCCTCTGTTTTGAATAATTCTACAACTTCTTTTGAATCTTTCGCGTTAAGCAATCTCTCACGGAAATTGTTATCATTCATAAGTTTTGAAATTCGGCTCAAAAGCTTTATATGTGGTCCAACCATATTATCCCTTCCAACAAGTAAAAAAATTAAACGAACTGGCTCTCCATCAAGTGAATCGTAATCAATCGGTTTTTTCGTAATTGCAAATGCTGCAACAATATCTGTAACAGCATCTGTTTTCCCATGTGGAACCGCAAATCCTTTCCCAACCCCTGTTGTCATTATCTTCTCCCGTTCAAAAACCGCTTCTCTTACTTTGTTTACATTTTTAACTTTTTCCGACTTTGATATCAACTCAACAAGTGCGTTTATAGCGTCTTCTTTAGATGAGACATCAAGACCAACAACAACAAAATCTTCAGTTAAAATATCACTTATTTTCACCTTCTAAACCTTAATTTTATTTTTCAAGATTTCATCCACCGTTCAACTTTATCTGAATAAGTGGCGAGCAAATTCTCTACCTTTTTTTCCTCATCCGATTCCGCAAATAAGTGAATCTCACTTCGCTGTCTGTCCGGCAAAATTAAAATCCAAGTGAAATCATCCATAAAGATTTTAACCCCATCTATCAATTGTCGCCTATATTTTTCAGACTCAAGCGTTGCATAACGCATAACCTTTCCCTTCAAATCGCGAGAACACGGTAAAACTTTATGTCTTAGAACAAGCTTTGGCAAAGATTTTTCAACCTCGCCAATTTTTAATCCTGTTATAGATATCAATTCAAGAATTTTTGATATAGAAAACATCCCATCGGAAGCGAAAAGAAACTCCGAAAATATAAATCCTCCTTTCGTTCCACCAACAAATTTTACCTCTGGATCTTTTAGAACAGCTTCCATCATCCCGTAATGTGAGTTTTTAGTCCTGACAACCTCAACCCCATATTCACCTGCAATCATATCAACTTCAAGCGAAGCAGTTATAGGAACAGCAATTTTTTTAACTTTATCACGATTTGCTTCAAGATACAATTTTACTACAATGGAAAGAAGACGATCGTTTTCAATCAATTTCCCTCTTTCGTCAACAACCCAAATTCTTTCGGCCCCAGGATTTAACATAAACCCAACATCATAACGAATTGAAGTTACAATTTGGGAGAGTTCATCAATAGCTCTTTTGAACTCCTTCTCATCTTTTGTTAATTTTGACGGATCAAGATAAGCATTTAAGGAAATAACTTGACAGCCAAGTTGTCCAAGTATATTTGGGAAAATTGTAACTGCAACACCATTTGAATAATCAACCACAATTTTAAAACCTTGTTTTCTAATGATTTCAATGTTCAATGATTCTAAAAATTTTTCAACATACCCTTCAGCTACTCTTACTGGAAAGTTAATTGTCCCAACTTTATCGTAAGGGACACGGGGGAAATCTTCACCGAAAAATAATCTCTCAATCGCTTTTGCTTTGCTCACAGGTAAATCCACTCCATTTGAATCAAAAAATATAATATCCGTTTGATGCTTATCAACCGGAGATTTTCTTACATGAAGTCCTCCTGCGTATCTTCCACTGCGAAGTTCATGCCTAACCATAGGGATTGATGCGATTCTAAGATCATCAACATCAAGTCCTGCTGAAATAAGTCCACAAATTAAAGCACGATTCATCATCCTTGAAACATTATCCACATCCCGACTCACAAGCACAGTTTTCCCCTGCCCAAGGAAAGCACCAAATGCTGCCCCAAGTTTTGCCCCAAATTCGGGCGTCATTTCAATGTTTGAAATTCCGCTGACCCTTGATTCAGTGAAAAGCTCCTTAAGCCACTTATCCTCCCAAACCAAACTTTTTGATAAAATTGAACCATCCTCAACGACCTTCCATGGCCAAAGTTTTATGTTTGACATCAGCTTTGACTCTCGCCCAATCACACAATGATCGCTTATAAAAACATTTTCATTTATTTCCGCTTTCTCCCCAATTACACAATCATAGCCTATAACATCAAGCGTTAGTTTTGCTCCCTTCCCAATTTTTGTTCTATCCCAGATGACGGAATTAATAATTTCACAGTTATCCCCAATCTCGCAGTCAGAGCCAATCACAGAATTAACTAACTTCACATTTTTCCCGATCTTCGTATTTTCACCTATGACGACAATTCCTTCAAATTTACTATAGTCTTCAATCTGCGAATTTCCACCAGTGTATAAAGTTGTTCCTTTGGTTTCAATTTTTTCACCTTTAATTTCAAGATCAACCATTCCAGCAAGGCAATCAAGGTGAGCTTCAAGGTAATCACCAAGCGTTCCGATATCACGCCAGTAATTTTCCGTTAGGAAGCCATAAAATGGGATTTTCTTTTCAAGCAAAATTGGAAAAAGATTTTTGCTGAAATCAAATTCTTGTTTATAAGGAACAAACTCAAGAATAGATGGATTTAAAACATAAATACCAGTATTAATCGTATCACTAAAAACCTCGCCCCAGCTTGGTTTCTCAAGAAAGCGTGAAATTTCGCCTGTGTCTTTAACTATTACAATTCCATACGGAAGCGGATTTTTAACCCTTGTTAGAACTATTGTGGCTTTTGCTTTTTTATCAAAATGATAATTTATCACCTTTGAAATATCAATATCAGTTAAAACATCACCACTTATAACGATGAACTCATCGTCACCAATCAAATCAGCTGCATTTCTAACGCTTCCTGCGGTTCCAAAATCTGCTTCAGCTCTGACATATGAAATTTTCACTCCAAAATCTTTTCCATCTTTGAAGTAATTCATTATAACATCAGGGTAATAATAAACAAGCGCAATTATCTCAGTGATCTTATATTTTTTCAACAAACTTATTATTCTATGCATTATCGGGATATTGACAACTGGAACCATTGGTTTAGGGATGTTCATCGTCAAAGGTCTTAAGCGAGTTCCAAAACCTCCGGCCATTATAACTGCTTTCATAAAGCCGAACACCTGCTGTAATTTTCATTTAGGTTAAATATAACATAAAGAAAGTAAATTAACAATCTCGCTTATGGTTTCATCTCGGCAGCTATTTTACTGAATTCAATTTGCTATGTTTATAACCATAGACAAAATAAACCACAAGCCCAATGAGAAGCCACACAACAAAACGAATCCATGTTATCAACGGCAAACTTATCATCAAGTAAAAACAAGTAAAGATGGCAAGTAAAGGAACAAACGGAACAAGTGGAGTTTTAAAGGCTCTCGGGGTGTTTGGATCAGTATATCTCAACACAAGAACTCCAGCTGAGGTCAGGACGAAGGCAAAAAGTGTCCCGATGTTTGTAAGCTCAGCTGCTTCTCCAATATCTGCAAACGCCGCTGGAATCGCAACGAAAACACCTGTTAAGATGGTAGTCACATACGGTGTTTTAAACCTCGGATGAATTTTCGCAAACCACTGAGGCAAAAGACCATCTCTTGCCATAGAGAAGAATATCCTCGGCTGTCCCAGCTGAAATACAAGCAGGACAGCAGTAGTTGAAACAACAGCGCCGAAAGAAACTATCCCAGCAGCCCAATTTAAACCGATAACGCTAAATGCTTTTGCGAGTGGCTCGGGAACATTTAATTCTGAATAATGTATCATACCAGTAAGAACAATAGCAACAGCAATGTAAAGAATTGTCGTGATAATAAGCGATGCGATGATCCCTATTGGTAAATTTTTTTGGGGATTTTTAGTTTCCTCAGCTGCTGTTGATATTGCATCAAATCCAATGTAAGCAAAGAAGACAAGTGCAGCACCAGTCATTATTCCTTTCCATCCATTTGGAGCAAAAGGTTGCCAATTTTCAGGCTTCACATAGAAAGCCCCAACAATGATAAAGAAAAGCAAAATAACAAGTTTAATTGCAACCATAATTGCGTTAAAAGCCGAACTTTCCCTTATCCCAATAACCAAAACAATCGTTATAACAGCAACGATACCAAAAGCTGGAAGATTAAAAATTATGGGTATAGTTTTATTTAAAATTGGAAGTGTAATATGTGGTGCTGAATTTAAAATTTCAGGTGTGTTCACAGCCCTTACATAATCTGTAGCAAGCCACGCTGGTATTGTAATTCCGAAACCGCGCAAAAGTTCAACAAAATATGCTGACCAGCTGATTGCAACAGCGATATTTCCAACCGCATATTCAAGGATTAAGTCCCATCCAATTATCCATGCAATGAATTCTCCAAACGCTGCATATGAATATGTGTAAGCGCTCCCCGAAATCGGAAGCATTGATGCAAGTTCAGCGTAGCACAGCGCAGCAAAGCCACACGCCAATGCAGTGACAATAAAGGATATAACTATTGCTGGACCAGCCCCAATGTGATGAGCTCCCCCGGCTGAAGCTGTCCCGGTAAGAGCAAAAATCCCAGCTCCAATAATTGCACCAATCCCAAGCGCAGTTAAATCAATTGCATTCAAAGCTCTTTTAAGCCGATTTTCACCGCTTTCAGCTTCCATTAAAATTTGAGAAACTACTTTCTTACGAAATAAATTCACCGTTTCCCTCCATGAATTTTATTTTTTAATTGATAGGTTCAAATCTCGCTGTAAAATGTCTTAAAAGTGGAGCCTCCCAAACAATTTTATAACCTTTCAATTTATCTCTATTTCTGTAAACCTCGGTTATCACCTCAACTACATAATCAATATGGCTTTGAGTATAAACTCGCCTTGGTATAGCAAGCCGAACAAGCTCCATCGTGTGAGGGATGAATTTACCTGTTTCCTTATCTCTTCTCCCAAACATTACACTTCCAATTTCCACGCTTCTTATACCACCAACCCTGTAAAGTTCAACAACTATTGACTGACCCGGAAATTGTTCTGGGGGGATATGTGGCGCAAATTTCTTCGCATCAAGATAAACGGCATGACCCCCTGGAGGAATCAAAACAGGGATACCACGCTCTATTAATTTCTCAGCAAGATACTCAACTGACCTTATCCTGTAAAGCAGATAAT
Organism: Candidatus Kryptobacter tengchongensis; assembly: GCA_001485605.1. GTDB lineage: Bacteria > Bacteroidota > Ignavibacteria > Kryptoniales > Kryptoniaceae > Kryptonium > Kryptonium tengchongense. Next base: position 47,733 of record FAON01000004.1, read on the forward strand.
TTTCATCAAGGACTTCCTCAAGCCCTTGAGCTATTGCTTCAAGGTCCCGACCCGCAAGCCCCCCATAAGTTGGAAATCCTTCTGTAACGATAAGAACATTCCGTGCTTTTAATGCAAGTTCATCATCGTTCATAGCAAGAAATCCGCCGATATTTGCAAATGCATCTTTTTTAGCGCTCATCGTACATCCATCAGCATATGAAAACATCTCCCTTGCTATCTCAAAAATTGTCTTATTCTCATAACCCTTCTCCCTCTTCTTTATAAAATAAGCATTTTCGGCAAATCTACACGCATCAAGGAAAAGTGGAATACCATATTTATCACAAACCTCCCTAACCTCACGAATGTTTTGCATTGAAACTGGCTGACCTCCATTAGAGTTATTTGTCACAGTCAGCATAACAAGCGGGATATTTTCAGGACCCTTCTCCTTTATAAAATTTTCAAGTCGCTCAACATCCATATTCCCTTTAAAAGGATGCCATAAATCTGGTTGAATTCCCTCCGGAATTGGCAAATCAACTGCATTTCCTCCAACAAATTCAATGTTAGCCCTTGTTGTATCAAAATGTGTATTGTTTGGAATATACTTCCCGGGTCCAGCAACGATTGAGAACAAAATTTTTTCTGCAGCTCTTCCTTGATGCACGGGAATGATATGTTTAAACCCAGTTATCTTCCTTACAACACTTTCAAACCTAAAAAAACTTTTTGAACCAGCATAGGATTCATCGCCATCCATAATTCCCGCCCATTGTTTTGAACTCATTGCGTTTGTCCCGCTATCAGTTAAAAGATCAATTATGACATCTTCAGCAGGGATATTAAAAACATTATAACCCGCCTTTTTTAAAATTTCCTCCCTTTCCTGCTCGGTTGTAAATTTAATAGGTTCTACAACTTTAATTTTGAACGGCTCAATTATTGTTTTGAATTTCATACTTCCCTCCACTTCCTTTATTTTATCAGAATCATTTTCCTAATTCTGCTGTATATCTGGCGTCCACTATCAGAAATGGTCAACTTGTAAAAATATATACCTGATGGAATTCCATCAGCTACAAAATTAATAATATATCTCCCTGCACCAAGCCTTCCACTGAAAATCTTTTTGATTTCCCTACCAAGCACATCAAATACAATCACCTCACACTCGTAAATTTTCCCATCATTGGCGATCTCAAATGGAATTTTCGTAATTGAATTAAACGGATTCGGATAATTTTGATGGAGATCAAAGTTCAAACTCAAAGGAGATTGAACATAGGTAACAGAAAGAATATTTTTTAAAATTTTCTCGTCTGGATCAACTTGAATTTCTATATTTCCAGAAGAAACTGAACCGCCAAGTGTTATAATGTATATTGTGTCCGCTGTATATGTCCATAAAGTTAAAAGTGTATCAAAGTTTTGGTTCCGAATTCTTACATCAATCGGAAACTTAAAAATTCTTGCGTTTTTCTGAATCTGCCTTAACTGTAGAGACAGCTTTAAATTATCTTGATCTATTGAGGTGATGCTAAAATCAAGCACAGGATACCCAGAATCATAAACCCACTGCTCAAAAAACCATGAATAATCTCTTCCTGTAATATCATTCACAACATTAATAAATCCTTGAGTTGTCCCTGTCCCGTAAGCATATCTTCTTCCCCATTCTTTCAATACCTGAAAGAACAATGAATCTCCAATTAAATTTCTTAACATATGCAATACCCAAGCTCCTTTGTAATAAACCGCTGTCCCAAAAAGTTTTGCGGGTGGCGGATTATAAATTGGATATCTAAGCGCTGAATCCTCTAAAAAATAAGCCCTTGCCCAACTTTTAAGTTTCGTTCTAAAGATCTCCACACCATATTTATATTCTGTGTATAAAGCATCGCTATAGGAAGCAAAACCTTCATTAAGCCATATTTCAGCCCAGTTCTCACATGTGACAAGATCACCCCACCATTGATGGGCAAGTTCATGAGCTATCCCACCCTCAAAATTGCCATCAAGCCATCTTCTATGAATTGTCGTCATAGTTTGATGTTCCATACCACCATAGCGAAATGGATAAACCGCAACCATACCATATTTTTCAAACGGATACTCACCAAATTTCTTTGAGAAAAAAGTCATCATATCAACAACATTTCTAAACGCAAGAACTGCTTTTGACGAGTCCTCACGCCAGACATAGTATTTAATTTCAATTGAATCAGACGGATTTGAAACTTTGCGATACCAATCGGAAAAGGTTATATATTCAGAAGTTGCAAAAGCAATTAAATAAGTTGACATTGGATATTTTGAGCGCCAATGAAAAGTTCTTTCTTCACCGTTAATCTCATCACGGATCAACAAGCCATTTGAAGCAACAAGAAAATTATTTTTAACTTTTACAATGATATCAACGCTTGCCTTGTCCCAAGGTTCATCATAGCAAGGAAACCAGTATCTTGAGTCAGACGGTTCCGTCATCGTATATGCTATATCAGATGGAAGGTTCGGGTATAATTCATCGCTTCTGTAAAAATAGAAACCACGATCAAGATTTGATTCACGCCTGAAGTAAATTAACACATTTGAGGTTTCACCTTGTAAAATTGTTGATGGAAAAATAATTTTTAAGTTTTCATAACTTTGCTGAAAACTTAACCTTGAATTATTAAAAACAATTGAGTCAATTTGAATAACATCGCCCCCAGAGTGAATGGCAATTTCACTTAAATTTTTATTTGCAAGAAATTTTATCTTAACATATCCCTTGTAATAACCAGTGCGTTGTTTAAGCCCGTTGAAAAGGTCAATATAAATTTCATAATGAAGAACATCAAAATCGCTCTTAACCTGCGAGAACACAAGACCACAAGTTAAAACCATATTTACAATTAAAAAACTAAAAATCCATCTGCTCATATTTTCCCATTTAAAAATTTTTTGAACAGGAAAAATGAATTAACTAAAAGCATCCCCGTTAGCACGAGTAAAGCACCAAACAGAACATTTGCGGTTATGCTTTCTTTCCCAACAAACACTCCAATTATAACAGCGAAAACTGGTGTGAGAAAAGCTGTCAAAGACATTATAACAGTGGATATCTTTTTTAAAAGCCAGTAATAAATTGTAAAGGTTACTATTGATCCAAAAATTCCAAGATAAATTACACTTCCGACCCCTTTTACTCCAAATTTAATTGTGCTCCAATCCTCAAAAATGCCAGATAGGATTAAAAGAATCAAACCACTCAAATTCAACGGGATAAAATTAATCGCAAGCGGATGGATATCAGCACCATACTTTTTAACCATTATCAACACCGATGCATTAAGAAAGGCACTGGCAACGACAGCAAACATACTTATAAAAAATTTTCTATTTTGCAAAGATAAAACATCGCCAAAATCTAATGTATCTGTTTTAAAAATAAAAACAACCCCGATAAAACCGAGGATTAAGCCAAATCGTTGAAGCGAATTTAAACTTTCTTTTAAAAAAATTCTTGAAAAAATTGCAGCAAAAAAAGGCATTGTTGAAAAAAGAATACTCGCAAGATTGCTCGGTATCGTCAATTCAGCCCAATATACAAGCAAAAATGGAATTAAAAATGAGAAAAAGGTTAAATAAAGATAAAGAAATAATTGCTTATCATTTACTGGAACTTGAATGTTGAAAGTTTTCAAGAGCGTCAAAAGAACAAGCCCTGCAAGAAGAAAACGAAGTGACAAAGAAAACATAAGGGGCAATTCTTGCAACCCGAGCTTTATCGTAAACCATGTTGAACCCCAAATGAAACATATAAAAACGAAAAGAAAAACTTTAACAGCGCTTTTATCAAGCAACCTTCGCAGTCGCATTAAATTTGATAATTTGTTTTAAATAATGTGCTTTTTTAATTCAGAAGTGCATTAAATATAAATTTAAAAGTTGCCCATGTCTGCGATCTGTGTTGTGGTCTAAAAGCAAACATTATAATTTTACCCTTTTCATACGGAACCTCACACAAAGCTGGTTTTCCCTTTATTTTATCCGACCCCAAAAGATAACCACTCAATAAAACATTCGCATCATCAAAACATGCGACGGACGAAATCTTATCAAAATACGAAGCTGTTGAAAAAGCAATTGAATTGATAATATAAGCTGGGACATATTCCCTGAGCCCGTAGGTGAGCGGATTATCAACATCGCTGATTTTCAACTTAACAATTGTCCCAGGTGCAAAAAACTCTTTTATACTTGTATTTTTCAAAACATTTCTCACAGGAACCCCAATCTGTTCAATTACAAAATCACTTGCCTCACCGAAAGCAAGAAGCACCCCACCTTTTTTGATGAATTCCTTTATGTTATCAACTCCCTGTTTCCCAATCCCACCACTGTATTCCTCTGGCATTTGAGGAAGATCAATCCTCTGCTGACCTCTAAATTCGCGACCTTCAACAATTGCATTTGTTCCCATGCTCGGCAAAATCAAAATATCAAGTTCATCAAGTGTTTTTTTATCTTTTATGTCTTGATTGTGAAGAACGCTATAACTAAAGTAAAAGCTATCAAGCACAAGACGAGTCCATCCCTCGTCCATGCTTGTAATCCAGGGTTGATAAATTCCGATCTTTTTTAATTTCACCTCTATAAGATCTGCATCTTTAAGATCGTCAATAAGTTTTATTTCAAGCCCGAGATTTTTCGCATGTGAACGAACTTTGCCTGAGGTTTCTTTCTCATTTTTTACTATAAAGCTTCCTTTAAATTTTTTGTCACTACTATAAAAAACCTTAACCCCATCCTTCAAAAGCAAGTTGACAAGACGATACGAGTTTATAAACCTTCTATCAATTACAAAATAACTTCCTCTTCCAACAAACTTTGAATCACCAAAATTAATTGTTTCAATTTTCTCAAGTGGTATTTCAACTTTTTCTTTCAATTCAAAAACATCTACTCCCATTTGCAATGGCAATGTCCAAGCGGTCACATCATAAGGTCTTTTCGGCGGTCCATCTGGATAAAGCCTAATATCTGGATAATTTTGGATTTCCATAACATCTTTGATGAAAGGTCTACAAGGTTGGGCAAGCGGAATTACAATCGTATTTTCGGAAAAGACAAGATTACCAACCGAAAAGCTTTTTTTAGCCCTATAAATCTCAACTCCAGCAAATTGCAACCTCTTAACAAGTTCAATTGCGGAATTTGGATCATGCTGTGCGTTTAGATCAATAAGGTAAGCAAATGGTGGTTCTGTTAATCCCCTTTCAATTGATTTTTTATTTGCACTATAAAATGTCCACAAAATTTTATCCCTGTTAAGAGCTGAAAAATTTAAAATTGCGTATGTTGCTGCTTTCTCATAGTCAATTATATCTCTTAATCTCCACCAGCCTTCTTCAAATGGGTTAAGATTATTGTTTGATAAACTATTATCGGGGATTTCATCACCAAGCCCCTCAACGCTTCCATATGGAAGATAAATTGGTGTTGCAATCCTCACACTTGCTGCTTCTGAAAGAATTCCAACTCTGTTATGCCACAGTGGTGTCTTTGACATTGTCCCTTGAAAATACGCATTAAACCTTCCCCCAGTCACAACCCCCTTAAAACCTTTCTGAATCATATCAAAAACAATATATTTCCCGAAAAGATTTGTAAGAGCCATTATCTCTGGCAAAACATTTGGGTTTACAGGGTCCGAATAAGGAGGCACGAAAAGACGAGGACCATTTGAACCCATCTGATGTTGGTCATAAACAACTTGAGGAAACCAATCATGATACAAAACCTTTGCAGTTAACCTTGTTTCAACTAAACTGAAAAAGTGCCAGTCGCGATTATTGTCATGCCCAGCATAATAATGATAAAGCCACGGCATAGGTGAAGCCTCATATTTCGTCCCAACATATTTCTTATACCAATCTACAACCATCTGCTGACCATCTGGATTAAGCGACGGGATTAAAAGAATTACACAATTATCAAGTATATTCCTCATTTCATCGTCATTTCGGGTTGCAAATTCATAAACCAGTTCAACTGATTCCTGACTTGAGGCTATTTCCGTTGAATGTATATTCATCGTGATGAGAATAAAAACTTTCCCCTCACGAATTAAATTTTGGGCTTCCCTTTCATCAACGCCGTATGGTTTTGCAAGCTTTCTCTGGATTGACTTCAGTTTCTGTATTTCTCTCATATTTTTTTCTGAGGAAGCAATGACAACGAGAAATGGTTTCCCAAGCGTTGTTTTACCAAGTTCCTCAATGATAATTCTATCTGAATTTTTATCAACATAACTTAAGTATGAAACAATTTCATCCCAGCCGATTAGTTTTTTATCTTCACCGATTTTGAAACCGAAAAATTTCTCAGGCGACAAAACCTGTCCGAAAGATAAATTGATGACAAAGATTAAGACAGTTAAGAAGATAAGATATAAATTTCTTCTCATATCTTTTGCACCTGACTTTGTTTTAAAATAGAATTTCAACTTCAATCCCTTTAGACGAAAATTGTCTTGATATTTCTTCAGCGACCGCATTGAAATATTCATCCCTTGTAGCAAACTCAAGCGAATTCGCCTTGTAAATTTTCTCCGTTTTCCATATGTAATTCATCCTATCAACAAGAACATAATCAACAAGTCCATCTAATAAATTTGATAGCTTTTTCGCATCCATTGGGAGAATTGGACCAACGAAAGCAAATGTCTTTATGTTATTTTTCTTTAATACTTCAAGTGTCTTTATCCTGCTTTTAATTGATGGCGCCTTGGGTTCAAAGATTTTCCTAATGTTCTCATTATCTGTTGTTATAGTTATTCCGATTTCAAGATCTTCAAACCCAACAAACAAATCAATATCTCTCATAACAAGCGGGGAGCGTGTGAGTATGCCAGTGGGATACTGAAACTCAGCTAAAACTTCAAGACATTTTCGTGTTAGCTTAAACTTTTTCTCAATGGGTTGATAAGGGTCTGTAACTATGCTTAGCCATATATTGGGCTTTCTTGTTCTTTTATCTGAAAAGAGAGAAATTTTGCTTTCAATTTGCAAAATTTCCTCCCTTAACTTCTCGTGAATGTTAATTTTCACCCCAACGAACTTGCCCCATTTGAGACCAGGAAAGTGGACTGAATAATTTTTTGAAAATCTCGTCATGAAATCAGCATAACAGTATATGCATCCGAACTCACACCCGAAATATGGATTGATCGTATAATCAATCCCAGATATTCGTGATTTTGAAAGGGCGTTTTTAATCTCTATGATTTTAACAGTCAAATTTTTCATTTTTAAAATTTCCTCATCACAATTCCAGATAATAACTTCGGATAAAAATAAGTTGATTTTTGAGGCATCGTTACCCCCGATAATGAAACATTTTTAACATCCGAAACCGAAGGGGGATTCAGAATGAAAGAAATTTTATCAGATTGTTTTGAAAGCTCAACCGCGGTTTTAAAATCGTGAGTGTAAATAATTTTAACTCGTTCAAGGTCAAATTGAAACAATCTGAAAATAAATTCGTGCAAAATTGTAACATCAAGATTTTTCACCGCCTGCGGAAGCTCAGGAGCCAAGCTTTGCTCTATCACATTATAATCTTTTATTTTCAACACGATAGATTTACCATCTATTTGATGAACCCCGAAAACACCCCTCGTAAACTTCCTCATGAAGCTCTTTAACTCATCAAGCGTATCAATTTCTGCAATATCAAAAAACTTGCCGAAATCTTCTGAAAACAATTTCTTTTTTAAGTTTTCCTTATCAACTCCCGTTAAAACCCTATGCGTTGGAAGTATCATCAAACCTTCCGATTCCATATTTGTAAGATACATCAGGATGTAATTATGTTCATCTCTTTCAAGCGATAGAGACCTCATGTAATCCCTAAACATCAATCCCGTTTCATATCTATGATGCCCGTCAGCGATGAAAATTGGAATTGTTTTGAAGAAATCAATAATACTGTGAATGAAATTTTCATCTGTGATTTCGTATAATTTATGCTTGATTTTGCTTCCTGCTGGAAATTCAAAATCAAACAATGGTTGTTTTGGTTTATGCACTTTAATAATGTTTTCCACCACAAAATTTGGATCTGAATAAATTCCGAATATATGATCAAACTGTGCGTTAGTTGCTTTTAAAAGGTTGAATCTGTCCTCCTTTGGTTTAGGTAGTGTTTTCTCGTGCGGGAAAACATTTCCTTTGCCCAGTTCTTCAAGCCTCATCAAACAAATAATCCCGCTTCGTGTATAACCTTTCTCCTCATATTCAAATTCCTGCTCATATACAAAAATTGCTTCCTTTTCCCTTTCAACAATGATACCATCGTTTAACCACTTTTCAAAATAACCCTTTGCACTCTCATATCTATTTTCATCTTTGTTCAGGATCAATCTTATCACATTATAAGGATGAAGCATGTATAAACTATCTCTTTCCTCATCCGAGATGACATCGTAAGGCGGAGCGACAAGTTTATGGATTGGTAAAGTTAAATTATAAATCAATCCTTTAAATGGTTTTATCTCTGGCATTTTAACTTGTGTTAATTTTTAATCAACTGTATAACCCAATCTTTTAAGCCACGCTTTGCTATCACGCCATTTCTTCCTTGCTTTTACATAAAGTTCAAGATAAACAGGTCTTCCAAGAAACCACTCAATCTCTTCCCGAGCCAGTGTCCCTATTTTTTTCAGCATTTGTCCATCTTTACCAATTATAATTCCTTTTTGTGATTCCTTTTCAACATAAATTTCAGCCATTATATAATCCCTCTCCCCCTCGTTCTGCGCTTCTCTAAACTCTACTATTGATACCGTGGTTGAGTAAGGTATTTCCTGTCTGCAAAGCTGAAAAATTTTCTCACGAATTATTTCAGCGACAAAAAATCTCTCTGGATGTTCCGTAATCATATCCGGTGGATAAAATGGCGGGTGATTGGGAAGATATTGAATCAAGACTTTTTTAAGCTCATCTATGTTTTGACCTTTCAATGCGGATATTGGAACGATCTCCTTAAACGGGAAAACCTTACTAAAGAAATCAATTATCGGAAGCACTTCAAGCTTATTGATAAGATCAACTTTGTTTATCACGAGAATTATGGGTTTTTCATCAACATACCTTTTTAAAATTTCAAATGGTAATGTTTTAGCGATTGCTTCATTTGTTTTAACTTTTTTGACATCAACCATGAATGAAATTATGTCTGCATCCCTTAAAGCTGATTCAGCGTATTCCATCATCACTTCCTGAAGTAAATATCTCGGTTTGATCAACCCCGGGGTATCAAGAAAAACAATTTGATAATTTTCACCGGTCATTATTCCAACTATTTTATGTCTCGTCGTTTGAGGTTTCGGTGTAACTATTGAAATTTTATGTTGAAGTAAAGTATTAAGAAGGGTTGATTTTCCCACATTCGGCTCACCAACAATTGCAACATAACCGGCTTTAAAGTCTGGCGCTATTTTGTTTTTTACTTCACCTTCAACGAATTTATCCGGCATAATTTGATATCGCTTGTTTTTTTAAATTTTTCCCATTATAACTTTTACATCACAAACGCTTCCTTTTTTAAACAAAGGCAAAATATGGTCGGAGTGTCTCCTCCCGTTAACCCATATTTCTTTAACGCCTTTATTAACCCCATCAGGATTTAAAAATTCAATTTCATATTTTACTCCACGGAATAACCTTGTAATTTTAAAGTTTTTCCAAACAGATGGAACACAGGGATCAACTAACAATCCAGCATAAGTTGGTCTCACTCCAATCATATACTCAACTACACTCTTAAAAAACCAATCAGATGAACCAGTAAGCCAGGAATGACTTGCTTCGCCGAAAGTTTGATGATCAGGGCTTGTCACATATTCGGAATAAACATATGGTTCCATTTTGTAAATGTCAGCATCAATGGCATTATTAAGTGGCAGTGTGGCGTGGTAGATTTTATAAGCTCTTTCGGCATCTCCAGCAATAAGTTCTGCAAGAAAAACCCAACTTGCTACATGATTGAAGATAGCTCCATTTTCCTTTTTACCCGGAACACATCGGGTTGCAAGTCCAATGCTTGGGTCTACTTTTGTAAATGGTGGATGTAGTATTTTAGGACCTTTTGGTGTATCTAAATACTTTTCAACCGAAGCAAGGCAAATTTTTGTTCTTTCTTCATCTGCAACTCCACTTATCACAGCCCATGATTGAGGGTTGGCGAAAATTTTCCCTTCTTTATTTCTTGAAGAACCAAAAGGCTTTCCATCATCCTTAAAACCTCTTATATACCACTTTCCATCCCAGCAAAATCTATTTATATTATTTGCAATTTTTAGATAAGCATCAAGATATTTTTTCAACAATTTCTTAAAGCCAAGATAATTGAAGAGTTCTACCATCTCTTTTAAAACATAAGCAAGAAACTCCGAACCCCACACAGTTTCACCCTTGCCCTTTAAGCCTACATAATCCAAAGTATCGTTCCAATCTCCGCGCCCAAATTTAAGTAATCCATGTTTACCAAGGTTGCTCAACGAAAAATCAACAGCCTTTATCAAATGCCGTAAAACAGTTCCACTTCCTCCATCATAAAACTCAACTTTCTCATCAAGCAAGCGAAAATCGGCGGTCTCCTTCAAATAGGTTATGATCCCAAATGGCAACCAAAGAGGTGTATCAGAGTGTCCCGTTTTCTCCCCGCTTTTTGAAATCCTAAAAAAGTTATGTAGCATGCTACCATCTTTAAATTGATAACCACAAACTTCAATTATCCTATCGCGGACTTTTTCAGGATTTGCAATCAGCTCGCCGAAGATATCTTGCATTTGGTCCCGAATTCCAGTTCCAAATAGTAAACCACCGTGATAATAGCCAGCATTTCTTGACATATCAAAAGTTACAGCTATCTGATACCGATTCCACACATTAATGAAAAGGTTCAGCTTTTCATCTGGAGTTTGCACTTGAAGAGTTTGAAGATAATTATCCCAGTATTTTTTTAATTCTTCAAATTTCTTGTGCACATATTCAATATCCCTCAACTTACCAATGGTTTCAACTGCTTTTAGATATGACTTAGAACCCTTTTTTAATCTTTCATTTGTATGTAATGAAGGTTTGTCAACAAGGAACATGAAAATTACAAATTCTTTTTCTTCCCCAGCTTCAAGTTCAATTTCGGATTGGATAGACGCGCAAGGATCACCAGCTGTTATCTCGCTATTGAAACATTGCCCAAGTTCTACCGCTTCAGGGTTAGCATTGCTCCTCCACCTTCCAACGAATTTTTCTTTATCCCCATCAAATCCTTTAATTTCAAGCGAAGTTGAAAAAACGAGATAATATGGCCATGCGTGATTCGGCTGAGAGACGCTAACACCCCTATTAGTCACCCAATACCTTCGTGTTGCTATAACTGCATTTAAATCCTCATCAAAATACACATCGGGAAAATGTTTATCATTTGGTTGGTTTATCAAATCGTTAAGGGCGTTTCCCATAACAAGCTCAGCGTAAGAAAACACATCAATTTCTCTTCTCTCATTTGTTAAGTTCTTTAACCTGACGAGCCAAATTTCAGCATCAAGATCACGAGGGACAAAGTAAGTAATTTCACCTTTTATTCCCAAATTTTCTGTTGTTATTTTAGTGTAACCGAGTCCATGTCTGCATTCATAAAAGTCATAATTTAAGTCAATTGTAGGTGCCCAGCTCAAGGAAAAATATCTTTGCAATTTTTTATCTCTAACATATACATATCTTCCGGGCTGATCCCATGGAAGACAGTTATATCTATATCTTGTGATACGATTATCACGAGGTGTTAAATAAAAGCTATAGCCTCCACCTGTGTGGCTTACAAGACCAGCCCAGCGCCCGTTCCAGATATAGTTCATCCACGGAGCCGGGGTTTTCGGGTTAATTATAACAAATTCTTTCCCATCTTCGGTGAAATATCCATATTTATTGACTTGAAAAATTTTCATGATCTTGCTTTTTATATGTTTGAAATAACTTCAACAGCTGATTGAATAACTGAAATTTTTATCCATCTTAAGGTTGTTCCAATTATTTCTCCATCAGCATGCATTGTGAGATTTGAATTTGAACGAATTTCAATTTCCATCGCTTTAAACATTGATACCTCTGGATAATGAGTATGTTTTCCTTTTAAAACTGTTGGAAGAACTTGAAGAATTCTAAAAATTGACAAATCTTTAACAAGACATACATCAAATAACCCATCGTTAATTTTTGCATCTGGCGTGAGAAGAAATCCACCACCTGCTGAAACACCGTTTCCAATTGCAACTAAAAAAATTCTATCCTTTATCAACTTGCCATCAATATAAACCTCCATTTCTGGAGTTTCATATTTTCGTAATGTTTTAAAAAGAGCAAACAAATACAAGGGGATGCCACGAAGATGTTTTATTTTTCTGCTTTCGTTGGCAACCATTGCATCAAATCCAATCCCGACCCCATTTATGAAAAATCTTTCACCAAATTTGCCATACTCATCAATAAATTTAATCATTCCAACATCTGATGCTATTACCTTTCTTCGTTTCAATGACTCAAGCGCAAGTTTAATCTTAAACGGTTTTAAATTCAGCATCTTTGCGAAATCATTACCAGAACCGATCGGGATAACTCCCAATAATTTTTCCTGATTACTTTGCAAAATTCCATTCACGACTTCATTTATTGTCCCATCCCCGCCAGCTGCAACTACAAGCTCAGCTGATGTATCCCTTGCAATTTTAATAGCTTCACCAGGAGCTGTGGTCACCTGAAATCGTTCAAGATAACCCAAATGTCTCGCATATTGAACTATCTTATGATAAAGTTTCGCTCCTTTCCATCTACCTGCATATGGATTCAAAACTATATGCGTTTTAAGTTCATTACCGAGAGTGAACCATTTTGATAAAACGAATTTGTATGACAACTATAGCTCCATTTTTATTGTTATTTTAAAAAACCATGTGGCAAGCCAATATCAGCCATTGTTAAAAGCCCGGGTTTTGAATTGAAAATTAAATAAGCACAGTTAATCAAACTTCCAACAGTTGCCATATCCCCGAAAACACCGTTTAAAATCTTCATATTTATTGGTGGCTCCCCATCAATGTAAACCGCATCATAATCTTTATGATCACCCACATACATTTTCAAATCAAGAACGATAACCTCTTTACCGTCTTTAAATCCAACTGCTGTATGATGTATTCCAGCAACTCTTCCCTTTTGAATTGTTAAGTATTCAGTTTTCAAACTTTTCTTTGTAACTATTGGATTTAAAGTTTCCTTTATCTCATCAAGCTGTATATTTAAAATATAAGCCAAAAATTGCAGTGATTCAACAAGACCGATATGCCCAAATTTACCAGTTGCCTTTTTAGTCTTAAACTCTCCAACTTTTAGACCTGCTCCAATTTTTAATTGCAATGGCAATCTTCTCTTTGATGCATTTACAACCCTTTCAACTTTTACCTTTTTAACATTGGTGCAAACTTGAGTTAAAACAGCAGGCAATACATCCATTACAAAACCAGGGTTAACCCCAGTCCCGAGAACTCTGACTTTAAATTTTTTCGCAAGCAAATCAATTTCCTGTGCAATTTCGCGATTTCTAAACCACGGGAAAAATAATTCCTCGGTTGATGAAACCACATTTAATTTTAACTTTATCAACTCAGTAAGTTGATCCTTTACTTCTTCCATAAAGGATGTAGTTGTATGAAAAACGAGATCAACTTTATGTTTTTTGAGAATTTTTTTAATATCATTCTCAACAATTATTCCCGTGCTGTTAATTCCGATTAACTCTCCAACATCTTTGCCAACTTTGGAAGGATTGATATCAACAGCTCCAACAAGATTAATTTTGTCACTGTGTTTTTCAATTATTGTTTTCGCACAAAGTTGTCCTATTGGACCAAGCCCAAACTGAACTGCGTTGATTTTCTTTTTCATAACTTCCTCTGTTTTTGTTTTTAGATATTTCCACGTGCTTTTAATTTTTTGTAAATTATTTCATAAGGGACACGCCTGACATCTCCATCAAATCCAACTGCAAGTCCTGCTACTACACCCGCTGCCTCACCTGTTGCTGCAGATGTCGCTTGAATTCTCAAAGCCGAATGTCCTTCTCTTGTTGCAGATATACATTTGCCAGCAACAAGTAAATTCAGGGCTTTCTTAACTATTAGGGCTCTTAAAGGAATTTCATAATATTGTCCTTCTTTCAAATGTTCAAGCCGTGATTTTCCCTCCCTTTGCCCGTGAATGTCAATCCCATAACAAGCTCTTGCAACCGCATCTTCAAACTTTCGTGCCCGCAATATATCCTCACCAGTTACAATGTATTCACCTATTGCCCTTCTTGTTTCCCTAACACCAACTTGAATTGCCGATTCAATCAAATACGAATTCTCAAAACCTTGAATTTTTTGCTTCAAAAAATTGAATATCTCCCACATTTGAAAACGCCCTCTTATCTCTGCCTCAGTTAAATCAAATGAACTTGTTCCATCAAGCCCGAGTATATTTGTAGTATTAAAAGAAGCTTCACCTTCTTCTGGCAAAGTTGTGAAGAATATATATTCAATCTCCTCTGGTAGTAAACCCTTCTCTTTTCCCTCTTTTACAAGATCAAAATAACCAGCGATTGAAACTATTTGCCCGGGAACATATATAGATGTTGACCATGGATAAAATTGTTCAGGGTTATCTCTCACAAATTCAATCGCCCTTATTACATCAATTCCTCCAACCCTGAAAAAAAGCGTCATCGCCTGCGTCAAACCTGTTTTTTCGTCACCTTTCATCCAACCAGCATTTGCAAGATAAACAATTTCCGCATCACCAGTTGTGTCAATGAAAACCTTTCCAGATATACGATAAAATTTTGAGTTACGATTTAAAAGCAAAGAAATAATTTTTCTTTTCCTATTGATATTTTCATATTCAACACCAAACAAAAGCACATGTCTTATAGTTTTAACTCCAGCATCATGTAAGAGCTCGTTAACAACTTTTCTGAAAGCCCATGCACTGAACCCGTTATCTATCGTCCCACCGATTTTCTCCATCCCTCTTACAATTTCTTCAAACACACCACCGACAAGAGGTTTAACTTTGTTATCAAACTCATCAAAAATCCAATACTTCATAAATGGTGAA
This sequence comes from Candidatus Kryptobacter tengchongensis, assembly GCA_001485605.1. Classification (GTDB taxonomy): domain Bacteria; phylum Bacteroidota; class Ignavibacteria; order Kryptoniales; family Kryptoniaceae; genus Kryptonium; species Kryptonium tengchongense. The sequence goes on from FAON01000004.1 coordinate 62,918, forward strand.
ACCATTCCAGCGGTGGACATTCCGCCGAAAAATCCATATCTATCAATTAACACCGTCTTCGCACCTTCTCTTGCAGAGGCAATTGCCGAGCAAACACCCGCTATACCAGCTCCAGCAACAACGACATCGGTTTCCCCAATTTCAATAATATTTTGTAGAATCCTTTTCATTCCCTCATTTTTTTAATTTCTTCAACAAACCTTTGAACAATCAACCTTGGTCTTGTAACTGCAGAGCCAATCACAACAGCATATGCACCAAGTTCAAACATTTTCCTAACTTGTTCAACAGTCCATATGCGTCCTTCAGCAATAATTGGGATATTAAGCAAAGCAGCAAGTTTATGAACAAGTTCAAAATCAGGTTCATACTTTTTAAATGAATATCTTGTGTAAGGAGTATACCCAGCCAATGTCGTAGCAACAAGATCAGCGCCAAGTTCAGCAGATTTAATTCCTTCTTCAAATGTTGAAATATCAGCCATCAAAATTTTATCTTTATAAGCTTCTCTTATCTCCCTGAAAAATTCAAATCTTTTGTCCCTTGAGGTTACATCAACAGCAACTATATCAGCACCTGCTTCAATTATTTTCTTAACAGAGTCAGAATCTGGAGTTATAAGAACACTCCCATCCGGATATTTACCCTTTATAAGACCAATTACTGGAATTTTAACCTTGCTTTTTACAGCTTTTATATTCTCCACGCCTTCAGTTCTTATTGCAACAGCTCCGCCAAATTCAGCTGCAACTGAAAATTCAACAATAAACTTAACATCTGAGAAAAGCCCAACTTCATCAGGTTGACACGAAACTATGATGCCATTTTTCAACCTTTTTAAAATTTCCTCTTTCAACTTATACCCTTGCTTTGATTCTGTTCAAACCCAAATTATTTTTATATGCAAATGCGATAAGATTCCCAATGTTTTCTGATGTTTTTATTGCGAATGGGAAAGAATAAAGTATAAATTTTAAATCATCATCTACATCAGCAATTCTTCCAACTGCAACAAGATTTTTTATATCTGTTAAAAAAGATGAAAATGGAATACGAATTACGAGTTTGTTAAATTTTCCATCAGGAGAGAGAACACACGGGAATAATTTTTCACCTAACACAGATATTTTGACAACAGCAACTTCATCATCAAAACTTTTATCACTAAAAACATCACTGGAACTCAAAGAGTAGTGCCCGTTTATTCTATATCCCTCGGTAAAGTAAATTTGCGCGGGAAACATTGAAACCCTCGCTTTTTCAAAAGGTTTAAATTGCCTCAAATATTCAATAAAATCGTAAACCTTCAATTGTAAATTCTCTTCCATTGCGCTTATTGATAAAACATCATCTAAATCCACTTCACCATCACCTAATCCGAACACGACACAGTGATTCTCTATCGGTAATTCATAAATTGCATATTTAATCCCTTCCTTCTCAACAACACAAGCGTGATATGTTTTGTTTATAGATTCATCTACCACAATAGATTTACATATAATTCTACCATCGTTTTTATTGAAGTCACATCCACCCAGAACGAAGTTATATTTCGGGATTGATTTAACTTTTCTAACTAATTTTTCATCTATCGCTTTGAAAACCTCGCAATTTCCAGTCGCATCCACAAAATACCTTCCCCTAACCTCAATTAAACCTTCTTTTCCAAGGACAAGGATTGATGTAAGAGAGTCACCTTTTAACCTCGGCTTTACAAATGAGGCGTGGAGAAGGAGATTAACTTTAAAGTCAAGCAAAATTTCAAACATTGTAAATTTAAATCTTTCAAAATCAAATGGAATCACGGTTTCTGATATTCTCAATGGATCTGGATACGGGTGTTGAGGTATCGCTTTATTTTTTAAGAGATATTTTATCAAGGTTGAAAAAATTGGGTATTTTATCGTCTCCGTTTCTTCATCTGTGAAAAGTTCTGAAAAATTTTTTTGAACATTGAAAACTCTCAAAGGAAATGCAAACGAAGTTGTAATAAGCCCACCTGGAAACCCATATTTTTCAATCAAAAGAGTCTTTAGTCCATTACTAGCGCAGGTAATTGCTGTTACAATCCCACTTAAACCGCCACCAACGATGACGACATCTGATTCAATTGTTTGAAACTTTTTGTGTGTCTTTAAAACTGTTTTCTTTTGTTTCACCATTTTTCAGATAACATTTTTAGAAAATTTTTTATCTCACTATCCCAGAAATACCAGTTATGTCCTCCCGGCAACTCATGATATTCATAACTTATCCCTTTGCGTTGAAACTTTTCAACAAGTTTTCTATTTGATTCAAGAAGCCCCTCAATTTGATCATCCTTCCCACATGATATATAAAAGTATGGCAAGTTAAAGGACTTAAGGCTATCCACAAGAACATACACATCATTCTTATTCCAATGTTCATCTTTCTTTAAGCCAAATGCATCTTTCAAGCTCTGAGCTAAATGTCCTCCATCTTTTTCAATTAATCTCATCCAATCAAAAGCGCCACTGAATGATCCAACGAAATGAAACAAATCTGGATATTTTAATGCAATTTTCACAGCTCCATAACCACCCATTGATAAACCCGCAATCGCTCTACCGTGCCTCGTTGAAAGCACACGATACTTTCGCTCAACATATGGTATCAGCTCTTTAACAATGTAATCCTCATAATTTCTGTTTCTCACAACCGGCGAATTTGAATACCAGCTATTGTCCGCCTCTGGCGTCACAACTATAAATGAATAATTCTTAAGATACTTGACAAGAGAAGTTTTGTATATCCAATCATTATGACTTCCCGAATAACCGTGAAGCAGAAAAATCACCTTATATCTTTCTTCGTTTGAGTTATAATTTTCAGGTAGCACCACATTGAATTTTTTATATCCCCCAACCGATTCCGAATAGAGACTATCAAGAATGACAGAAACTTTCCCTTGTGATAACAATATCTGAATTGGCAAAAAAGTCAATAGAAAAATAACCTGTGTCAATCTCATACAATTGATATTAACCTTCATTTTCTTTCCTCAGCTATGATTATAATTTTATTGTCAAGTTGGTCTGAACTTCTCAATTCAGCTCGTGCAACCGATAGCATTTGCTCTTTAAACATAACTCCTGTCAGATCAATTATCTTAGGTCCGTAGATTAAAAACACATCTGGTGCTATTGCTCCAGCGTCGCCATAAATCGTGAAATTATCAATCACCTCTGATAAAACCTTCTCAATTTTGTCAATATCAACCTCAAATACTTCCGCATTTGAAAGTTGAAGTTTTATAGCACCTTCTATATCAAAAACTTTAACTGGTTTGATTTTTTCTTTAAGAATGAAAAGTTTTTTTCTTTCAAGCTCAACGGCAAAAACTTTATAAAAATTATTTTCAGCGATCTTCCTAACATTTATACTTTCATTTCTCTTGAATTTCTTGGATAAACTTTGAAACATTTTCTTAGCTATTTCAAATAACTCGTCATCACTTAATTGCTTTTTTAATAGATCACCTGTTTTAAAATCAGGGGTTCCAGTTGCAACAGCTGTAACTCGTTTTGTCTGTCTATCAATTTCAATTGATACTTGAATTGTTTCGGGTTTTGCACCCATTTTAACTGCGGATGAAACCACCTCATTTCTTAATTTCACAATATCATCTTCAGTTGGATTTGGTATAACCCTTTCAACGCTTTCTCTTATCATTCCAAGAGCTACTCCGATAGCAGATATAACTTCAGCATTTTCGGCAATTTTATATTCAAAATTCAATTTCCTTGCAAGGTAAGGAACTATAACTTCAGCGCCCCCTCCACCGCCTACAAGAGTTATAAGCTCAGGATCAAGTTTATACTCTTTCATCAAACCTAAAACTATATCTTCAACTTTTGAAACAGCTATATCAAGTATTTCCCTTGCAATTTGTTCAGGTGATTTTCGCATTAAAGTGGAAAGCTTTGTAAAAACTTTTTCAACGGATTTATAATTTCCCTTGCTGTATCCATTGGGGCTTATCAAATTTAAAAAATTGGCAGCATCCGTTGTTGTGATTGTAAACTCCGGCTTATTTGAATTTTTTCTCTTAATAGCAATGTAATCTGATGGATCGTTTGGCTTCGGTTGTATTAAAACAAATTCAATTTCGTCAAAATTTTCTGGTTCAGAGAACGAAACATATTTTAACCCTGCGATGTGCGCACTTCTTGGTCCTACATCAATTATATTTTTAAAACCTTCTGATACCCGCAAGATTGAACCTCCAGCAATTCCAACAGTTCTGACATCAAGCGTTTTAAGATATAACCTATTCCCTCCAACTTCGGCACTTTTAACAATTGGCTTCCCATTTTTTATAACCGATATATCAGTGCTCGTTCCACCAACTTCAATAAAAACACCATCCGATATTTTAACATACATAAGAGCAGAGGCAACACCAGCAGCTGGTCCAGAAAGTATAGTCATTATCGGTCTTTTTTTCATTTCATCAATGCTCATAATCCCTCCATCGCTTCTCATTATCATCAAAGGCGCTTTCACCCCAGCACTTTTTACGCTGTTTAATGTCATTTCAGCAGTTTCAATCATTTTGGGAAGCATACTTGCGTTCACAACAGCCGTTCTCGTCCTGATCTTTAATCCATAAAGCTGGGAAATAAGGGAAGCAGGAGTTGCAATACAACCCATATTTTTTATTACTTCAACAACCTTTTCCTCTCTATTTGGCTCATCAACTCCAAAAGCTTCGCTTACAACGAAAACTTCAGCACCTTCAGAAGCCAGTTTCTCCACAGCCTTTTTTATTTCGTCCTCTACATTTCCATCGTCAAAAATTTTGGAATTAACGAAAACATGAGAAGTCTCAATGAATTTTCCCCCACCGAGCGAAATTCTTCCAATTTCTGTTTCACCTTTTGCTCTTATAGCATCAATTCCCGTCCCCATTCCGATAATACCGACCTTTGCGATATCCCCCTCAAGAAGCGCATTTGTTGCCTGCGTTGTACTATGTGCGATCAGAACAACATCATCAGAATTTACCGCTCCACTTTTTAAAATTTTATCAATAGCTTGGATAACTCCGAGTGCCACACCCTCACTTGCAAAATGGGTTGTTGGAACGCAGCTTTTCGCCACTATTTCAAGTGTATCCACATCAATTGCCACCGCATGTGTAAATGTCCCGCCGACATCAATTCCTATTTTTACTTTTCGTCCCATAATTTCAAAGTACGATTTTGATAGCTTCTGTTAATAAATTTAGTAAAACAAATGAACAAATAGAAGTCAAAATCGCAAAAACAAGCCCCTTCCAAAAACTTTCTGTTATGTGCTTTAACCCGGATATCAAGAGAAAGAACGAATACACTTTTAAAAGCCAGTTTGTGACAGAGAAAATGTAAAATGCCAATGGCTTGAGCTCATTAGCTTTAGGCGTTTCAGTGAAATAATAAATTCCAAAAACGGCGAGAATTGATGGCAGGAGAAAAAATGTAGACAAAGCTATTGGAAACATTGAATAAGCCACAATAGCAAAGTATGCTCTCAACCCTACGCTCTTGAACCTGTAAAGAAAAATTTTAAGTATAATTGCCATGGTTAAAACAAATAAAATGCCAAGTGGAACTCCAAAATACAATGCGTTTAAAAATAGAAAAACTAAATTCTCATACTTTTCCCCTGCCCTCGCATATCTAAAAATTTCAAATGTAATCGCTATCCCCGAAAGAGAAGAAAGAAAAATTGAAAAATTTTTCCTCTTTGATATAATTATCTTGTGAAACCCTTCATCTGGATTGAAAATGAGCAAACTTAAAATGTCAAATAAATTCAACACATACACGGGATTTTGAAGATACGCGCCACATGATTTGCATTTAACATCAAACTTTGAATTTTTAAATCCACATATTGAGCAATACATGATTTTTATTGGGAAATTTTTTACAAAAACAAAATAGCGGAAACTATCAATCCAGATGTTGCAAGAACCCAAACATATGGGAATGTTTTCTTAAGGATTTGATTAACATCTATTCTTAGTTCATTGGCTATCCAGATATTATGTGTATTCGTCGGGTCGCAAACTCCCTGAATTTGACCAACTGAAAGCAACATCCCCATAACAGATGCAGGGGGAAGCGTCCCAACGGGGTGTGAAATGAGCGTTGCAATTCCATAACCAAGCCCCCATACATTTAAAGGACCACGATAAAGCGCAAGTGGGCTTAACAGCGAAAAAATTAACACAAATAGAATAGGTGAATTAGGAACAATAGCCCTGAATAAAGGTTTTAGCTGAGAATATACTTTCCATTCGCCATTTTCCCAGTTTGATGGACCAAGGATTGCATTCAAGAGCATACCAATTCCGAACATAAGAACGACCGCTGGAATCACACTGCTCCCACCTTCAATGATTGATTGCATTAATAGATTCAAACTTCCCTTTCTAAATGTTGTTATAAATCCATAAAATAATCCAGCTACAAAAGCGAAGATGAAATACTGACTTCCAAAGATAAAAATTATAATTAACGGTATGATCGGCGTTAAAAAAGCATACCACTTTAATTTACCCGCCCTTGATGGAGATAACAATTTGAATAAAAACTCAACGAAAATGTAAATTAAGAAAAGAATAAAGACAATTTTCGCAACTGAACTAACAAAGCTCTTCACCGCATCTGGAATTAACTGGTCAGATCTAAGTAAAATTGAAAACGAAACAAACATCAAGCCAAGCGCTATAATAGTAAGTAAAAATTTAAAATTTAAAACATATCTAAAACTCTTTATCAGCCCCTCACGCTTCAACTCCACAACAATGAAAACAACCGATGTAATCAAAGATAGAAAGAAAAGATAAAACGCAAACATCCGAACTGTTTCAAATTTAATCTTTAAAACGTTGATGTATAGCGCCCAATTTTGAGCGTTTAAAATCCCACCCATGCTCAATCCAAACAGGAAAACACCAGCTATTACTGTTGGACTTATTCCAACCGAGCTCATTATTGGAAGAATAATTGTGCCAACCATGATGATTGCCCCAAGACCACCAAGTGTTGTAAACAAAACAGCTGTCAAGATCAAGATAATTAGACTTACATAAAAAGGTTCATCTCCCGCAAGCTCTGCACCTTTTCTTATAAAGTTTTCGGCAATTCCGGATTTTTGCATAAAAATGCTGAGCATACCTCCAAAAATTACCACAGTATATGCTTGATGCAATCTAAAAGCTCCATCGCCGATTACATATACAAAAATGTCATCCAAAGGAATCCCACCAATCAAAGCGATAAAAAATGCCATTAATGGAAGGGCAATAAGTGCTGGTATAACACGAAAAAACATAAGCAAAGCCATTACAATAAATATGGCAATTATTCCAATGATTGAAAGCATTTTAGAAGCGTTTATTTTTTAAATACGCTTTAAGTTCGTCCTCACTTAAAACCTTAAATTTTTCTCCCGTTTCAACCTTGAAACCTTTTAGAAATTCCTCAGCATTTAGTTTTTTCCTTCCCTCAACTTGAATTTCAATTACCTGAACAGGATTTAAATCCGAACATATAACATACAACTTATCTCTTTTCTTCGTTGTAAAGATTTGCCCGGGTTCGGCTTCTATCGCTTCAAATTCAAATGACTCTGGTATTTTAGTTCTGTAAATTTTCACAAGTTTTTCGTTTAGAAATGTAAAAGCACCGGGATTTGGTGAAAGACCGCGAACAAAGTTATGAACCTGCAAGGCGCTTTTTTTAAACCAGTTTATCTGACACATCTCTTTTGTAATTTTTGGAGCGGGTGTAGCAAGCGAGTTATCCTGTGGGAATGTTTGAACCGAACCCGTTTCTATTAATTTTACTGTCTCAAGCAATACCTCTGCTCCAAGTTTTGCAAGTTTATCATAAAGATCCCCCGCTGTTTCATCCGGATCTATTGGAATTTTCTTTTGTAAAATTACATCTCCAGTGTCAACTTTTTCATTTATGAAAAAAGTTGTAACCCCAGTTTCTGTCTCACCGTTAATTATCGCCCAATTTATCGGTGCAGCACCCCGATATCGTGGCAGAAGTGAGGCGTGGACATTTACAGTGCCAAGCGGTGGAATTGTGAAAACTTCTCGTGGCAATATACGGAAAGCTACAACTACAATTAAATCGGGAGATACATTTTTTATCTCTTCAATGAACCTCTCATCTTTCAAATTCTCTGGCTGAATAACTCTAAGCCCATTTTCTATCGCAAATATCTTTACAGGTGGGGGAGTTAGCTTATAACCTCTACCTTTTGGCTCATCAGGTGCTGTTACAACTAACGGGATTTTGTAATTATTCTTCAATAGTATTTCAAGTGATGGTATCGCAAACTCTGGAGTTCCCATGAAAACAATTTTCATTAAACCGATACATAAATTTTAAATTAAAGTGCCTTTTTCAGATTGAGCTTCTGGAACAACGATTTTCTTTGTTCCGGGCACAATAACCGGATAATGAGCTTTGATTTCACCTCTTTTAATCTTCGTTAATTTTGGCTTGAGAGCTTTTAAACGAACAGGGGATAAATAATCAATGAAAAATTTACCATATAAATGATCAACCTCATGCTGAACAACTCTTGCAAGCAATCCCTCGCACTCAATTTCATTTACCTTAAAATCAATATCATGATATCTCAGAACAACCTTTGCAGGTCTTATTATCTCCGCTCTTATTCCCGGGATACTCAAACAACCTTCTTCCATAACATCTTCTCCACTTGAATAAACTATTTCTGGATTTATTATCACCATCCTCTTAAAATCTTTATACTCTTCATAAACCGAAACATCAATCACAGCAAAAGAATAAGGAATCCCAACTTGAGTTGCTGCAAGTCCAATACCATCTGCCACTTCCATTGTTTCAAACATATCCTTTAATGTTTCAATAAATCTATCGTCAATCTGCTTTACTTTTTGAGCTGGCTTTTTAAAAATCGGATCACCGTAAAGATATATCGGTAAAATCATCACTGCCTCCATTGATTTTTTTAACTTTCATGAGTGGCTCGTTTAACAGGAATTCTTTCAAGAGCAGTTTTAATCCTTCTTATTGTTGTTTCTTTTCCAAGTGTTTCCATCACATCAAAAAGCCCAGGACTTACCCTCATACCTGTAATTGCTAATCTTATCGGGTGTATTAACTCGGAAGCTTTTATACCCTTTTCATTTGCAAAACTTCGTAATTCCCTCTCTAAAATGGATGCAGTAAAATCATCAATCTTCGTTAATCTCTCGGTAAATTCAATTAAAAGCTCATCGGTATTAAACTTCCAGTATTTTTCAATTCCTTCACTGTCGTAATTACTTGGGTCTTCAAAGAAATATCTTCCAAAAGTAATGAAATCTTCAATAGTTTTGACTCTGTCTTTCATCAAAGATATAACTTTTAAAAGATATGTTTCATCATCAAATTTGTAACCATATCTTTCCACAAACGGTTTTACGAATTTCAAAAGTTCTATATTTTCTTTCTTTCGTATATATTCACTATTCATCCACTCAAGTTTCGCCTGATCAAAAATAGCGCTTTTCCTTTGAATTTTCGTTATGTCAAAAGCCTCTATTAACTCATTAAGGCTCATTATCTCTCTGTTATCTCCCGGTGACCAACCGAGTAAACAAAGATAATTGAACATTGCATCTGGAAGGAAACCCTTATCTCTATATTCTATAACAGCGGTCGCACCATGTCTTTTGCTCAACCTTTTTTTATCAGGTCCGAGTATCAACGGAACATGAGCAAAAACAGGTATATCCCATCCAAGCGCCTGATAGATTAAAATTTGCTTTGGAGTATTTGAGATATGATCGTCACCTCGGATTACGTGCGTGATTTCCATATTATGATCATCAACAACAACAGCCATATTATAGACTGGCGTGTTATCAGATCTTAAAATTATAAAATCATCAATTTCTGAATTTTTAAACCTTATTTCACCATGAACAACATCCCAAAAAACAGTTTCACCTTCGGGCACCTTGAACCTTATCGTTCTACTTCGCCCTTCCCTTTCATATTTTAACTTCTCTTGTTCACTCAAATAGAGGCATTTTCTGTCATATTTATACGGTACCCTATTTTCTTCCGCTTCCTTTCTTTTCGCTTCAAGTTCTTCTTCAGTGCAGTAACAAAAATAAGCATAACCTCTTTTCACAAGTTCATAACACGCAGATATATGCTCATTTATGTGATGTGATTGAAAATAAATTTCATCATCCCAATCTATCCCAAGCCATTTCAATCCGTCAATGATAGATTGCACCATCTCCTCACTTGAGCGTTCTTTATCTGTGTCTTCTATTCTTAAGTAAAAATAACCTTTATTTTTTCGGGAGTAAAGCCAATTAAAAATTGCAGTTCTTGCTCCTCCTATGTGTAGGTGTCCTGTTGGACTTGGGGCAAATCTTGTTTTTGTTTTCAATTTGCAATAACGAGTTAATTTTTATTTTTTAAATCAAGGCTTAGGATATGAGGAAAGTTTTCGCGTTAGCTCATTAACATCCTCGTCAGTCAAAACCACATCTTCAAGAACGCCTAAAATATAATCATTATAAGCACTCATATCAAAAAATCCATGACCAGATAAATTGAAAAGTATAACTTCTTCTTTTTTCTCTTTCCTTGCCCTTATAGCCTCGTCTATAACTGCTCTTATCGCATGTGCTGATTCTGGCGCTGGAACTATTCCCTCAGTCTGGAAAAACTTCATAGCCGCATCAAAGATTTCATTTTGAGTATAAGCCCTTGCTTCAACAAATCCATCAGCATATAACTTACTTATAATCGGGCTCATTCCATGATACCTTAAACCACCAGCATGAATCCTTGGTGGGATGAAATCATGACCAAGCGTATACATTGGAAGAAGGGGTGTTAATTTACTTGTATCTCCATAATCATAACTGTAAATTCCTTTAGTTAGAGTTGGACATGCCGCTGGCTCAACCGCTATTAAACGAAGTGATTTTCTTTTTTCATAAAATTTATCAAGCAAAAATGGAAAAGCAAGCCCTGCAAAATTTGAACCCCCACCGACACAACCTATAACTATGGTTGGATATTCTTCAACCTTGTCAAGTTGTTTTTTTGCCTCAAGACCGATGATCGTTTGATGGAGAAGGACATGGTTTAAAACACTTCCAAGCGAATACTTCGTTTTATCATCGGAGATAGCAACTTCAATTGCCTCACTTATAGCTATTCCCAAACTTCCAGGGGAATCTGGGGTTGATTCAAGGATTTTCCTCCCAACTTGTGTTTCCTTACTTGGGCTTGGAACGACATCCGCCCCCCACATCTGCATGAGAACCTTTCTATACGGTTTCTGTTCATAGCTTGCGCGAACCATGAAAACTTTACATTTTAAACCAAAGTAGCTACATGCGAAAGCTAATGCGCTTCCCCACTGCCCTGCTCCTGTTTCAGTTGTCAATTGCTCAACACCTTCAATCTTGTTATAATATGCCTGCGCAACCGCTGTGTTCGGCTTATGGCTACCAGATGGGCTTACGCCCTCATATTTATAATAAATTCTTGCCGGTGTCTCAAGCGCTTCCTCAAGAAACCTTGCTCTCACAACAGGTGTTGGCCTCCACAACAGGTAAACTTTCAAAACCTCCTCAGGTATATCTATCCACTGTTTTTCGCTTAGCTCCTGTTCAATCAAACCCTTGGCAAAGATAACTGCAAGCTCATCAATTGAGATAGGTTCAGCTGTTTTGGGATTAAGTGGTGGCTTTGGCTTTTCAGGCATATCGTGAAGTATATTATACCACCGCTTTGGAATATCGCGCTCACTCAAATAAATACGATTACTTTGCAAGCCTACTCGCTTTTTTCTCATTTCACATTGAATTTTATTTATATTTTAATGATTCAGCCATCGCTGTCAACCATAAAGTGGCAAGCCTAACGGAAGCCAAGGTCATCCTGCCGTGGACAACTTCACCCAATTTTTTTGACATAATTGAATAATACTCATCTGAATAAATATATCTCGTCCTACCGTTTCTCTTCTCAACCCTATAAAGCTTCTCAGGTGGAATTTGACTTTTCGCATAATTATCAGCACTTAAAATCTCCTCAAGAAATCTATAACTTTCAAGAACAATGTCAAATGCAAATTTGACCCTGTCTTTTATGATTGAACTTTCCTTCAAATTTTCTTTAATTTTCTTTATATCAAATTTTAACTCATCGTTTTGCATCATATATCGGACAAGCTCTGTTTCAAATCTTGAATGAATCCCAGGCTGACCTGTTAGCTGACCATCGTAATTTTCAGTTACATGAAGGGGCTGATGTGCATCTTCCACATAATGAGCAAGCCATGAAAGATACTTTAACATTTTATCCCTCTCCCATTTGGAAATTGAATAAGCCAAACTGTCCGTAAAATCACTTATCCTCCACGGAAGCAAACCGTTTTTCTGCACCGTCTCAAAACCAAACTTCTCTATTGCCTTCTGCTTATCTCTTGGCAGTTCATCAAATGGATATTTACCATACCTGTCAATGTCAATGAAATGATTAAATTGTTCCTCCTTATCCTCATTTCTTATCATATCTGGCTCAATACATCTTTCAATTATTATACTTCTGTTTTCAGAAAGAAATTTCTTTAGCGAGTTTAACTTTGATTGGTCAATTCCATTAAATTCATCAATACTTAAAATCAAATCAATGGCGAGTTCAGTTATCTTCTTATGAGCATCAAATCCCCAAGATTGCGCATTTTGAAATTTGAGGACAAAGAAAATTAAAATGACGGAGATAAAATAAACAATAAAGTGAAGGTTTTTATATTTTCGCATTTTGTAATTTTTTTAGTTTGCAATAACGGATAAATGTTAAAAAGGTTGCCCAAGATGGGCAACCCCAATCATTAATTATCTAATTTTCTTTTTGTGCCTCATCTTTCTTCTTCTCTTTTTCCACTTATGTTTGTTCATTTTCTTTTTTCTCTTCTTCCTGAGATTTGGCATAATTATTTCACCTCCAAATTAAGTTTTTGTTTTAAAATTTGTGCTGTTCCAACATACGCTTCGCCTTTTGCGCTACATCAGCAGATGGATTAACATCTATACAACGTTTAAAATAATCTTTTGCTCTCTCAATATTTCCAGATGCTAAATTAACAATCCCAAGATTATACAAAGCAAGTTGATGATTTGGAGAATAACTCAGGGCTTTTTCCATTTCTTTGATTGCTTCATCAACACGCCCTAATTCAAAAAGACAAATTCCCATATCAACCCTCGCATCAGGATCAGTTTCATTTTTCTCAAGATACCTTCGGTAATATTCAACTGCCTGATCAAATATATGAACATCGTGCAAAAGATTAGCCAACCTTAAAGTTGAAGTCATATCATCGGGATTTGAATTCACCCTTTGACGCAATTTTTCTATTTCAGCCATGATTTCCGTATTAACTTCAGGATGTTGATGAACATCTGGCTTTGTTTTTTCCTTACGGATTATCCCATAAGCAATCAATCCAACAAAAACAACCACAATTCCAAAATAAAAAACTTGGTAAAAGGACAATTTTATAAATCCGCCTTTTTTCCTCGGCTTTACCTTCGCTTCTGGTTTTTCCTTCTTAACTGCTTCAGGTTCAGTTATCTTATAATCAATTTCCACGCTTCTTTTCACTTCGGTTGACACAATCTCTCCGCTCAATTTAGAACCGCAACTAACACAAAATTTATATTCAGGCTGATTTTCAAAACCGCAAATTTCACAGATGATAACTTTTGCTTGTTCTTCGCTCAGCCTTGCTCCACATTTGAAGCAAAACTTTGCCTCCTCTGGTAAAATTGTGCCACAAACTTGACATTTCTTTTCTGCCATAGTTAAATATAGTTTAGTTTAAACTTTCACCTTCACCCTGGTTCTTGATACCCTTCTCCTCAAGGATTTTGTCACGCAAACTTTCAATGACCATCTGTTTAAATTCTCTTGTCGGTTTAAAATCGGGAACATACCTATCATCAAGTGGAACTATCTCGCCTTTCTTCGGATTTCGTGCAATTCTTGCCTTCCTTTTAACAACTCTGAATGTCCCGAATCCTCTTATTTGAACATAATCACCTTTTTTAAGTGAATCCATGATTATTGCGATAGCTCCATCAATTACCCTCTCAACCTCTTCAACTGTTAAGCCAATTTGTTCCGCCAGAATTCGGACAAGTTCTGTTTTTGTCAATTTCTAATCCTAATTTTATTTTAAAATAAATTCACTTCTATATTGCAAAATAGGTTGGTTTAGAAGCAAACTTTTTATCTCCTCAATATTTTCAAGAGTTTTTGACTCCAAGAGAATATCCATAAGTCCAGTTTTTTTCTTCTCTTTGACAATTTTTGGCTCACCTTTTATCCCAGCCATATTAGCAGCGATTTTTATAGCATCCTCAAGTGTTCCAAGTGTATCAACAAGCCCTATTTCAAACGCTTGTCTTCCTGTAAAGATTCTTCCATCAGCGATTTTTAAAACATCTTCCTTTTTCATCCTCCTCTCATCAGCGACATGATTCACAAATTGTTCATATACATCGTTTATCACACCCTGAAAATATCTTTTTTCTTCATCTGTTAACCCGCGATATGGATTCCCCGAATCTTTAAATTTTCCACTTTTTATAATCTCAAATTCAACTCCAATTTTATCAAGCAATTTTCGCAGGTTTGGGAACTGTGCAATCACGCCTATACTCCCAGTTATAGTCCCCGGGTTTGCAACGATTTTGCTTCCACCAAGGGAAACATAATAACCCCCGCTTGCTGCAACAGAACCCATTGAAACAACCACAGGTTTTTTCTCTCTTGCCTTTTTCAACTCCTGATATATTTCCTCGCTTGCAGAAACACCACCACCTGGAGAATCAACATAGAAAACGATCGCTTTAACCCTTGAACTTTTCACATATTTTTTAATTTGTTTGACTATATCTTCCGAGCTCAATATAACTCCCTTCAATTCAATCAAAGCAACCTTATCCTTGCCAGTATCAGTTTCCTCATCTTCAGAAACAGGTTTTAGTGAACTCACAAGTGTAAAAAAACCAAGCGACACAAATAAAACTGATAGTGCCAATATAATTCCAATTATTCCGAGAAACCATCTCGCTTCTTTGCTCATGTTCAGACGATATTTATTTTAATCTTGATAAATTTTACAAAAAATTTAATTAAAAATCAATTAAAAAATTTCAACCGAAACAAGAGACCGAAGGGCAAATTTAGGTAGATTATTTTGCGTGAGATATACAAAACTTGTATATTTTCTTAAAAACAAAGTTTTCTCAACTTGCATTAACGAATCTATGTCAGAAAAAATTTTTAATTACCTAACCAAAATACTTGACCCCGAATCGGCAAGACTCGTGTTAAAGATGTATAAACTTAATATACCGCTTACAATTAGAACTAACACGCTTAAAATATCTTCCTCAAAATTAAAAGAACGCCTTGAAAGCAAAGGCTTTAAACTTCGTGAAATTGCTTTCATTCCAGATTCATTCATTGTAGTTGAAGAGCCTTTCCCTATTTCAAAAACACTTGAGCATTTTGCTGGTTTTTTCTACATGCAAAGTCTATCCTCAATGCTTCCTTCTCTTGCTCTTGAGCCAGAGCCAGATGAATTCGTACTTGATATCGCCTCAGCTCCGGGTTCAAAAACGACACATATAGCGCAACTTATGAAAAACACAGGGATAATTATCGCAAATGATATCTCCTTTGAGAGATTGAAAGTTGTCGCTCATCAGATAGAACGACTCGGAATCTTGAACACTGCCATAACCTCAATTGATGGGAATAGATTTGGGAATCTTCTTCCTGAAGTTTTTGATCGTGCCCTCGTGGATGCCCCATGTTCAGCCCTTGGAATAATATCAAAGTCAAATGAAGTTTTAACCTGGTGGAACATTGATGAAGTTAGACGATTGAGCAACAAGCAATACCAGCTTCTTACAAGCGCAATCAAATCCGTAAAACCTGACGGAGTTATAGTTTATTCAACCTGCACTTTAACCGTTGAAGAGAATGAGCTGATGATAGATTCAGTTTTAAAAAAATTCCCCCTTGAAATTGAGGAAATAAATTATAAGACGGTTGATTTTGATGAAGGAATAACTTTTTATGATGGGCTTCCGCTTGATGAAAGACTAAAAAAAGCTGTTAGAATTTATCCGTTTAAATCAAATACGGAAGGTTTCTTCATAGCAAGGTTAAGGAAAACCGATTCAACTTTTTCTAAATCCCCTGAATTTTCCGATATAGGTAATAGAGTATCTCACGAAAAAATGCGTTTTTTAACCGCCGATGATAAAGATTTAAAAGAAGCGCTTAAATTCTTAACTGATGAATTCGGAATTGACGAAAATATATGGAGTAAATTTGTATATTATTTCAAGAATGATGAGATATGGTTTTGCTCACCTGGATGGAAAAAATTCCTAACACTTGATTTTTCAGGCATAGATAAAAATTTCAAGCATCACCTTATGTCAAGCATAATTCAGAGAGTTGGGCTGAAACTTGCAAAATCAGTTAAAAAAGCGCAGTGGAAAATTTCAACAAGTGCGCTTCAAATTTTATCACCATTCGTTGTTAAAAATATAATTGAACTTCAAAACGAAGATCAAGCACGCATCTTCATAAATGGCGGGGTTGTCAAAAACCCAGATTTGAACTTTAGACCTGGCACATATACAGCCGTAAATTTTGACGGAATAACGCTCGGTTGCGGGCTCGTGACAAAGGAAGGATTGAAAAGTCAAATTCCAAAAGGAAGACGAACCGTGGAGGTTGAGGTGATGTGAAATGGATGAGTTAATTTATGGACATAACCAAGAGAAAAACATAGTTGCGGTTCAACAGTTTGATGAATCAACCGTCCGAATTTACATAAGGGAAAAAGACACCGTAAGAGAGGAAATAAGAAAATTTTATCCATTCTTTTTCTTAAGCGATAAATCTTATATTGAGGGGTTTAACAAAAAATTTTGGCTTAAAAAACTTGCCGGTAACAACTTCTATCAATACGCCTGTGCCTTTGAAGATTTAACCGATATGTGGAATGCGATAAGATACATTTTGCGAAATTACAGCAATAAACATATGATAAAGGTTGAATCATATATAGATACGGATATAATTTACCTTCGTCCCGACCCAGTTCATCAATTTTTGCTTCAAACTGGAATCACCCTTTTCAAAGGGATGGAATTTAATGATGTGTATCGGATTCAACTTGACATTGAGACATACTCAAAGCATAGATTCAGTAATCCAGAAAGAATTGAAGATAGAATCATTCTCATTTCATTAACTGATAACAGAGGATGGGAATATATAATTGACGGTCGCAAAAAATCAGAAAGACAGATGTTAATTGAACTTGTAGAGATAATACGCAAGAAAGACCCTGACATCATTGAGGGGCATAACATTTTGAACTTTGACTTGCCTTATCTCATAAAAAGAGCAGAATTAAATGAAGTTGATCTTTCAATCGGAAGAGATGGAAGCAAACCCAAAATAACAACAACGACCTATGACCGTGAAACGGTTTTTACAGGAATTGAAATTTATGGAAGACATATAATTGATACACTTATCCTTGTTCAATTGTATGATTTTGTAAAGCGTGAGTTTGAAAGTTATTCACTCAAATATGTTTCAAAGTATTTTGGCATTACATCCGAAGATAGAATTTACATCCCTGGAGAAAAAATTGCGTGGTATTGGGATAATGACCCAGATAGTTTAGTAAAATACGCTCTTCAAGATGCGCACGAAACAAGAAAACTTTCTGAACTTCTCACACCCCCATATTTTTACCTTACTCAGATGTTGCCATTTTCTTTTTGGCAAGTAATAAAATCTGGCTCCTCATCAAAAATTGAATCATTACTTGTTAGGGCTTATTTGAAGAGACGACATTCAATCCCCAAGCCTGATACGGGATTTCAAACCACAGGTGGTTACACGGATATATTTTATACTGGGGTATTTGAAAATGTAGCCCATGCGGATATTGAATCGCTTTATCCATCAATCATGATAAAGTTTAAAATTGCCCCACAAAAAGATGAACTCGGGATTTTCCTTCAAATGCTTGAAAGTTTGACAAAGATGCGCCTTGAGGCAAAGCACAAGATGAAAAACGCAACGACACCTGAAGAAAAATCAAAATATGACGCGGTACAATCCGCATTTAAAATTTTAATTAATTCATTTTACGGCTATCTTGGATATAGCAGAGCTATTTTCAATGATTACGAAAGCGCCGATAAAGTAACCACAACCGGGCAGAAAATTTTGAAAAAACTTATACTTGAAATAACAAATAGAGGTGGGAAGGTTATAGAAGCAGATACGGATGGGATTTACTTTATCCCGCCTGAGGAATTTAGCACAGATGAAGAAAAAGTTAAAGAATTTGTCAAAGATATCGCTTCAACCTTACCTGAAGGAATAAACCTTGCCTTCAACGGTATTTACAAAAAAATGCTAAGTTATAAAAAGAAAAATTATGCCCTGCTTGACAAGAACGGAAACATAGAAATTAAGGGTGCTTCACTTATCTCAAGGGGAATGGAACCATTTGCAAGAAAGTATATAAGTGAATGTGTCAAATTTTTACTTAACAATGAAATTGAAAAAATCCATGAACTTTATAAATCCCTCTTTAAATCAATCGCCGAAAGAAAAATTGATATTTATGAGCTTGCGAAAACAGAAACATTGCGGGAACGACTTGATAGATACCAAGAACTCGTTAGACTTGGGAAAAGGAATAGAAGTGCAGCTTACGAGCTTGCCATTGCAAGTGGGCGAAATTACAGACAGGGGGATAAGATAACTTATTACATCACTGGCTCAAGTCCCGATGTTCGGTCATTTGAAAATTGTAAACTTGTTGATGATTGGAATCCATTAAGAAGAGATGAAAATGTTCAATATTACCTCTTTAAATTGAATGATTACACAAGAAGATTTGAAGTCTTCTTCAAACCAGAGGATTTTAAAAAAATTTTTTCATTAAAGGATGGGCTAAATTTTGACGATGTGCAGATAGTGACCAGAAAAATTTCAAGGGAAATTGATTTTGATTAAGCGACTTTTTGCTTCTTGTTTTTTTCAAACCATTCTTTAATAAAATTAACGATCTCTGTTGTCAGAGTCCCAGGTGTAAAAATTTCAGCAACACCCATCTCTTTGAGCTTTGGTATATCTTCATCTGGTATTATCCCCCCACCGATTAAAAGGACATCATCAAGACCCTTCTCCTTCATCAATTTTATTATTTTAGGAAAAATCGTCATATGCGCCCCGCTCAAAATACTAATGCCGATAACATCAACATCTTCCTGAATCGCAGCCGAGACTATCATCTCAGGTGTTTGCCTCAATCCTGTATAAATAACCTCCATTCCAGCATCTCTCAACGCAGCTGCTACAACCTTAGCCCCTCTGTCGTGACCATCAAGCCCTGCTTTTGCAATCAATACTCTTATCTTTCTCTCCATTTTCTCTTCGGTGGTTTTGTTTTTCATTTTGCAATAACAATTTAAAAAACAAGCTTGATTTTTTCAAACCTTGAAAATTTAATCATGCTGAATGAAAACGAATTACAAATTTATTTCCAACTTGTTCAGAAGGCTCAACAATGATATGACCACCGTTCAATTCAATAATCCTCTGAAAAATTTTCAAGGCAAAAAGATTATAACTGGGTTTATATTCAGAAAAAAGGTATGGGCTAAACAAAGTTTTGGCAGATTCAATTGTCAACTTTTTTGCTTCATCACGAATTCCTACAAAAACAAATTTACCATCACTCCCCGCCCTTGTAACTTGAGAGATATGGATTTTTCCATTAAATGACATTGCCTCCGCTATCGCCTCAAAAAAAGTTAAAAACCCTATCTCAATCCAGTTCTCGTTTCCCTTTACGAGCGAATCCCTCCCAAAACTAAACTCAAAATTCACACCAGAAAATTTTTCCCTTATTTGCTCTGCAACTTTCTTAAGCAATAAGTTAATATCAAAAACTTTGATCTCAATCTCCTCAACCCCAGCTGAAATATCGTTAAGCCGTATAAAATATTCCGAAAGCTCAAACCATTTTCTCATTCTATTATAGTTCTCACGCAGGATATTTTTCATCTCCTCCCCGATTTCTTCACCTTCCAATATCATTTCAATAATTCCCCTTATAGATGAAAAGAGCTCTTTAACTTCACTTATAAAGAATTTTTCCGTCATCAATTGAACTTTTTTCGCTTCATTTTCAAGCGAACGCATTCTTAAAACAGATTTTACACGAGCGACAAGTTCCGTGAACCTTATTGGCTTATAAAGATATTCAACAGCACCGAGGTTAAAGCCACGCTCAAGATTTTCCTCGTCAACATATTGCCCAGTTAGAATTATAACAGGAATTTCTCTTGTGATGGGATTTTGCTTAAGTTTGAAAAGAGCAGTGAATCCATCCATAACAGGCATGCTTATATCAAGAAGTATAAGCTCTGGTTTTTTCTCCTGAGCAAGGGTTAACCCCGCAAGTCCATTATCTGCTGTTATGACATCATACCCCTCACTTTCAAGTGCATTTTTAAGTGTTTCTCTTAGTTCCTTTTCATCATCAACTATAAGGATTGCCATTTTTAAAATTTTATTTTGTTTGGGAAGAAACGGTTTGTTCCTGTGCCGTTCCCACTCCCGCCGTTTCTTCCCCGATGACAAGTTTCTCCTCAAACTCTTTAACTTCCATCAGAAGTTTCTCTATTCTCCTGCATCCCTGTTCTATTGCCTTAACATCTCTCAATGTCTCATTATCATATGGAAATCTTCTCTCTATCCTCGCAGAAGCGCTCATTATTATGGTCAGCGGATTGTAAATCAAATCCCTCAAAGAGAAGGTAAAATCCTTCACTGCTTTTAACCTTGCAATTTGAGTTTCATACTGTTTAATCTGTTCCATCCTCATTTTTTCCTCTCTGTGTCTCTGCTCCTGCAAATTAACAAGCTTCACAAATAAATAAGATAATCCCCATATCCATAACAGCGAATCAAAATGAGTGAATATATCAGAAACTGATACTATCCCCTCTTTTACCCTCTTAAAAAGATCAAGTGTCGTGAAAAGGTAATAAAGGTAAATTATAACGGCTGAAAAAAGCGCGGGATGTTTCAATATAAACCCTTCTACAAACTCACGCCATATTTTTTTCATCTCTTAAACCTCCGTTTGATTTTTAGAACTAACGAGCGGAATTTCAACCCTAAAACTTATTTCCTTGTCAATCTTCCTATCATGCTCTTTAATTTTTTGCAACATATCAATTCAAGGATCTACTGTTAATGTAAATTATTTTTTCGTCAAGGTCAAGTGAAATTGAGAACT
This sequence comes from Candidatus Kryptobacter tengchongensis, assembly GCA_001485605.1. Classification (GTDB taxonomy): domain Bacteria; phylum Bacteroidota; class Ignavibacteria; order Kryptoniales; family Kryptoniaceae; genus Kryptonium; species Kryptonium tengchongense. The sequence continues at coordinate 84,380 of FAON01000004.1, forward strand.
TCCTCAACTCCAAAAGCATTAAAACTAAAGGAAAATTAAGAAAATTTAACTTAACATTCAATCTTTTTGGGCTTTGGAATTGAAAAAGTTAGGGGTTAAATTTTAAAAAAGGAAACATAGAGATTTAAAAAATCTGACAAGGTTGAAACTAAACTTCAAAACTATAAGATGTCGTTTGAACTTTTCATTACAAAAAGATATATCAAATCAACACGGATAACGGGCTTTATTTCACTAATCACTTTGATTTCAATTGTCGGGGTAATGCTTGGGACATCTGCTTTGATAATTGCAATTTCAATTTCAAACGGTTTTGAAAGAGAACTGAAAGAAAAAGTAATAGGTTTCACATCCCACATCCAAGTTTCAAAATTTGATGTGAGATATTTTGATAAGGACGACTGGCAAAGTTTTGAAAAGATAAAGATGATCCCAAATGTCAACGCAGTTTCTCCTTTCGCAGGTAGAGAAGCAATGATAAGATCAAAATATGGAATTGAAGGGGTTTATTTAAAGGGGATTTTACCTGAATATGATTTTTCAATAATAAAAAGAAGCATAATTGAGGGTGAATATAATTTTAACGAAAGCGACGGCATACCGAAAATAATAATTGGGAAAAAACTTGCTAATAAGCTCGGAGTTGAATTAGGTGATAAGGTTATAATTCTTGCAATTGACCCCGACAATCCTTATTTTTCCGCTCCAAGAATTGAACAATTTAAAGTTTCTGGAATTTATGAAACAGGGATGGCTGAATATGACGATATTTTCGTTTATGTTTTACTTAAACATGCGCAGTATTTGTTTGACCTTGGGAATAAGGTCAGCGGTTTTGATGTGATGGTTAAAAATGTTGATTTTATTAACGAAACAGCCATTTCAATTCAAGATAATCTTGGTTATCCATACTACGCAAGGACAATGTATCAAATGTATAGAAATCTTTTCGCTTGGCTTGAACTTCAAAAGAAACCCGTTCCAATTGTCCTTGGGTTGATAATAATTGTTGCGGTTTTCAATATAATTGGGACTCTTCTGATGATGGTTCTTGAAAAAATGAAAGAAATAGGTATTTTAAAGTCAATGGGGGTGAATTCAAAAGGTATAATGAAAATTTTCGTTTATCAGGGTATGTTTATTGGAATTGCTGGGACAACGCTTGGTAATATTCTGGCGTATATTTTATGTTCAATTCAATTGAAATATAAACCTTTATCTCTCCCTGAAGATATTTATTTTATGAATTCTGTGCCTATTTTACTTCAATTTGAAACTTTCACAATTGTATCCATTGCTTCACTTATTCTTTGCTTTTTTGCGACGCTTATACCTTCAATGATAGCCTCACGAATTCAACCAGTTGAAGCAATAAGATTTGCGTAAAATTTGAAACTTTCCCTAAAACTGATTAATTTTTGATAAAAAACTCTTCAAGGCTTTGAAGCAAACGCTGAAAATAATTTGGAGACATGAGCTATTCAGGATTTTATTTTTGATAACTTTGACATTGTTTTTCACTTCATCAATAATTTATCTTATTGAGAGATCAAAAAATGAGCAGTTTTCCTCAATTTTTGATGGTTTATGGTGGGCAATTGTTACAATGACCACGGTTGGATATGGTGATAAAGTTCCAGCGACAGCACTTGGAAAGCTCATTGGATTTGTTGTGATGTTTTCAGGGGTTATTTTGGTTTCAATGTTTACCGCAACAATATCATCAATTTTTGTCACAAAGAAAATAAAAGAAAGAGAGGGACTTGAAAAAGTGAATGCCTTGGGACATATTGTGATTTGTGGATGGAATAAAGATACCGAAAGGATGATAAAAGCCCTTGACAATCTCGGGAAAAAAAGAAAAATTCAAATTGTGCTTATCAACAACTTACCGCCTGAAAAAGTTGAACAATTGAAGAACACATATAGAAACATTGAAATAAACTTCGTTCGTGGCGATTTTACACGTGAATCAATTCTTGAAAAAGCCAACATAAAACAGGCGAAAGAAGTTGTAATACTGCCTGATGAGACACTTTCACCCCTTCCATCGGATGAAAAAACACTAATAGCCACGCTCAACATAAAATCGTTAAATCCAAAAGCGAAAGTTTATGCTCATATAATTGACAGAGACAACGCTGGCAACCTCAAGAGAGCAAACGCAGATGAAATAATTATAAGCAATGAATATCTCCCATCGCTAATTGCAGATCAAATTGTTTCCCCTGGGGTTGTCCAAATTTTATCTTTGTTATTCAATGAAGATTCAACCATAAGGATATTTCGTATGAAGATTCCACCGAGGTTCATCGGGAAAAATTACCTTGAGCTTTTCAATTATCTCAAAACGGAGAAAAATTATCTTTTACTCGGGTTTATCTCAGATGAGGAAGGGATAACGCTTGAAAACATCCTATCACATGATTACACGGAGATTGATGCATTTATTGAGAAAAAACTCAAAGAGGCTGGACTAAGTATAAAATCATCTTACATCAAATTGAATCTAAATCCACCGCTTGATTATATTATCAGTGAAAAAGACGATGCGGTTGTGCTCGGCAATATAACTGAATAAACAAGAATGGAAATTGAAAAAGAAACACTAAAGAAAATACCGCTTTTTAACGGACTCAAGGAAGAACACTTTGAACTTTTAAAACAAATAATTCGCATCAGAGAATTTGATGAGGGAACGGTTGTGATAAAGGAAGGTGAAAGTGGAGAAGAGATTTACATTTTGCTTGAGGGGGAGGTTGAGGTATCAAAATCACTTGTCCTTAAGCTCCCTGGCTATGAGCTTGGACAAAAGGAAAAGTCGCTTACAAGACTTACCTCTGCTACATTTCCATTTTTCGGTGAGATGGTTTTATTCAATGATAAAGCTGAAAGGACCGCGACAGTGGTAGCAGTCAAACATTGTAAATTTGGAATTATTTACAAAAGCGAATTTATAAAACTTGCTGAGTCAAATAGTGAAATAGGTTATATCCTATACAAAAACATTGCAAATGTCCTTGCGGAGAGATTGAGAAAAGCAAACAATGACATTTTAAAATTAACAACCGCATTAACTCTGATTTTGAGCAAATAAAAGTGAAAAAATTATGCTTGAATTTAAAAATAAATTAGCTGCGAAGAAATACGGACTTGACCCCGACAAAATAGCGATGAAAATCAACGCTCAAAAAAACATAGAACTTCTTGGAAACGATTTGACATTTATAGGTGTAAGAGAAAAAGAAAGAACAAAACATGTTCATCGTTTACATCCTTATCTTGGCAAATTCATCCCTCAACTTGTGGAAGTTTTTCTTAAAAAATTTTTCAAACCCGGACAAACTGTCTTAGATCCGTTTTCTGGTTCGGGTACAACCCTTATTGAAGCAAATGTTCTTGGAATAAATTCAGTGGGGATAGAGCTATCTTACTTCAATGTTCTGATACAACAGGTTAAAACGAGGAAGTATAATTTAGAAGAGGTAGAACATGAGATAAAAGATGCCTTAAAAAGACTACAAAGGTTTTCGCTTGAGTTACAGAAAGACGATCAAACACTTTTTAAGACCGCTTTCCCGAGATTTGAAACGGATAACGAGTATTTAAAAATGTGGTTCTCAGAAAGGGCTCTTCAAGAAATACTATTTTACAAGTCTATTATAAAGGATTATAAGAATCAAGATGTGCTTATGATTATCCTATCAAGATCTGCAAGGTCTGCGAGATTAGTGCCTCATTATGATTTGGCTCGACCAAAAGAACCTGTTAGAGAAAGATATTGGTGCATAAAACATAAAAGATATTGCGAACCAATAAATGAAGCGTTTAAGTTTATAAAAAAGTATAGCTATGATACTATAAAAAGGCTTAAAGAATTTGATAAGATAAGAACTGATGCTTTCATTAAAATAATTCAGGGTGACGCAAGGTATGTAAAATTGCCTGAAGAAATAAAAATAGATGGGGTTTTCACTTCACCTCCATATGTCGGACTTATTGATTACCATGAGCAACATAGATATGCTTATGAGCTTTTTAACTTCCCGAGGTATGACGATCTTGAGATAGGACCTGCATTTAAAGGACAAAGCGAGCAAGCAAGAAAAGAATATGTGGAAAGCATGATCAGTGTGTTTAAAAACATATCACAAAATCTTGAAAAAGGCGCCCCCATATTTATAGTGGCTAATGATAAATTCCAACTGTTTCCCGAAATTGGGCTAAAGTCTGATCTTGAGCTTGCAGAAGTATTCCATAGACCAGTTCTTATGCGCACCGAAAGGGACAATGGTGAATTTTTTGAATCTATATTTTATTTCAGGAAAAAATGAAAATTGGGACAAAGGAAGAAATAAAAAATCTTTTACTTGATGTGGTTAGGCGAAAACTCTATGAATACAAACCAGAAACAGAGCATATGCCTTTTCATTATAGATTACTCGGGAAAGATAGGTATGCCATGTTTTCGTTTATCCAATCAATGAACACAACTTTTGGCATCTCTATATGGGAACAAGTTGCTGTTATTTTAGCTAAAGGTGCTGGTTACCATGCAGAAAGGCAATACAAATTGCTCGGTGAGATAGATAGAAAAACCGAAAAAATCATAAATGAAATTCACTATAGATTAAGAAAAGGAGAAATACCCGCAAATAAGAAAAGTCAGACAGAAAAAATCAGAAAAAATATAAAGAAAGGGCAACCTAAAGAGGATCCAGATTCTACAGTGGATTTGTTTGTGAAAATTAGAGATGAGGAAAATTATTTTGATATTACCAGCGCCAAACCAAACATAAAAGAGTTTGTATCACTAAAACTCAAGCTTCTCAGATGGACTGCCTTAAGGTTAAGTCAGGATAAAAATGCTAATGTCTCTACAAGATTAGCAATACCTTATAACCCATATCATCCGCAACCTTATGAAAGATGGACATTAAAAGGTTTATATGATTTAGAAAATGGAGAGGTATTGGTGGGAGAAGAATTTTGGAATTTCATTGCGGGTAGCAACATATATAACGATTTGCTTGATGTATTCCAAGAAGCCGGAGAAATTCTAAGGGATGAAATTGACGAAAAGTTTAAGGGATTGAAATAGTATTAAAAATAAAACACGAAAAAATCCAAATATGTCAAAGCGTGAACTTGCTAAAGCATATAACCCACATGAGGTTGAGGACAAATGGTATGAATACTGGATGAAAAACGGATATTTTTACGCAAAAGTTAACCCTGAGAAAAAACCTTATACAATTGTAATGCCTCCACCAAATATAACCGGAATGTTAACTCTTGGACATGTTTTAAATAATACAATTCAAGATATTTACATCAGATGGAAAAGGATGCAAGGATTTGAAGCTTGCTGGATACCTGGAACTGACCACGCTGGGATAGCAACTCAAAATGTTGTTGAAAAAGCCCTCGCGAAAGAAGGATTGCGAAGAGAGGACCTCGGAAGAGAAAAATTTTTAGAAAGGGTATGGAAATGGAAAGAGGAATACGGAAACACAATAATAAAACAACTGAAAAAACTTGGTGTATCATGCGACTGGAAAAGAGAAAGATTTACAATGGATGAGGGACTTTCAAATGCTGTTAAAGAAGTCTTCATCAGACTTTATGAAAAAGGTTTAATTTACAGGGGGAAATACATAGTTAACTGGTGTCCAAGATGTCATACAGCCCTCGCTGATGATGAAGTTGAATATAAAGAGCAAGTCGGGAAACTTTGGTATATAAAATATCCAATTGAAAATTCAAACGATTTCATAGTTGTTGCAACCACGAGACCTGAAACAATGCTTGGCGATACCGCGGTTGCCGTAAATCCGAAAGATGAAAGATATAAACATCTTATTGGCAAATATGCTATCCTACCACTTGTAGGTAGAAAACTCCCCGTAATTGCCGATGAAATTGTTGATATGGAATTTGGAACCGGAGCAGTAAAAGTCACACCAGCTCATGACCCCAATGATTATCTAATGGCAACGAAACATGACCTTGCTTTAGTTGTTGCGATGGATACATACGCAAGAATGAATGAAAATGTCCCAGAAAAATATCGCGGGCTTGATAGATATGAAGCAAGACGAGAAGTTGTAAAAGACCTTGAAAAACAAGGATATCTTGTAAAAGTTGAAGATTACACCCACGCTGTTGGAAGATGCTACCGGTGTGATACCATCATTGAACCATATTTATCGGACCAGTGGTTTGTCAAAATGAAACCGCTGGCTGAAAAGGCTCTACAGGTTGTGCTTGATGGAAAAATTAAATTTTACCCTGAGAGATGGATAAAAGTTTATGAACATTGGATGAGAAATGTGCGAGATTGGTGTATATCAAGACAGATTTGGTGGGGTCATAGAATCCCTGTTTATTACTGCGATGATTGCGGTGAAATTATGGTTGAGAGAGAAGAACCTAAAAAATGTAAAAAATGCGAAAGCACCAAGATAAGACAAGATGAAGATGTCCTTGATACCTGGTTTAGCTCCTGGCTTTGGCCATTTTCAACATTGAACTGGCCCGAGGATAATCCCGATTTGAGATATTTCTATCCAACGGATCTACTTGTCACAGGACCTGATATAATATTTTTCTGGGTTGCAAGGATGATAATGGCTGGACTTGAATTTATGGGTGAAATTCCATTTAAAGAAGTTTACTTCACAAGCATAATTCGTGATGAATTTGGAAGAAAGATGTCAAAATCTCTTGGTAATTCTCCAGACCCTCTGGATGTGATAAAAGAATACGGAGCAGATGCACTTAGATTTACAATTGTATTCCTCGCCCCACTTGGTCAAGACATACTTTTCTCAACAAAAAAATGTGAAATAGGTAGAAACTTCGCAAATAAAATCTGGAATGCAGGAAGATTTTTAATAATTAATTCTGAAGGAATTGAGATAAGAGATGAATTGAAATTTGAATACCTTGATCTTGCAGATAGATGGATTCTAAGCGAACTCAACAAAACGATAAATGAACTAAACCGTGCTCTTGAAACCTACAGAATAAACGACGCTACAAGGATAATCTACGACTTCCTATGGCATGATTTCTGCGATTGGTATCTTGAAATCATAAAGGAAAGGATTTACTCGCCCGAATCAGAGGAAGAAAAAATTTCCGTATTAAGCAGAGCAATTTACATATTTGAAACAGCATTGAAACTCTTGCATCCGTTTATGCCTTTCATCACAGAAGAGATTTGGCAAAATCTTCGGGAGAGAAAAGAAGGTGAAAGCATAATGATTGAATCATTCCCCGTTGCAGACGAGAAGTGGATTGATGAAGCGATCTCAAAAAACATGAAATTCGTCCAAGATGTGATCATCGCCATAAGATCAATTCGTGGCGAAATGAACATTCCACATACAAAACTTTGTGATGTTATAATAAATATCTCAAACGATGAAAGAAAGAATTTGATAAATGATTACATCACATATATGAAACGACTTGCAAAAGTTCAAAATGTTACCGTGGGTTCAGGCATTAAAAGACCAAAATTTTCCGCAAGCGCTATCGTCCTTGGAGACGAAATTTTTATCCCCCTTGAGGGCTTGATTGATCTTGAAGTTGAAAGAAAACGCCTTGAAAAGGAAATAAGAAGATATGAGACGATGCTTATTGAAACCGAAAAGAAACTCAACGATCAAAACTTTATAAGCCGTGCCCCTGCTGATGTAATTGAAAAGGAGAAGCAAAAGTATGAAAACTTCAAACTTACACTTGAAAAACTTCGCCAGAACTACGCTTATCTTGTTGAATAATTTCATGAAATTCTTTAATTTTTAAAAAATTCAACAAAGTTTTCAAAATGGATAGAGAATATCTTGAGAGGATAATTGAAGAGCTTTTACTTGAAGTAAAGAAAAATTATCCTGCCCCTGAGATTCCAGGGGGAGTTTGTGATCCAAGGGAACCCTGCGCAGGTTGTGGCTATTGTGTAGTTCATAAGAAAGAATCTGTTGAAAATATAATTTCAAACGGTGCCGAAAGAATAAGCGCAACGCTTGGGGTGACAGACCAAGGACCAATTGATGACAATATCGCCAGAATGATTGACCACACACTTTTAAAACCAGAAGCGACGCCAAAGGATATTGAAAAACTTTGTTTTGAAGCAATCCAATATCAATTCGCAAGCGTTTGCGTAAATCCGTGTTATGTTAAGCTTGCTTCAGAAATTTTGAAAGGAAGAAAAGTTAAAGTCTGCACAGTGATTGGATTTCCACTTGGTGCAAATAGAACAGAAACAAAAGTCTTTGAAACTGAAAAAGCCATTGAAGACGGGGCTCAAGAAGTTGATATGGTGATGAACATCGGAATGTTGAAAGCTGGATATTATGATTATGTTGAACATGATATAAGAGCAGTTGTAAATGTTGCACATAAACATAATGTTCTTGTTAAGGTCATACTTGAAACTGCGCTTTTAACAGATGAAGAGAAAGTTAAAGCCTGTCTTCTTGCAAAACGAGCCAATGCTGATTTCGTAAAAACATCAACCGGGTTCAGCAAAGGTGGAGCAACAGCTGGAGATGTCGCTCTAATGAGGAGAGTTGTAGGAAGCGCAATGGGTGTTAAAGCAAGCGGTGGGATAAGAACCTATGAAGAAGCTTTACAAATGATAAGAAGTGGCGCAGACAGAATCGGGGCAAGCGCAAGCGTAAAAATAGTAAGTGGGATTAAATCTGAACAAACATTAACAACATATTAATAAATGAGCGTGAAAAAGATTCCACTAATTTATCTTGCCCTTTTGATAACATCCTGCGCAGGAAGCAGGATGGAAATTAAACCAGAAACAAACAAAAGCTCATTGCAAAATGACACAATATATGCCAAACCCAAGGAAATATTCAGTGCTCAAATGACTGAATCCACAATTGACTCCGTTGTAATTCCAAAAAGGCAAAAGCAAGAAAAAACACCACAAATAATTGTTGCCCCGATAATTCTACCAATCACAACATATCCAACTCAAGTTCCCGAGCAAAAATTTGAAACTAAAAAAATTGAACAAGCCGAGCCGATTTCGGAACCAAAACCTGAGGTAAAAACACCACCAGTTCAACCCGAAATAAAAGAGAAAAAAATAGAACCAACAGCTGAAATAAAACCACAGCAAATAGCTCAAAGGTCAAAATTTTTCATTCAAATAGGTGCATTTGTCACACAAAGTTCCGCAAATGAACAATTGGACAAATTTAAAAAGTTATATCCAGATATAAACGCAGAGGTGATTTTAGACTCAACGCTAAATTTATATAAAGTTCAAACAAACGGAGTTGATGACTCATTAAAGATCGTTCAAACCCTTGAAAAAATTCAAGAAAATTTTCCAGACGCCTTTATAACTTCACGAACTGTTTCAACAAATCAAAACATAATGATCAAAGAGCAAACGAATTCAACATCAAAGCCGCAACTTAAAATTCAAATTGGCGCATATTCCAAACTCTCACACGCTCAAAAAATCAAAGAATACATTCAATCAAAGTTCAAAGTTAAATCTGAAATCATTGAAGAAAAAGGCATTTTTAAAGTTTTCATTCTCCTAAACGAAGATGATATAACAACTTTGAACGAAATTAAATCTGAGTTCACCGATGCCTTCATATTAAAATAAATTCAAATCCCGAAACAATGTTGCGTAAGCCTCTGATCATGCTTCTTATCCTAACGAAATTTGTATTCTCTCAGAAACCAGATTCGCTTTTATACTACGAAAAACAATTTAATCCGTCAGCATACGATATAAAAGAACTTATTTTCCCCCATAGACTTTTCCTCACCGAGGACGAAGAAACAATTTCCGGGTTTAGAGTTCAAGTTCTTGTCACAAACCAATTTGACAGCGCAAATACCGTTAAAAATCTTTTACAGTCGCTTTTAACTTCGTCAACTTTTCAGAATGAAAAGGTTTATATTATTTATGAACCTCCAAATTACAAAGTCAGAGTTGGGGACTTTGAACGCCTTCAAGAGGCAAGCATATTGAGAAAATTTCTAATTGAAAATGGATTTAAATATGCGTGGATAGTCAATGATAGAATCAAGAAAAGATGATCAAAATCCCACTTTTTTGATATAATAACTTTCTTTTCTTCTCATCCTCAATTTTTCTGCGGTAGTTTTGTCATCATATCCAGCAAGATGTATCAATCCATGAGCAACGAGACGAGCAATCTCATTTTCACGGGTAACTTTATAAAATCTCGCCTGTTCAATCGCTTTATCAACACTTATATATATCTCAGCAACTTTATCAACAATGGGTATTTCATCCGAAAGTTCAAAAGAGATCACATCGGTTGGATAATCATGATTTAAAAATTCCCTGTTAATTTTATGGATCATTTCATCATCAGTAAAAATCACATTTACCTCCGTATAATTAAGTTTCTCTCCGTTAATAATTTCCATAACGAGGGATTTCAATTTTCGGGTGGGGAGTTTAATTTTTCTGCAAGTCTTGGTTATGTTAATTTTTACCACGCTATTTTTTAGATTTCTTTTCAAGCAATAATTCCCCAAGTGAGAGAGCAATTCCTGAAATCATTATTTCAGGTTCAAGCTTCGTGAAATCCGATGATAAAATTTTAGCATCAAGGTTTGCATAAAGATGACAGCCTCCATTTGTTTCAACAATCAATCCCGATACTTTACTATTGAATTCCCCCAAAAAAGCAACCTCTCCTAAAATTTCACTTACCACATAACCGGTACAAAAGTGGAGTTGGAGATGGGAATAAGGGGTAAAGACTGAGATAAGGGTTCCAAATTTTTCGCCAATTTTTATTCGCGGATGTATTTCAAGAATTGTTTTTCCAATTTTGAAACGATAAAAATTTTTTACTTTTTGCGCTTTTGTTTTTAAAATTTTCGCAATCTTTTGTGCATCCGTTTTGGTAAATTTCATGGCAAAATTTTCAAATTTAATTTAAACTAAAAAACCCCAATTGCCTGTTCAATCCGAACAAAACAATTGGGGTTTTAAAATATTCTCACCTTTGCTCAGTTATGCCCTGTTTCACACAACAACGACATTAACTGCCTTCGGTCCCTTTGGTCCATCAACAACTTCAAATTCAACAGTTGCCCCTTCTTCAAGGGTTTTGAAGCGCTTATCGGATTTAATCTCAGAGTAATGGACGAAAACCTCACGCCCATCCTCTGTTTCAATAAATCCGTAGCCCTTCTTGTTGTTGAACCACTTAACTTTACCGCGTGACATCTTACTACTACCTCCTAATAAATTTGACTGCTCAAGCAACCACCCAATTACGCACCCAGGAACTAAATTTAACTCGGGCGGTCACTCTCGCTATTTAACTGTTCCTGAGCGCAAAAGTTATCCACAATATAATAAATTAAATCATCAATGTCAAATTAAGAACCCAAATTTACCACATCATTTTCTCTCCTCATTCATCTTCGCCTGGAGCCTTGCGATTCTATCCTTCACAAGGTACTGATATTGCTGAGGATAATAAACAAGAACCCTATTCAAAATATCAATCGCTTTTTGATATTCTCCCATCATCTCATAAAGGTTAACAAGAATCACATAAGGATTATATTCACCATAGATATTCATCGGATCGCGATTTATCTGTTCAAGTGCTATCGGTTCAATTTCCTTGGCTATTTTCAAGAACTTATCCCTCGCCCCAACAATTTCATATAACCTTGCAACATCATAGCGCAAACGATAATCCATGGGCAAAACATTATTCGGAATTTTGCTTTCCATACGATCAAGAACTTCAATGACCTTTGAGGTATCACGATTATTTTCGTAATAATAAATTGCAAGTTTTAAAAATGCATTCCTATAGTTTTGCATAAGATTTCTATCCGTCTCAAAGAAATGAACCTTTGAGTTATCTAAATTTCTAAACTTAAATCCATAATACGGGTCACGATAAAAACCCTCTGGCTCGTTAAATAGACACTGTCGCATTATACCTTCGTGAATGAATGTTGGAGAACCTTTAGGATTCTTAAAAGGAACAACTCTATATGCAAGACCTTCCATCCTTAAATACTCATCAAGTCCAATGAAATTATCAGGTGAAACTGTCACCGCAAAATAAATTGGTCTTTCCCACTTGTTCGTTTCAATTATATCACGAACCATGACATCTTGAACACGGATCGCTTTTATATCACCAAATTGAATAGTGTTAGGCATTCTGAATGTTATCTTGCCCTGATTAATAATTGATGTATCAGTGATCCCAAACTTTTCATAAACTTGCCTTGAAACAGGGATACTTACATCTCTCGGTTCCCATTGCACAAGCCCAAGTTGTCTTATTATGTTATCACTTAAACTTATCGGAACTTTCTTCGCACCGTATGGCTCTTCATGTTTTAACTGCAAAATATACCAGTCGGTATTTAATAAACTCAAATTGACAATCCTTATATCTCTTCTCACACCTTCAACCACTTGAAGATACCACAGAGGGAATGTATCGTTATCCCCGTTCGTAAATAAAATTGCATCTTTCTCACAACTTTGCAATAAATTATATGAATAATCCCACGGGACATAATTACCGCTTCTATCGTGGTCGTCCCAGTTTTGAATAAGCAAATTCAAAGGAACCACAAAAGTTGAAACGACCAAAACCGCAACAGCATAAATCTTTCTAATTTCCGTTTTTATGATCTCACTTATAATATCAATCAAACCCGAAACACCTATTCCAATCCATATAGCAAAAGCAAAGAATGAACCAACGAAAACATAATCCCTTTCTCTTGGTTGTGGTTCAGGCATATTAAGATAGACAGCAAGCCCAAGCCCCGTCACAACAAACAAAGCAAGATAAGCCAAAAACATCTTCCAATCTTTTTTATAATGGTAATACAAACCCCAAAGACCTAAGATAAGTGGAAGGGCGAAATACCTATTTGGGAATTCATTTGCTTTTCCCCACCCGCTCTCAGATTTTATAAATGCAACAGGCGCATCTTGAATATCACCAGCACGCCCAACAAAGTTCCATAGAAAGTATCTCAAATACATATGATTCAACTGATATCTTATAAAGAAATCCCAATCGCTACTGTATTTTTGATAATTTTCCTGATGCGTTGGCTCCTGACTCCACCTTCTTTTGAACGGAGACGGTTGCTCCCCATATTGTTCACGCTCAAGATACTTAACAAAACGAACAAGGTTATCAGGGGCGTTCTCATTTATTGCTGGCTTATCATTCGCTCTTATTATAATAAGAGCATATGTGGTATAACCGAGAAAAACAAGCAAAACACCCATCAAAAATGTAAATAAAATTCTCTGCCTGTGTTTATAAGCGTAATAAATACCATATGAAACCGCAACTGAAATGATCGCAGGAACAGCAGGCATATCATCAAGCATTGATGGTATCCAGAAAATTATAACCTTATATATCAGGAAAAATAACCCAACCGCAATCACTCCCATGATCGTAAAACTTTTTAAATCAAACTTTTCTCTGAATCTGAAATAAACTATCATCGCAAGTGTAAAGATCGTCAATATACTTAAAAGATGCACCCCAATTGATAAACCTATCACGTAAGCGATGAGAAGAATCAACCTATCGCTTTCAATATCCTCTGCTTTCTCAAACCAAACCATCCCAAGCCAGATAGTGAAGCTCATCAAAAACAAACTTGTCGCATATACTTCCGCCTCAACCGCATTAAACCAGAATGTATCGCTGAAAGCAAGAGCTAAAGCTCCTACTACAGGCGCTCCATAGACGGAAATTTTTTCAATGAATGTTTGCGGATTTGATTTCCATCTCAAAATCAGCCTAACCGTTATCAAATATAAAAACATCACTGTAAGAGCACTTACAAAAGCACTTATAAGATTTACCCTCTTTGCGATGTTTTCTGCTATTGGTAGAAGAGTCGCTATTCTTCCGATAATTATAAAAAATGGTGCTCCAGGTGGATGAGGAACACCAAGTGAATATGACACAGCTATAAATTCACCACAATCCCAAAAAGGAACGCTCGGTTGAACCGTCAATGCGTAAACAATGAACGAAATTAAAAACAAAACAAGCGCGATAACGTGATTGATTTTGATCTCTCTCATTTTAAAACATATTTTATTTTTGAAACTAAATTAACAGCAATCTCATCGCAAACTGAAAACCCCTTACGGGTCAACCTCACCTTAAAATCATCCATTTCAATATAACCGTTTTTTTTCATCTCAACCAATTTTTCTTTAATTTCGCCATCAATGAAATCAAAAGCAAATCTTTCCTTAAATTTTTTCAAATCAATACCCGTGCTTCTCAACCCAAGATAAATAAATTCCTCAACCATTTTCTCATCGCTCAAAATTTCAAAATTTGCGATTGGAAGCTTCCCTTGAGCAATCAAGTTCAGATATTTTCCAAGATTTGCGACATTCCACCATCTTCTATTATCCCAGAAAGAATGCGCCGAAGGTCCAAAACCAACATAACTTTCATATCGCCAGTATTTCAAATTATGCCTACATTCAAAACCACTGCGAGCGTAATTTGAAACCTCATAATGAATGTAACCAGCATTCTCAAGTAACTCCATCGTGATCTCATATAACCCCGCCTGTTCATCATCGGACGGAAGTTTTACTTCGCCACTTCTAACAATTTCATAAAGAGGCGTTCCCTTCTCAACAATTAAATTGTATGCTGAAATATGAGGAACATTAAGCTTAATCACAGTGAAAAGATTTTCCCTCCATCTCTCTTCACTTTGTCCAGGAAGCCCAAAAATCAAATCAACATTAACATTTTCAAATCCAGATTCAAAAGCGAATTCTATACATCTGATCGCATCTTCAGATGTGTGGATCCTCCCAAGAAATTTTAACTCATCATCAAGGAAAGACTGAACACCAAGACTTAAGCGATTTATCCCTATACATTTGAATTTAGAAAGTTTCTCTTTATCAACAGTTCCGGGATTTGCTTCAACTGTGATTTCAGGATTATCCGAGATACAGAAGTTTTCATACAAAGCATTTAAAATTTTTTCAAACTGCGAAACTTTGAGCAACGATGGGGTTCCACCACCGAAATAAATCGTATCAAAACAGGTCCCTCCCACGAAATCCGATTCACTTTTAAAAATTTTTATCTCTTGCAAAATTGAATTTACAAACAAATCAATTAGGTCAAGGTTTTCTATTGAATAAAAATCGCAATAAATACATTTTCTCTCACAAAATGGTATGTGGATATAAATTCCGCTCATTTTATCTTTCTACCTATCCTATTCCACCTTATTGATTTTATTTTTTCAGGCAAGTTCAAAAACGGGATATCTGAGTTCCAGGACCAGTAAATAAAACTTGCTTTCCCGATGATATTATCAACAGGGACAAATCCCCAGTATCTGCTATCCAAACTGTTATTCCTGTTATCTCCCATCACAAAGACATAATTTTTCTCAAAAACATAATCACTTGCTTCCACGCCATCTATTAAAATTTTTTCATCGGCAAGTTCAACCTTATGTCCTTCCCTCTCAATCATAATTTGCCATTGCTTCAAATTTTCCTTATTTAACTCTATCTTCATCCCTTTAAAGGGAACTGTAATTGGACCGTAGTTATCTTCATTAAAATCCGAACCTTCAGGGAAGATATATGGGTTTGGCAACCCTCGTGGAGTTATGAACTCATAATTTACCTTTACACTTGGAGGTTCTGGAAACCTTGAACCATTTATGTAAATAACTTTATCTATTATTTGAACAACATCGCCTGGCAAACCGATTAATCTCTTTATATAATTAACATTTTCAGATGCCTGAACTTCATTCCTTTCACCTGGAAATTTGAAAACCACCACATCACCATGTTTGAGCGAATAAATTTGGGGCAATACCTCAATTTGCGGAATTTCAATTCTTGTAAACGGGAGATATTTTGGAGTTTTTACAGGAAAACCAAGTTTTGAAACAATAATAAAATCGCCAGGCAAAAGCGTATCTTCCATTGAACCCGATGGAATTCGGAAAGCCTCAAATATAAATGATTTGACAATGATCGCAGCGATTATTGCAATAATTAAAGGTTTAAACCAGTTTTTTGCTTCTACTTTATCTTCTTCGGCGGGTTCACTTGCGATTTTTTCTTGATATTCCTCGCCCGGTGGAAATTTATATCTCACTTTTAATTTCATTTAATTATCATACCAATTCTATTAAACTTAACCGAGGCAAGTTTTGCAAATATATTAAAAATCGGTATATCTGGATTCCATGACCAATAAACAATTATAGGGGAACCAACGATGTATTTATCTGGGACAAAACCCCAGAAACGGCTATCTAAACTATTGTCACGATTATCTCCCATCATGAAGTAATAATCATGTTCAATGACATATTCGCTCTTTTCCACACCATCAATGTAAATTTTACCGTTTATAATTTCAATTGAATGTCCTTCTCTTTTTATAAATGTTTCCCAGGCATCAAAATTTGAAAGTTCAAGTTTTATAATATCTCCTTTTTTCGGGACAACGATAGGACCGTAATTATCTTCGTTAAATGGGGCGCCCTTGGGGAAAATTCGGGGATCTGGTTGATCTTTGGGCAAAACATAAGGTCTTTCAAATTTAACATATTTAGGGTTCGGGAAAATTTGCCCATTTACATAGACAACCTTATCAATTATTTGAACTGTGTCCCCGGGTAGTCCAATGCATCTTTTAAGATAGTAAATCATCGCCGGATGCTTAACCTCATCCCGATAACCTGGAAACTCAAATACGACGACATCTCCACGCTTAACCTTCCACAAACTTGGTATCACGATATAAGGGAGACGAATTGATGTTAAAGGTATATTTCTTGGCGTTGCAAGATTGTAAATAAATTTATTTACAAAAAGGAAGTCCCCAGCCATTACTGTATCCTCCATAGAAGAAGTCGGCACCGCAAAAGAAGCGATTACAAAACTGTTAAGTAAAAGGAAAATCCCAAATACAACGACGAATTCCTTAACAAAATTATAAATTCGCTCTTTTAAAGTTTTAGGTCTCTTCTTTACTTTTGGATTTTTTTTCTGCAACATTTGAAAAGAGTTTTTGTTTTAATCGTTATCTATTGTGAGAACTGCAAGGAAAGCCTCCTGCGGGACTTCAACTTTACCAATTTGTTTCATTCGTTTTTTACCTTCTTTTTGCTTCTCTAAAAGTTTTCGTTTTCTTGTGACATCACCACCATAGCATTTCGCCAAGACATTTTTTCGCAATGGCTTTATCACATCTCTTGCTATAACCTTGCTTCCAATAGCAGCTTGAATTACAACCTCAAAAAGTTGTCTTGGGATGAGTTCTCTTAACTTTGAACACAATTTTCTTCCATAATCATAAGCCTTGCTTCTGTGGACGACGAAAGAAAGAGCATCAACAGGTTCTCCATTTAAAAGAATATCAAGTTTAACGAGATCCGATTCCCTATAATCAAGAAATTCATAATCAAACGAAGCATAACCACGAGACAAAGATTTTAATTTATCATAAAAATCAAAAATTATCTCCGAAAGTGGAAGTTCATATTCAAGGATTGCTCTATCTGCTGAAACATAATGCGTCATTTTGTAAATCCCTCTCCTGTCAGAGCAGAGTTTCATCAAAGCCCCTATATATTCCGAAGGAGTTATAATCTGTGCCCGAACATAAGGCTCTTCAATATGGTCAATTTCCCCAGGATTTGGCATATCAGTAGGATTGTTTACGAAAACTATTTCTCCATTTCTCTTCACAACTTTATAAACTACATTTGGAACGGTTGTAACGATGCTAAGTCCAAATTCTCTCTCAAGCCGTTCCTGAACTATCTCCATATGTAATAAGCCAAGGAAGCCACATCTAAAGCCATGCCCTAAAGCAGATGAACTTTCTGGCTCAAATACAATAGCAGCATCATTTAACCTCAATTTCTCAAGCGCATCTCTTAATTCCTGGTAATTTTCTGAATCCGCCGGAAAGAAACCGGCATAAACCATTGGCTTTACTTCACGATAACCAGGAAGGGGTTCCTTTGCGGGATTATTTGCAAGCGTAATTGTATCTCCAACTCTTGTATCGTGGACATCTTTAACACCAGCAATTAAATATCCAACCATACCAGTTGTTAATTTCCCGGTTCTTATTCTATCAAGTTTTAAAATTCCGATTTCTTCAGCTTCAAAAACTTTGCCATTTGCAAAAAACATAACCTTATCTCCTTCTTTAATCTCGCCGTCAAAAACCCTTAAATAAACAACAACACCACGATATGAATCATATTTTGAGTCAAAGATAAGAGCTCTTAACGGCTCATTTGGATTTCCCCGTGGTGGAGGAATTCTTTTAACTATCGCTTCAAGAAGTTCATCCACTCCATAACCAGTTTTTGCGCTAACAAGTAAAATCTCATCTTCTTTACACCCAATTAAATCTATAATTTGAGCCTTAACTGTGTCAATCATAGTCTTTGCTGCTGGTAAATCAATTTTATTTATCACAGGTATTATTTCAAGACCTGCGTCAACAGCCATGTAAAGATTGCTTATTGTCTGTGCTTCAACACCTTGAGTTGCATCAACCACAAGGATTGCTCCCTCGCTTGCTGCAAGAGCTCTTGAAACTTCATAGGAGAAATCAACATGTCCAGGTGTATCAATCAAATTAAAAATATATTCAGCCCCATCACTTGCGGTGTATATCATTTGGATTGGGTGAGATTTTATAGTTATGCCACGCTCTCTTTCAAGTTCCATATTGTCAAGCACCTGTTCAACCATTTGCCTTTCAGGAATAGTTCCTGTTTTTTCCAAAAGTCTATCTGCAAGAGTTGATTTTCCGTGATCAATATGCGCAATTATGCAAAAATTTCTTATCCTATCAATGCTCATGTCTTACTGAACATGGGTGGCTTTGTTTAAACACTTTAACTTTATTGAAAAATATAAGAACAATGAGTTTAAAATTCAAAAGTTTACGGCATCTTAACAATTTCCTGTGATCAAATTTGTTGTTTTGAAATGAACTTTCGCAACATTTAATAATTCATCTTTGCCAAACTTTTTCACAATTTCATTTGCGACATTAATTACCCTCGCTGAAACACCCCTCGGAATTTCAACGCCATACTTTTCTGACATTTTCCTCAACTGGGTTAGAAATATCGCTCTTGCTAAAATAGAAGCAGATGCAACAGCTGGGTCAACTTCAGCTTTATACATCTGAACTAATTGGATTTTTCTACCCCTTTTCATAAGTGAATTTAAGAGGTATGATTCATCTCCAAATTGATCAGATATTATCTTTTCAACTTTCAGATTTTCTTCCTCTGCCTTTTCAAGTAAGTTTTCAATTGCACGTGCATGTCCCCAAGCAAGAAGTTTGTTGAGGTTTAAATTCTCGGTTAGTTCGTTATATCTTTTGGGCTTAATTATAACGATATCATAAATACAAATTTCTTTTATTTTTTCAGCAAGTTGAAAAATTTTTTTATCAGACAACTTTTTTGAATCTTTCACACCAATCTTGATAAGTTCTTCATTTAAAACTTCACTTGATATAACACCAGCGATGACAAGCGGACCGAAGAAATCACCTTTGCCTGATTCATCAACTCCAATGTAAAAACTCATGGATAATTCAATTTTTTTAAAAAGTTAAAAAATCCCTTTTGCTTTAGCAAACGAAGAGCGGTTAAAATTTGCAAAACTGGAAAAAAATTTCTATATTTGTAATGCTTTGACGGTGAGTATAGCTCAACTGGTCAGAGCGCCAGGTTGTGGCCCTGGAGGTTGCGGGTTCGAGTCCCGCTACTCACCCTAAAAGCCCCCATCGTCTAGAGGCCTAGGACACAGGCTTTTCAAGCCTGGAACGCGGGTTCGAATCCCGCTGGGGGCGCTTCACCTTTTACTTGCCAATAAATTTAAAAAATTTTCAAGCCTTGAAACGCGGGTTCTCCCAAAGGGACTCCTTCGGAGGAATCCCGCTGGGGGCGCTACTTCATTTATAAGCTAAATAAAATGTAACTACCCCGAATGTCAATCTCTGCATTTCAACTTTTTTAAAACCAACTTTATTCAAAATCCTCACAAATTCAAGCCCCTCTGGAAATTTTAACACTGACTCAGGAAGATATGTATATGCATCGTCGTGTTTTGAAATAATTTTGCCAATTAACGGTAAAATTTTGCGAAAATAAAAAAGATAAACTTGTTTTAATGGCGCCCTTGGCAAGGAAAATTCAAGGACAGCGAGTTTACCACCAAATTTTAAAACCCTGTAAATTTCTTTTAAGCCATTTTCAAGCAAGGAAAAATTTCTCACTCCAAAAGCAACTAAGCAAACATCAAACACATTTTCCTTAAATGGTAAATTTTCCGCTTCTGCACATAAAAGAGACAAATTGTTTACCCCGAGCTTTCTCGCTTTAACAGCAAAAATTTTAAGCATATTTAAAGAAACATCAACCCCGATTATCTCAACGGGGAATTTCTTATAAGCCGATAGAGAAAAATCGCCAGTTCCACAAGCAATGTCAATTATTTTCTCAGTTCCTGATAAATTTAACTTATTAACTGCGTACTTTCGCCACCAAATATCAAATCCAAAACTTAACAGATGATTGAGAAAATCATATTTCCTCGCGATGGAATTAAACATTTGTTTCACATACTTTCGCTTCAAATCAGTTCTGACTATGTAATTATGATTGAACTTGGACACATCCTGAGATTTTAATTTTTTACAAAATTAAAAATACGGGTTTAAAAATAAAAAAGGCGTGGCTTTTGCCACGCCTTTGTAAATTTAAGAAGTTAAAAATTCACTTTACACATTTGGATTCGCATCTTTTTCACGCCTTCCAAGCGGGAAGAAAGACATCCTGCCCTGCAAGAATGGGTCATTAAATCTTCTTAAGTCCTGTAGATACATACCCTCCAAAAAGAACTCCCTTTTTCTTTCCTCACGAATAAGATTTAACAAACTAGTAAGATCGCTTACCGTCGTATCGCTCAAACCAACCGCTCTACGATTTGCGTTAATTTCATCAAGTGCAGATGTGATATTTCCCTGCGAATAATAATATTCTGCTCTTATAAGGTTAGCCTCTTGCCACTTTACTATTGGTATATCAGCTGCACGAGTGGGATACTTTGTTTGCCTCCAGTACGGTCTTGTAGAAGTCGGTCGGTCAACGGGAACCCGTGGATCCCCAACAATCTGATGCCTTGGACCAACGGCAACTTCTGGTCTATCATAGGCGTAAATATATACAAGGTTATTCTCTCTACCTGTATTTTCCGAGTAAACAGCGTCAAATCTAAGCCCAGTAAATAAAGCTGGATTTGCAACATCATTATAAGCACCTGGTAAATCACCCTTATGTAATTTCGCCCTTGCTCTTCCAAGATAGGCAATTGCTTTAACTTGATCTTTGTTTAAAGTTTGATGTCCATTTTTAAATGTTCTCGTTGATGGCAAACCATCAACTATGTTAATTACCTCGGTAAAATGTTCAATAGCCCTATCATAGATTTGCGGTCTTGGAATCAATGGACCACCATCAATCGGCGAACCATCCCACATATCAGCAAGGTGAATCAAAGCGAACCCGGCGTAGATGTGAGCCATTGCGTATTCAATCATTTTCCTAGCTGAATCCACTCCCACTATTTGCTTTATTCTCTCAGCGCCATTCTCTGCAACCCAGCGAGCTCTGTGAATATAACCATACCAATCTTCCATGGTTGTGTTATTGTCTTGAACATTTCCATCATACATCTCCCTAAAAGTAGGAAATGAACCAATATGGATAAGTTCATTGCTTAACAATCCAGAGCAAATTATCGTCCATTGATATTCATAAGCAAAATCAGCTGCGATACCGGTAACAATTGCTGGAATAGCAGTTGATTGATTTAAATTTTCATCTGTTATTTGGTTTGGATTTTCAACTTGAAGTGATTGCTTGCAGCCGATATAGAGAAGCACTAAGGCAAAGAGACTAACTATTTTCAAAATTTTCATCATTTTCATAAACTCCTCCTTAAAAATTTTGTTTTTAAAAAAGCGGGCAGAAAAACGCCCGCTTTTCCATTTTTAAAATTCAACATTTAAAGTAAAGATATAACGGGTGGCTTGAGGTAAAGTTAAGAAATCAGATCCCTGATTTAGATTTGGACCTGGACCTGCATAATTAACCTGCGGATCTGGTCCTCCATATTTTGTCCAGAGGGCTACATTCCTAGCAGAAAATGTGAGGCTAACTTTCCTTGAACCGAAAAATCTAGTCAAACTTGTTGGTAATGTATATGATATTCCGATTTCCCTCAATCTAACAAAATCTCCTTTTTGAACCCAAAGTTCATCAGCTCTCCAATCATATTTCATCCACTCTCTTAATGCTTGCTCAAGCTCAACAGTATCTTTCGCCATGAATACTTTTTGTTGTGCTTCAATTTCTGGAACATAAGTATTATATCTGACCATGAATCTTGCAGTATTATTGTAGACATAAAACTTCGTAGCCCATTCAACGAATGCATAAATGCTTATCCTCCTAAACAGGGTTAATGTTGCAGAGATTGAACCATTTAATTTTGGATAAGCATTACCAAGAAATTCCTTTTCTGTTCCAACTTGAACAGCAGCATTTGCTATAGCGTTCATTATCGTTCGTCTGTGAGATGGGTTCTGGAAGTTGTATGAAGCCGAAGCTCTATATGTGTTGAGGAGATTTAATGCGTTCGTCAATGAACCTGGTTTAATCCCAATTAATTTGTATCCCCAGAACGAATTTATAGGATAGCCTTCCCTTACTTCACCAATTCCGCCAAGACCGTATGGCAAAGGCGCTGTCCCACCAAGCGATGTTACCTTATTATCATTTGTAGATAACATAAAGTTAACATCCAATGCAACTGTTGAAGTTGAGATTGGTATACTTCTTATCGTAAGTTCAATCCCTTTATTCCTGACCTCACCAACATTTGTAAGTTGAAGATTTAACCATCCTTCAGAAGGAGGATAACGCTTCATAAGTAATGCATCTTTCGTAACTTGCCTATAATACGTAAATTCAATCCCAATTCTATCATTAAAGAATCCGGCATCAAATCCAACTTCCAGTTCATCACTTCTTTCTGGTTTCAACTTTTTATTACCGATATTTCCTGGGGTGACTGCTGGAACACCATCAAGTCCTGCGACGGCATCCCAGGTTCTTTCTTTATCAAAAACACCTGGCGCAAGACCCGCTTGACCCCAAGCCATTCTTAATTTCATTGAGTTCCATATATTCTTTGGCCAGAATCCAAGTTCAGAAGCGATGAACGAAGCTTGAGCCTTTGGATAAAGAGCAAGTCCGTAATCTGGTCCAAAACCACTATTTCCATCAAGTCGCAAAGCACCTGTTACGAAAAACATATTTGCTATCCCAATTTGCTCCTGTGCAAAAAGACCTCCATTGATGACTCTATATCTATACTCATCAGCTGTTCTTACAGCTCCAGCAGAAATAACTGAAAGTCCGGGTGCTGGGAAATCCCTCCCTTGACCAAATACTCTGTAATCTGAATCGGCAAAACCTTGCAATCCAGCGGTCAATGAAGAAGTAATTTTATCCGTTAACGCAACATGCCAAGCAAGCGAATAATCAAGTGTTAACGAATAGAAAGTTCTTCGTTGATTACCCTTCATACCATAAGGATAATAAATAAATCCAAGACCATATGGAAAGAGTTGTTCGTTTTCTTCTGCAGTAACATCAAATCCAATTGTTAATTTATGCCTAAATGTTCCAAAAGGTCTATGATTGAATGTCACCCCACCTGTAAAAGCATGAGTGGTTTGCAAATTATTTAATTCACGGGCTATGCTTAGCGGTGTGAATGGTTCACCATTCGGGTTTGTAGGCGTAGCTAAATTTTTTCTTGCAAGCAGGGCATTCGGGACCACTCCGTAGATATTATTGTCATTATTTGGTCTTTTCAGCTTAGAATAAGTATAACCAGCAGTAGCTAATATATCCCAATTTTCCCCGCCAACTGCGTTTAGATTACCTCTGAAAGAAATGCGCTTGAAATAATTTGATGTAATAGAACCGACCTCATTTTCATATCTACCTGACACATAATAACCGACATTCGGTGTCCCACCTCGTATAGATGCAAAATACGCTTCATATGGTCCTGTTGATAGCAAACTATTCGCTAATCCTTCACTCGCTACTTTAACACTATCGGGTGTCCTACGTGCACCAAGAGTTATGCTCTCCCCGGTTGGGAAAATTCCAATCAAATAACCTGTAGGATAAAGTTTTTTCGGAATAGTTACCCCACCACGCTCAATCATGAAATTAATAGTCGGTTGCCCTGTGATACCCTTCTTTGTAAAGATTTGAATAACACCATTCGCAGCTTGAGTTCCGTATAATGTAGTAGCTGCTGCTCCTTTTATCACTTCAATTCTTTCAATATCAGCAGGAATTATATCATTTAATCTTGACGGATGTTGTCCCCCAGTCCAAACGCTTCCATAGTCAATATTTGCATTATCAATTCTGACACCATCAACATAAATCAAGGGTTGATTATCCTGAGATACACTTATCAATCCTCTCAATCTAATAGCAGCTGCACTTCCTGCTTGCCCAGAGCTTGGAAGAGCAACAAGCCCTGAGACTCTACCCTGGAGGACTTCCGTTACGCTTCTAACGGGCGCGATTTCAATATCTTTGATGGTAACGGTCCCAACTGTATTCCCAACGCTTCTCTTTTCAAGAGCTGTTCCTGTCCCAGTTACAACTATTTCATCAAGCTGAAGCGCAGTTGGTGAAAGATAAAAATCAACTGTGGATGTTTCCCCAGGTCTAACAGTTACATCTTTTGTTTGCGAACCGTATCCAACAAATCTGGCTTGAACTTTATATGTTCCAGGTTTAACATTTTTAATAATGTAATTACCGTTAATATCCGTAGCCGAGCCAATTTGAGTTCCAACAATTACGACGGATGCAGCTGGCAATGGTGTATTTGTTTCCCTATCGTATACAGTTCCTCTGATTTCACCAAATTGTTGAGCGAAGGAAAACGAAACCAAAACAACAACAAGGGATATAATTAATTTCCTCATAGTTTTACCTAATTTTTGTTTTTATCAAAAAGGCGTGGCAAAAGCCACGCCTTTGTAAAGTTTAGAAAAATCTCACAACAACTTTACTTATTTCCGCCATTTACACGAGTCTTTGTATATAAATCAGAAGCAGTTTGAATCCATGGTATATTTGGATTCGTTGAGACCTCGCTTTGCGGATAGAACAAGCGTTGTGGGAATTGATCCCCACGCTTCGGCGTCAAACGCACCACTTGTCCAGTTGCGTCTTTATACTGGATTTGATAATCAATTCTACGTAAGAAGTTAAATACTTCAACCTGGTGCATCAAAGACAAATACATCTCGTTAAATATCTCTTGCAATAAATCCTGCTGAGTAGCAAAATCAGCTGTAGTGTAATTGTTTCTTAAAGTTGTTCCAAAAATATTATTATTATAAGTTTTCGCAAGGTTTAGATAATTTACAGCGTTAGTTAAATCATTTTTCCTCGCATAAGCTTCAGCAAGGAGAAGTAATGTTTCAGAAGCTCTTATCACAGGGAAATAAGCATTTACAGCATATGCAGCTGTGCCAGTTGTTCTCAAATCATTACTATCAGCAGTGAAATAATAATTAAATCTGCCAGACTCCGCAGTTCCCCTTGCACCAAGCATTTTGACAGCAAAACACTTTAAAGCCCTCAGATAACCCGACCTATCTTGAACCAAGAATGAATACCACAAATTCATATTCCCCTGATAGGTTGAACCATGTGTGAATACCAAATCGTCAGCTCCATATCCAGCCGCTGGCGGAGTTCCTGTTCTCGTCGTTGATGTAATACCATTCAAAGCTGCTTGAATTACCTGATCCAAAACAGCTGCAGGATAATTATCCTTTCGTGCAAGGTGCATAAGATAACGAGCTTTTGCAGAGTAACCAGCTTTAATCCACTTTGCAGTGCTTCCACCTGTTGAATATAAATCTTGAGCTAAACTTGCTGGATTTTGAGTCAAAACCTGAATACCCTCATCAATTGCAGCTATTGCAGCGTTATATACATCAATTTGATTATCATACTTTGGTGTTAATGTTTTCTCAGGCTGAGCAGCTTCAGAATACGGCACATCTCCCCAAAGCGCAGCAACTGTTCCCATATGAATTCCCTCAAGGATCTTAGCGGCACCATATATATTTAATAAACCCTCTTCTTGAGCTTTAGCCTGAGCTATCTTAAGATTTGTTAAGACACGAGTATAAGCAAGGAACCAATCGTTGGAGAAATCATTTGCAGTTATATTGTAAACATCAAAGCTTGCAAATTGTCTATCTGCTCCTGTTGCTTGTTGAGCCCAAACAGCTGCAAGTTGGCTTGGAAAAGCTTCATAGAACTCTATAAATGCAGCTTGTGCCCCTGCAAATATCTTCACAGCAGGCGCTGATGATGGTAAAAGTGGATCATCTTCATATCCCTTAATATAACTTTCCGTCAACTTATTGCAACCAAGAAATGTAACAGATATTATCAAAGCAATTGTTAATAAACCTAAAATTGATTTCATAGAGCTTCTCTCCTTTGATTTTATTTTTCAAATTGATATTGGGGGAAGCCGTCAAAGCTTCCCCCAAAAGCTTTTTAATAGTTAATGCTAATTGAGAAGATTATACTCTTCATCGGTGGATTGTTAAAGTAGTCAAGCCCCTGACCATTTGTTGGTCCAGTAAGGTTGGTTTCGGGATCTATACCCGTATACTTCGTCCATATTTTAATGTTTCTCATAATTACTCCAAGGTCAATGCTTTCAAGTCCAAATTTTCTCAACGGGAAGTTATATGTAAGCGAAATCTCTCTCAACTTAACATAACCAGCATCTTCCATAAATTGTTCAGATGGTCCGGTAAATCCAGAACCGGGTCCACTCCAGAAATAATACTCATCAACGATAACCCTTCCACCACCAAAATCAGTCACATAACCACGGAATGAAACACTGCCATCTGGATTCCTCTTGTATGTATTTCTCGTTGGATATAGTGAGATCATTTCATTTGGTGTTCTGCCAAGATAGTTCTTCAAAGTATTAGCTTCTTCAGCTGAAATCGTTGTCCACCATGTCTGATCACCATGGGTTCCAAAGTAGTATAGAGCTCCTTTGGTCCCATTCCAGATCTTACCACCTTTTGCGATATCAACAACAACATTGAGAGTTAATCTTCCAAATCTTAATGTATTAATTAAACCAGCTCTCCAGTCAGGATTGGGGTCACCAAGAACACCATAAGTTGCAGCTGGAACTGGGAATCCATTTGCATCAAGGACTATTTTACCAGTTGCATCTCTTTCCCATCTTGAACCATAGAGAACTCCCATTGCATAACCTTTAACAGCCCTTGAACTTGGGTCAACAAAACCAGCAAGACCTACTGATTCAATTCCAGGGGCAAGTTCTACAACTGTATTTTTATTTTGCGACCAGTTAACTGTTGTCGTCCAGGAGAAAGTGCCCAATCTTAACCATTCTGCAATAACTTGAAGTTCTGTTCCTTTATTGTCAATCTTTGCGGTGTTAGCCCATCTTGTTGAAAATCCACTTGATGGTGGAACAGCAACATTCAAAATAGCGTCTGTTGTTTTATTTGTGTATCTTGTCGCACTTATGCTCAACCTATCATTTAATAATCTCAAATCTAAACCAAATTCAATCTCCCTTGTCAATTCAGGCTTAATTTCTGGATTGCCAAGCTGAGATGATTGAACTGCGCCACCGCCGTAGTAAATAGCATTTGTTACAGGACCCCAACCGTTACCAAATGAAGCGTTGACATAATATGTCTTTGTCACATATGCTGGCGGTCTAACACCAGCAATTCCAACTGCTGCACGAAGTTTTCCAAATGTGATGATTGGCTGAGTTGCAAAAAATGGAAGCTTTGTGAATTCCCAGGCAACGCTTCCGGATGGGAAGAAATAAGTTTTCTTTCCTTTCGCTCCATATGTTGAAGCACTTTCATTCCGCCCACTTAAACGGACATAGACCTGATCATACACATCAACGCCAAGCTCGCCATAAAATGCAGCAGTTCTCACTATCGTTTTGCCTTCATCAGGAAGATAATCAAGGGTATTTAAGATATATGCTGGAGCATCCGAAAGTATAAATCTTGTTCCCTGAATAAATGTATTATCTGTTTGCTCATGATCAAGATGGGTACCAATAAGGAAAGAACCAGATAAAAATTTATTAAGTTGATATTTAAACCTGAACATCAAATCTGTATTGATCTGATACTGCGATATAACCTGCCGTGTAACTCTACCGGTAGGAACAGCCGCATCTTGATAAGGCCATAACTGATTCCTTCTATCAGTATAATAATCAGCCCCGATACGATATATGATATTCAGCCACTTCAAAGGATCATAGCTTATCTCAGCGCTACCAAATACTCTATCAGTGTAGAAAAGCGTATTGTTTCTGTAAATTGTGAAAAATGGATTATTATAACCTACTCCTCTTGTTGGATCACCCTCGCTATTCCTATAAGATCTGTGAGAGTTCGGAAATCTTGCACCTGTTTGTGATATATATGTAACAACATAAGGTTGGTTATTAAAGTCAGGTGGTGTTCTATATGCACCGAGCAAAAGACCACTTATATTTGAACCCTGTTGAACTCTATTGGTTGATGTTTTAACATATACCGCATTTATCCTAGCAGTTATATTCTCAGCAAACCTTCTTGAAACATTCGCTCTTAACGATGTCCTCTTGAAATCGCTATTTGCAAGAATTATACCTTGTTCTTCAAGGCGCTCAGCGTTCAAATAGAACGAACCCCATTCATCCCCTCCGCTTATTTCAAGCGAGCTATTCCAGGTTATCGGCTTACGGAATAATTCCGTTGCATGATCATAAGTATCTTTTGATCTTTTAACAACTATCCTTGAATATGGATAATCAGGTCTTGCCAATGAGTCTGGTCCACCCGGTCTATCAGCAATCCTATCGCCCCAGCTAAGAGCTGAGTTAAAGACAAAGTTTCCATATTGACCTTGTCCAAACTCTCTTTGCAACGGGAATGGTCTTAAAAGTTCACTTCTATGAATTCTTGATTTTAAAGATAAACGAATTTTTTTAGCAGCGGAGAATGAACCAGATTTCGTTTTGATAACTATCACACCATTTGCTGCTCTCGCACCCCAAATAGCTGCTGCTGCAGGACCTTTCATTATCTCAATTGATTCAATGTCTTCTGGGTTTATATCAACATTTCTTGAAACAGTTGAAACATTACCAACGCTTGCACCAAATGTTGAATTCCATATCGGAACACCATCAACAACTATCAACGGCTGATTTGCCGTTTGAAGCGATCTCGGACCACGAAGAACTATTCTCGTTGAAGCCCCTGGATCTCCAACTGCTTCAACTGTAAATACTCCTGGAGCTTTAACAGCGATTGATGAGATAACATTTGTATACCCAGTTCTAAGAATTGTTTCACCAGTCACACTTGAAACCGAGGTTCCAAGTTTTCCTCTCTCCTCTTCAACACCAATTGCGGTGACCACGATCGGGCTTACTTGTATAAGCCCTGGTGCCAATCTAACATTTACCGTAATTGTGTCCCCAGGTGTCACAGTAACGCTTTGTCTAAATTCCTGATAACCTACATATCTTGCAACAAGCGTATAAGTCCCGGGGACGACATTTCTAATCACATAAAAACCTGCCGCATCACTTGCTGCACCATAAACAGTATTTAACAGAAAAACATTTGCCCCAGGCAATGCTTCCCCTGTTTGAGCATCTGTTACCCTACCCCTTATTGCTCCAAGCTGAGCAAAAGCAAATGTTGCAACAGCTAATAACAGAAGCAAACTGAGAATTAGCTTTCTCATAAATTTTACCTCCGTTAAGTTTTAAAATTAAATTTGCATAATGGTGGAAAAAGGTTTTAACAAGATATGTTCAAACGAAGTAATTGGAAGGAATTAACAATGTATTATCAAGCGCACCTCCTTAGTTTTTGTTATCACTTACGGAAAGTGCTTTTTAAAGTAGGTTTATAATTTTGTTTAAATCTATGTTAAAGGTGCGCCTTTCAAGCTGCTTCACTAAAAATATAATAAAAAAAATCATTCTTGTCAAGACCCCAATCTAAAAACCAAGGGTTTAAACCCCCTAAAGCATGTTTATAAAAAATTGATAAATACTGTGACTTTTTTTAAATTTTAACAACGGCAAAGAAGTTGGAATTAACAAATTTAAAAAACAAAATGGGTAAATCATGAAAGCTCTGATAGCAAGTGGTGGAAGGGGGACAAGATTAAGACCGCTCACCCATACACAAAACAAACATCTAATTCCCATAGCAAATAAACCAATGCTTCACTATGCTATTGAAACAATCGCTGAAGCCGGGATAAAAGAAATTGGGATTGTCCATAACGCCGACAGCGATGAAGTCCCAAAAGCAATCGGTGATGGGAGTCGTTGGGGGGTTAAAATTACATACATCCCACAGGAAGCCCCACTTGGACTTGCCCATGTCGTAAAAATCGCTGAAAATTTCATCGGTTCAGATAAATTTGTTTTTTATCTCGGTGATAACATGTTCGTAGGAGGCATTAAAAAATTTGTTGACGAGTTTGAAAAAAACAACTACAACTGCTTTCTTACGCTTGCAAAAGTAAAAGACCCACAAAGATTCGGAGTTCCTGAGATAGTTGATGGAAGAATAATAAAAATTGAAGAAAAACCAAAAGTTCCAAAAAGTAATTTCGCGGTTGCTGGAATTTATTTTTACGATAGCTCAATTTTTGAAGCTGTTAAGAACATAAAACCAAGCTGGCGTGGTGAACTTGAAATTTCAGATGCCCATACCTATCTAATTGAAAAAGG
The DNA here is from genome assembly GCA_001485605.1 of Candidatus Kryptobacter tengchongensis. Lineage (GTDB taxonomy): Bacteria > Bacteroidota > Ignavibacteria > Kryptoniales > Kryptoniaceae > Kryptonium > Kryptonium tengchongense. The sequence goes on from FAON01000004.1 coordinate 115,428, forward strand.
TTATAAGATCGGCTTTGCAGAAATAACTGGATGGTGGAAAGATACGGGAAAACCTGAAGACCTACTTGAAGCAAATCGCCTTGTGCTTGACTCACTTGAACCAAAAGTTGAAGAAAATGTTGAAGTTGATCAACATACTAAAATTGAAGGCAAGGTAATCCTTGAAAAAGGAGCTAAGATAAAAAATAGCATCATCCGTGGTCCTGCAATCATCGGGAAAAACTGCGTCATAGAAGGAAGTTACATTGGTCCATATACATCAATTGATGAAAACACGCTTGTTTTAAACAGCGAAATAGAATATAGCATAATTATGAAAAATTGTAAAATATTAAATGTTGGAATTAGGATTGAAAGCAGTCTACTTGGGAACGATGTTGAAATAGTTGAAGCCACTGGCAAACCGAGGGTCCATAAATTCATGCTCGGGGATCAATCAAGAGTTGAAATTGCATGGTAAAAATAAAAAATTAGGAGGGCAAAATGTATCAGAATATTTTATTTGAAAAAAAGGACCATATCGCTTTCGTCACAATCAACAGACCTGAAAAATTAAATGCACTTAACAATCAAACAATGCTTGAGTTAAGAGATGTTTTCCTGAAAATTAAGACAGACGATGATATTTATGCGGTTATAGTAACTGGTGCAGGCGAAAAAGCTTTTGTAGCAGGTGCTGATATTTCAGAACTTAACAAACTTGACGCCGTCTCAGGCAGAGAATTCGCGGAAAGAGGTCAAGAAATTTTTAATCTGATTGAGAACCTCGGGAAACCCGTAATTGCAGCTGTAAATGGGTATGCCCTTGGTGGCGGAAGTGAACTTGCATGGGCTTGCCATTTCAGAATCGCATCCGAAAATGCTATCTTTGGACAACCTGAAATTGACTTGGGAATAATCCCTGGATACGGCGGAACTCAAAGATTAACACGACTTGTGGGGAAAACAAAGGCAATGGAACTTATATTAACAGGTAGAAAATTCACCGCTAAAGAAGCTTATGAAATGGGAGCTGTTAATAAAGTTGTCCCGCAATCTGAACTTTTAAAAGAAGCGGAAGAACTTGCAAAAACGCTAACATCTAAACCTCAAATTGCAGTCCGAATGGCAATAAAAGCAATAAACATGGCACACGAGACAACACTAAGCGATGGGCTTCACCTTGAAGCAACTCTGTTTGGAATATGCTGTGGAACTGAAGATTTCAAAGAAGGAACATCAGCATTTCTTGAAAAAAGAAAACCCGCGTTCAAAAACAAATGAAAAAATTTAACTTAACCGGTGAATGGGAATTTAAAGCGAACCCCAATAGCTTTCTCCCCAAGGATATAGAAACAAAACTTCTAAACTGGAATAAGGCTAATGTCCCGGGAACAGTCCATCTTGACTTAATGGCAAATGGCTTCATACCCGACCCTTACTTTGAAACAAATGAACTCAATTTACAATGGATTGATAAAGTTGACTGGATATATCGCAAAAAATTTACAATTGACTTTGACCCTTTAAAATCCGAATTTGATTCAATCAAAATTGTTTTTGAAGGACTTGACACCATTGGAGATGTTAAGGTGAATGGTCAATATATCGGTTCTTTTGATAATATGTTCGTTGAGTATACATTTGAAGTTAAAGAAATTTTGAAACCCGGTGAAAATGAAATTGAGATATATTTTAAATCTCCAACATTTGCTGGTAAGGCGCTTGAATCAAAATATGGGAAATTGCCAGTTGAACTTGCGTCTCATAGAGTCTATCTAAGGAAGGCACAGTATTCCTTTGGCTGGGATTGGGCTCCAACACTTACAACATCAGGGATCTGGAAACCTGTTTACCTTGAATTTATCAAATGTGCTAAAATAAAGAATGTCTGGTTTAAAACTATCTCAATTTCAGATTCAAAAGCTCAAATCGCAACTGAAATAGAAATTGAAAAATTAACAGATGAGGACATTGAGCTTTCACTTGAAATCTTTTTTGAAAACGAGAAAATATACGAGCGAAATTTCACTCAAAGAAAGGGTGACAGAGTAAGGGTTCACCGCTTTGAGATAAACTCGCCAAACCTGTGGTATCCAAATGGATTTGGGAAACCAACGCTTTACAAAGCACAAATCAAACTCCTGAAAAATGGGGAAACCCTTGACGAAACCGTGAAAAAATTCGGAATAAGAACAGTCCAACTTATACAAGAAAAGGATGAAGATGGTGAAAGTTTCATTTTTGAAATAAATGGCGAAAAAATTTTTTGCAAGGGTGCAAACTGGATTCCCGCCGATTGTTTTTTACCAAGAGTTAAGAAAGAAGATTACGATATTCTACTTGAGATGGCAAAGGAAGCTAATCTAAATATCTTAAGGGTTTGGGGTGGTGGAATTTACGAAGATGAATATTTTTATGAAAAATGCGATGAACTTGGGATAATGATATGGCAAGATTTTATGTTTGCATGCGCGGGATATCCAGAATTTGACGATTTCGTTGAAAATGTTAAAAACGAAGCAATTCAAATTGTAAAGAAATTAAGAAACCACCCTTCTATTGTCATCTGGTGTGGGAACAACGAAAATGAATGGATATGGGTTGATAAAACTGGAAAACATCCAGACGAGATGCCTGGAGCAAAAATTTTTAAAGAGCTCTTAAAACAAATCTGTCAGGAATATGATGGCACAAGACCCTATTGGCGAAGCTCCCCGTGGGGGAAAAATTACCCAAACTCTGAAACAGATGGAAATCATCACCAGTGGAAGGTTTGGAGCCAATGGGTTGACTACAAAAACTACGAAAATGTTAAAGCAAGGTTTGTAACGGAATTCGGTTTTCAATCGCCACCACACCCCGAAACCCTTAATGAAGTTTTAAAACCAGAAAATAGAAACTTTAATTCCTTTTCAATTCAACATCATAATAAACAGGAAGATGGAATCCCAAGACTTTTCAGATTCTTAACAGCACATCACAAAATCACATCTGATTTTGACGATTTGATTTATAAGATGCAATTAAATCAGGCTGAGGCAATTAAATTCGCTGTTGAGAATTGGAGAATAAGAAAATTTAAAACTGCTGGGACGATATTTTGGCAATGGAACGACTGCTGGAACGTGATAAGCTGGTCAGCTATTGATTACAGAAAAAGACCGAAGGCATTATACTACTATGCAAAAAAATTTTTCCACCCAGTTATTATCGTCGTTAAAAAATCTGATGACAAAGTAAAAATTTTTGGAGTGAATGATTACCCTACCCCAATTGATGGAAACTTAATAATAACTACATTTACCATCCACGGGCTTAAAAAATTTGAGAAAAAAATTCCCGCAACCCTTGAGAAAAATTCCGTCGCAATTATATTTGAAGGAAAACTTGAAAATTTAGAGATTTCAAAACCCGAGACTGACTATATTAGGGTGAAGTTTGAATCAAATGGTAAAATAATTAGTGAAAATTCACTTTTTCTAACCGAACCAAAATTTTTAAACCTCCAAAAGTTTGGAATTGCATATAGGTTTTTAAAAGCAGGCGAAGATGAGTATATCTTAAAAATGAGCTCAAAGAATTTGATCAAATCTCTTTTCATCTATTTTGAGGGGCTTGATGCAAAGTTAAGCGATAACTTTTTTGATTTGCACCCCGACGAGCCAGTTGAAATAAAAATAAATTCCACCGCAACTCTACAGCAACTTTTAAATTCAATAAGAATGAAAATGCTAACATAAACCCAGCGGGGGCAAGTTTGCCCCCGTTTAAAAATTAATATGCAAACGCAAACGAACTTGGAATTATACCTGCCTGAAACTTTTTAACGAATTTACCGCTTAAATCGTAAATGTAAACCTCACCCTTCTGAACATAATCTTTTGCATCTGAGCAATATAAAAGCCTATTCAAGGGATCAAAACCAAGTGAATAAAAGTTCCCCTGAATGAAATTTTCGTTTTTATCTTTCGTTTTTAAGTTTATCCTCATAATATTCCCGTCTTTGATCGTATAAGCAAAGTCATCAACTATTAAAAGCCTTGATGGATGCCCTCCAATCAAAATTGAATCAACGACCAAATCAGTTTTAACATCTATTGCAAATAATTTCCCATCTGTGTCATCATTTGGATCCTGCCAATTACCATACGAACCATAACATAAAACCCATAACCTTCCCATTGCATCAGGCGCAAAAGCATCCGGACCATCTCCAACAACTATCGTCTTGATCACTCTATCTGTGGATGGATCAATAACCGACACAGTCTTCCCATAACCAAACCCAGAATTCGCAACATAAATCTTGTTGTTAAAAGCATAAATCCCCGTTGGATTATGCCCAACTCTTATTGTATCAACTAAGACTGAATGTGTTGTAAGATCAATTACAGTTACCGCATTTCTATATAGATTTGTCACATAACCTTTATTTGCGTATAATGTAATTTTGTAAGGACTTGCTTGCGGGAGAAGAATGGTTGCAAGTGATTTATGGGTTTTTGACGCAATTACCTCTATTTTATCCGAATTATTAACCACTATATAAACCTTGCCCCCATCAATACTCATTACAATATCATTTCCAGTATCACCAAGTTCCCGACCGTTGACCTGTGAGAAAACATCTTCATAAACACGATTTGAATCAGGGACATAATAACTCAAAGTTGAGTTATTCCTTCCGAAATTACCTTCATTTAGGACATATACGCCCCTTAAAACTGGGACTTCTTCGCTAATTGTCTCGCTTTTCTTGCAACCGATGAAGACGAAAAGAACAGTTAAGGACAAAACAAAGATGAGTTTAATTTGCCTCATTTCTTATCTCCCCTTTTTGTTTATAGTTTAGCCCAGTTGAAAATTCAACCATAAAACTTCTCAACGGCATTGGATAGCCAACCATGCTTTCATAATTTTCGTTAAAGATGTTTTTCACAGTGAACTTCACTTGACCATTAAAAAACTGATTTTTTACAGATAACCCACCTGTAAAATCAACCACAAGGTAAGGTTGAAGCCATCTATCGTTTACCTCCGTTGTATATCTTAAACCCACATAATTTGCTTGGGCAACGAAAAAGAACTTATCAAAATTCAATTCGGCTTTAATGTATCCGTTTGACCTTGGGATATAAATTAAATATTTGTTCTGTGTTGCGTCATCCTGGGCTCTTTTATTCGTGCGAATGCTTTTGACAATTGAAAAATTTCCAGAAATGAACAATTTGTTAAATAAAACCAACTCACCTGAAAACCCACTTCCTCGTGAATTGACATGATCTATATTTATCGGTCTCCATACACTTTGATTTTCTTGTGATGGCAACCATATGATCCTATCTTCAATGTCAATGTTGAAAAAAGAAAGTTCAAATTTTAATTCAGATAAAACTTTAACATTTGATCCAGCGATCACAACGAAGCCGAAATCATAACTTTTTGATTTTTCAGGTTTAAGATCTCTATTTCCACTGCCATGCCAGTAAAGATCATTAAATGTTGGGGCTCTAAATCCTGTCCCATAACTGAATTTAATGTTTAAAGAGGGCACATTAAGAATTTGAGAATTAACACCAAGTTTATAGACAAATTTGTTCCCAAAATCGGAGAAGTAATCATTTCTCAACATCGGATAAATTTTTAAAGATGGCAATGAACCTATATCAATCTTTTTTTCCCCACTCAAGAATAAAGCAATGTTAAATCTTTTGGCATTTTCAAATGAATTTCCCCTTGCAACCCCAAACGAAGATTCAAGCCCAAATGATAAAATAAAGTCTGAACCAAGTTTAAAAATTGAATTTAAAACACCTGTGTAAAATATGTTATGTGAATAACTGTCAATTCCAGAACCCGATATAAGCACATCATTATTTACATAGCGAAGGTATGAATTTCTGAACATTGCACTTGCTTTTAAAACGAAGGTCGGAAATGTTTTTAGAGTTGAAATTGAAAAATTAAAATCTTCATCAAACTGCCATGCGGTGCTTATTGGGTCAAACTTTGTAACCTGCGCTGGAATCCCACGATTTGAACGAGTGTAAAAAGTAGAAATTGAAAAATTTTGATATGAGATGTTAAGATACATATTTGAGATGTTGAAATATGCATTCCTTCTCTTCAGCGTTATGTATTTATCCGCAAGTTTGTATTTATAATTAAAGTCGCCAGAACCATAGATTTTTGAAAATGATGAAAGATAGGACAAATTTTTAAAACTACTTGAGATACCTGCGTTAAATTTTCTCAACCCGAAAGAACCAAACCCAAGATTAACTTTAACTGTTTCTTCTTCTTTTTTCGTAATGACATTGACAACTCCGCCAATTGCATCAGCTCCATAAAGTGAGGATAAATTTGAATGAATGATTTCAACTCTTTCAATTATATCAACAGGGATCAGGCTTAAATCCAGAACCCCATTTTGATAACTTGAAAACCTCATTCCATTTAAGAGAAAAACAGTATGCTCTGAACCAGTGCCACGAAGAGAAATTGTCTTTAATACAGCGGGGGTTCCTCCGTAATCTCTTATATAAATTGATGTGGCATTTTTCAATACATCGGAAAAAGAAATCGGAGAAGTTTTTTCAATTGTTTTTGAATTTATAACCTCAACGAAATTTGAAATTTCTGCCGTGTTTGCCTGATATCTTGTAGCTGTGACTGTGATCTCATTAAACTTGATGAACCAAGTTGAAAGTTGGATAAAAATAAGTGTATCTGAATGGACATTTAACTCCTTGTCAAATTGTTTGAACGAGAGATGTTTAACGGAAATTTTAACTTTTCCGGATTTGATTTTAAAATTGAAAAAACCCAACGAATCAGATATTTTACTATTTTTGAGGTCGCCCTGAATTAACTCAACGATGGCATTTTTAACTGGATTTTTACCCTCATCAACGATGTAGCCTTTTAAAATTATTTCCTGTGCAAAAATTTTTGCGGAAAGCAACAACAAGATAAATATAATTTGAGGCATAAACTTTTAAAGCCAAATTAGTTTTGAAAACAAAAAACCCAACCAACTCTCGGATAGACCCCAAGAGAAGGTTGGGTTTGAGAATTTCAAAAACTTTTCTAATGTTTTTGAATCCTCAACCTCCCCTCGGAGGTCTTGGATTCGCTGGGATTCTGGCAGGTCTCCTGGCTTTCCCGAAACTTCGGCTTGCCTTCCCATCCCATGATCTGGGACAGTGGCTTTAGCGTCAAACAAGACGCTTTGCCGAAGTTTACACTCCGGGATCACAGTTGCGGGGCAGCGCCGGACTTTCACCGGACTTCCCTTTTGACCCCTTGAAAAAGGGGACCAGAACCCCGATGTTAAAGAACAAACTTAAATCTGCGTAAAAATAATTACAATAAAAACAAAAAACAAATCTCCTACACTTGTTCTTTTAATCTTTCAACAAGCTTTGGTAAAACTTCGCCTGACTTCCCAATTATTACCTCATCCATAAACCAAGATAGATCCGTTCTTTCAATGTTGATCTCAACGGTGTAAGCACCATTCATCTTTGCAATCTGAGGAAGCGACGCAGCTGGATAAACCACACCCGAGGTTCCGATGGAGAAAAAAACATCGCAATTTGAAGCTGACTCTTCCGCCTTTTCCCACGCTTCAACTGGTAACATTTCTCCAAACCAAACAACATCTGGTCTTATCAAACCTCCACATTCACACTTTGGCACTTTCATTTCAAGAGCAAGATTTACATCGTCATATCTTTTCCCACACTTTATACAATAATTTTTTTCAATGTTCCCGTGAAGCTCAATTACATTCCTGCTCCCAGCTCTGCGATGAAGGTTATCAACATTTTGAGTTATAAGTGTAAAATTCGGGAATAGATTTTCAAGTTCAACAAGTGCATAATGTCCCGGATTTGGTTTAACATCCTGAATGAGTTTCCTTCTGTAGTTATACCACTCCCAGACAAGTTCAGGATTGCGAATGAACGCATCAAAAGTCGCAAGCTCCTCAGGTTTAAATTTTTTCCATAATCCTTCTTGTCCCCTGAATGTCGGAACCCCGCTTTCAGCTGAGATTCCCGCTCCAGTCAACACAACAACAGATTTTGCTGATTTTAACTTTTGTAATAACTTCTCAGAAAACATTTCAGTTTCTTCAAAATTTTTATTTTAAATAAAAAACCGATCTCCCCGGGCTAAGACCCAAAGGTGAGATCGGTTAGGGGGGAAGTTCAGCTGGTTAGCTCACCTTCCAAGAGCACGGTTAATTGAAGTTAAAATATCCTCAAGATCATAAGGTTTGCTTACAAAATCAGAAGCACCAAGTTTTAACGCCTCAATTGCATTTTTCACATCTGCATACGCAGTAAGCATTATTACCTTGATCTCGGGCTTATTTTGTTTTATAAACCTTAACACTTCAAATCCATCAACTCTTGGCATTTTAATATCAAGCAAAACAACATCATAATCTTTTTGCTTTATTGCCTCAATTGCCTCATCTCCATCACCGGCTGTTTCAACTTCATAACCTTCAGCAGCGAGTTCAGAGCTTAACAAATATCTCAACGCCTCTTCATCATCAACGACAAGAACCCTTGATTTCTCTGGCATCTTAATTTCGCCTCCATTTTTTATTTTGTTTTTATCTCGCTATCCCAGAGATATTAACAGTTGCAGAACCATTTGGACCACTTGTAGAAATACGAACAAGAATAGGTCTGCGAGTAGTATCAGCCGTTGTATCCTGAATTGCAAATGAAAATCTTGTCCAGCTTCTGTCCCTTGTATCCGGCAAAGTTATATTAAGATCTCCCAGTGCTCTTATATCCTTGCCATCAATTGAAACGGAAATCGTAGTTCCACCCGCAAGCGGATTCCCATTTTGATCACTTACAATATAATTGAAAACTTGAGAGCCTAAGTTGGGAATATCAAATGTTGCTGGTTCAACAGATATTTGTGGTATTCCTGAAAATAAAACAATTGTTTCAGCTTTTATAGTATTTTGATTTTCATCTGCGGTCGTCGCAGTTATAACTGCATAACCTGGACCGAGAACTGGATGAACAGGTCTTGGCTCTGCCGAAATTAAATTAACACTACCTTGCCCTTTATCGTCAGTCAAAACAGAACCCTCAATTATACCACCTGTAGTTGTAAAATATACAGCTGTCCCCGGTTTAACTGGATTACCATATTTATCTCCAACATAAGCAGTTATCTTATTCGTAAGCCCAAAGATGTTATACCCTGGGAAATTCAACTTTTCCGGCGCTATGCTAAAATGCGCTGAATCAGGCAAACCACCGTGAATTACAATCACCACAGGAAGAGATCTTACGGTTTTCGTCCCAACGAAAGATTCAGCCACAATTTGCACCACTCCCGCTTTTGTCCCACTTACAACATTTACAGAAACACGCCCTTTGCCGTCTGTTCTCGCTTTTGGAGGATATACAAATTCACCACCACCTGGACCTGAACCAATCCTGAAATTAACCTCAACCGAATGGGCAAGATCAACTGGCTTGCCACTTGAATCCTGAACCTCAAAAACAAGTTGAGCTGTCTCCACAGAACCACTTCCCTTCACACCAATGCTTTTTGATGTTTGAGACACAAGAACTATACTTGCCGCTTCACCACTAGTTGGAACTTCTGAAGTAACACGCTTCAACATCAAAGTTGGAACATCAATCGTTCTTCCAGGAACAGCCAACACTCTACTTGTATCAGGGTCATAACCTTCCTTAAATGCAACTATCTGAAGCTCGGTTTCAACATCAACCTCAAAATTAAACTGATATTTTCCCACTGAGTCAGTATAAGCTATAAGCGCTGGGGTTATGCCAAGAACTCGCACAACAGCATTAGGAATTGGGGCATTTGTTGTTAACTCAAGTACTTGCCCATTTAATATAACTGTTTTTTGTTGCTTCCCCGACTCCGGTTCAACCGCTTTTTTACATCCCGAGATAATCAAAGAGAACAAAACAATGTAAATGAAGATTTTTTTCATCATAGAAACTCTGATTTATTTTTCGGGTTTTAGCTGCTTTTTATAATTTTCAAGCGCCTTCAAAAATTCCTCTCTACCTTCTTTTAATGCCGGGCGTTCGCCAACTTTGAAAGATCTTTCTTTTAACCTTTCCGCAAGAGTCGGCAGAATTTCAGCTTTCAAAAGTATTATGAGCTCTTTCTTAGTTATGGTTTTAACATCAAAACCAAATAAATATCTCAAACCGAAAAACCACCAGGGCAAATCTTTAAGTATTGGAACTCCTTCACGAGTTGCCCTTTCCTCATTTATGTAAAGACCACCAATTACTGTTTCTTCTCCATCAAGTAGTAAAATTTTGGTCTGAGCGGATGATTTGTTTATCGTTATCTGCGGAGCTACACCTGCTACATTGCTTCTTTCAATGTTAAGTTCAAGTGAAATAAAATAAACAGTGTCAAACTTTATAACCTCAGGTTTAACCCTAATAATTGAACCAGTTGAATAAAACTGAGTTATAGCATTGCCAGCGAAATCTCTAACCGTAACAGAAATATCGCTTCCGACTTGAATTTGACCTTGTTCCCCCGACCTAACGGTAATTCTTGGGTTTGCGACAACCTCACCGATTTGCTGGGATTCAAGAGCTCTAAAAACAGCAACCAGACTCCCAAAATCAAGGTCGGGATTAACATCAACTGTAAATAAGCCAGTTTTACCTTCGCCAGCTGACATCGTAACCCCGACATTTACCCCTTTGCCACGGAAAAAATCCCAGCTAAAACCATACTGTCTTAATTTAGCTGCGTCAGCCTCAAAAAACACAGCTGAAATCATAACTTCTCGTGTTTCAAACTGTATTTTTGCTTTCTCTTCTTCAGTTGGAGCAGTTGGCGCCGGAGGTCCTGTAACTTCAGCAAGGGGAACAATTTTTATATAATCTGCATACTCCTCATACCAAAGCTTGTTAACTCTCAAAATCAACTCAAACGCATCAAGCCAATGCATCTTGTCAATGTCAACCCCTATAGGATTTGTTCTTGATTCAGGGTCAATTATAACCTTACCCAAAAACTTCTTACTTATGTCATTAAAAATCTGAAGAGCCTGATTAAAAGGCATCGTCCTTGACATTGAAACGATTTCCTCAGGGGCAATGTAAGCCCTTCTTAATTCCCGGGGACGACCTCCAATTTGTGAAAGAGCAAAACTTGAAAAAATTGTAAATAGAAGCAATAAAATTGTTATTCTAAGTTTCATCTCACCTCTCTGTTATTTTTGTTGCTCAAACCTTAACCTCAAAACGAATTTTTCAACTATACCTGCCTTATTAAGTGTGAACTCAACCTGATTCTTTTCAATATCAATTTTCGTAACATAGCCAAGATATACTTCATCCCCTTCTTTCAAAACATGAATTTTTCCAGTATGATCAGCTACAAACGCTTTCCCAGGGATAACTGCTTTTAAGTCGGCTCTTTCAACCTCAAGCAATCCCCTCGTATTTGGTGGTAATTCCCTATAAATATAAGGCGTAAATGGGTTTTTCACCTCAGCAATGACAACATCACCAAGGGTTCTTTTTATCGGTGGCAAATCCTTAACATCAGCATAAAGGGCATGAATCTCCATCTGAAATGGAACTACAATTGAAAATTGCTTTGTTACTTCATCTCTTGTTTCAACCCCACGAAGATCAAGCCGTGCAATCCTGTAAATCTGCGGACCTCGCTCAAGATACCAGATAAACTTATAAATGTTGTCAAAAGATGCTTCCCCTTTGATATCGTAGATGTTATATCCGTATTTTTGTGCTTTCTTACTTCCCATGTAAAGCATATCAAACTTTACAAAACCAGCATAGTTCAAAATTGAATTTAGATAAGAATAGGTCATCGCCGGTGTAACATCTGGCACTATTTGCTTATCAAGTTGTGCAAGCTTTTCCTGTTCCTCCTTTATCTGCTTCTGCAAATTATATAACTCAATTTGCAATCCAGCAAGTGCATTTATCTGCTGATCTGTTCTTTGAATTTCAGCTTTTACCTCTTTTATCTTTTTAGGATAGGAGTAAATGATAAAATAAGCACCAACCGCAAGAATTATGATCAAAAAACCAAAAAGTATCAATGTATTTCTCGTCTTATATGGCAATTCCTCACCTCAAATTTTATTTTTGGGCTGATTTGACTACCTCAGGTGTTATTCTTGCTTTTATCTCAAACTGATAAACTGTTTTACCTCTTATTTCTTGAACCTGAACTTGCATTAATGTTGCATTGCTAATTGCATTTGAAAACCTTGGGATCCTGTTTCTATAAAGAGAGTATCCTTTGATTGTTATCGTATTTGGATCAGGCGCACTTATATCGGTAATCCAAATCCTTCCGATGTTTTGAGCTTCAGTGGCTATTTTTTCAAGAAACTTGCTCCATATGTCTGTGTTAACTTTCATTGAGTCAAGGACCCCAAAAGTTGATTTATAGTAAGCCAACCTCTGCCTTGCCATGTCAACTTGCTGTTGTAAACCTTGAAGTTCAGCAAGCTCCGACCTTTTCCTCTGAAGTTCACTTTGAATTTCTGAAAGACTTCTGTTAAGCTGAGCTATTCTCGTTGTTATCTGGAAGGTTAAAAGAGGTATCAAAATTAAAAACAGCCATCCGAGGAGCCCGAGTTTGAAAACTTTTTGACCTTCACGAACCTCAAAAGGAGTTAAATCAATTGCATATAAGTCTTTTCTTTCAATCTCAAGGGTTCTCCACGCTGAACCAATAGCCACAGCAACCCTCGGCAAACTTTCAATAAGCAATGGGTCAGCCCCATCCGGGGATAAATTTGGAAATTTAATATAATCAATACTTACATCCTCCGGAAACATTTGCTCAAGAACTTCTTTAACTCCAGCTGATTGAGCCTCACCAGCAAGGATTATGTTATTTATAACACGCAAGCCAAGGTTATCCTGCTCAAGCATTAATCTGCTGTAAACCGTATTTGCGATATTATATGAATCAACACCCTCACCTATCGGTGGAGAAATGTGATAAAGCTCATTACCTTTCAAAAAGATAAATCTGCTGAATTCATGACCGATGTAAATTATTACCGTGATCGCATTTTGATTAAATTTATAATTTAACTTGACAAGGTTTACAAGCGATAGCTCGGGAGTTTCAATAAATGAAATTTTTGGAATTCTTCCACCAATTGACTTTTTAACACTGTCAAGCAGGTCAATCAATGCGATTCTTGAATCCCGAACCATCGCAATTATAGAACCATCTGAAAACTCAAGGTAATTAACAGCATCTGGCTTAAGCGGTTCCCCCGCCCTTTCTTTTGATATCTCCTCAATTATCTTTTCTTTTAATTTATTCCCTTTCAATCCCCAGTTTGATTCAAAATTAGCATAGTAAACATATGGCTCCGGAATTGAAATAGCAAGTTTATATTTTCTCTTTGGATATTTGCTCAAAACTCCAATAATAATTGAAGCATTATCCTGAGCCCCACGCCCTGTTTCAGTTAAAAGAAGATCCTGAGCTGAGGTTTCAGATGTTATATCTATGGGAGTCATTTCAGAGATAGAAGTTGGCTCAATTTGTTCAAACACTTGAGTCCCAACTGATGTTGCTTCAAGCTTTGTTGCAAGGTTAACTATCTGAGCGTCAACAAACCTTATTTTCTTCCCAGATCTTGCAAGACAAGCAACTTGAAGAGATAAACCATCAATGAAAACCCCAACCGCGAGCTTACCCGAAAATTTTTTGTTTTTTGGCATCGCAATATAATCTTAAGTTTTTAAGCTGCCTGCAAAAGTTGCTGCATCCTTCGCTTATTATTTGCAAAATTAATAGCGGTTTCAAGTGAAATCTTCCTCTCAAGATAAAGCCTCCTTAAATCCTGTTCCATTGTTATCATACCATACTCAGCACCTTCAGCTATCATCTGATAGATTTCACCAGTGTTATTATTTTTTATCGCAGCCCTTATTGACGGCGTCATAACCATTATCTCCTTAGCAAGAACCCTTTTCCCATCTAAACTTGGAACAAGCTTTTGCGAAATCACACACCTCAAAATATCCGCTAATCTATTTCTAACTCTCTCTTGTTCAATTGGGGGAACCTCACCTATGATCCTGTCAATACTTTCAATCGCTGAAGATGTATGAAGTGTTGATAAAACTTTATGTCCACTATCAGCAACTTCAAGCGCAGCCATTATCGTGTCTGGATCTCTCATCTCACCAATTATAATTATATCTGGATCCTGACGCAATGCTTCTATCGTCCCTTGTTTAAATGACATCGTATCTCTCCCTACTTCCCTATGGCGAATTATACAACGCTTTGATTCATGAACATATTCAACAGGCGATGCTATTATGATTATATGTCCATCAACCGTTCTGTTATTAAGGTCAACAATTGCGTCAAGCGTTGTGCTTTTACCTGAACCAGTTATTCCAGTAACAAGAATTAAACCCTCTTTTGTATACTGCAAACTTAATATCCTTGTCACATTTGGGTGAAAACCGTAACTTTCATATGGTCTTATTTGCGTGTTAATAGCTCTCATATTCAAAGCAAGGTCATCAAGATCAAAGTAAGCATCCGCACGATAGCGGTATATTGTCCCATTTTCATCTCTAAATGTATATGAGAAATCAAGATTCCTATTTTCATAAAGATATTCTCTTTGCTTTTCCATCAGCAAACTTTGAATTAAGATGTTAAACTCATCAATTTCATAAGTTCCAAATTCTGGAATCGGTTTCTTGGCACCATGAATCCTAAGCCAAACCATTTTCTTTGAACCCCATCCCCCAAAGTCTATATCCGAAGCTTCAACTTCTCTCATTCGCAAAAGAAACATATTTATTAGGTTTCTTAAAACAAGCTTCTGTGCCTCGGGCATCTTTTTTATTAGCTCGTTACCAATATACATCTGCTTCTCAATGCTAAAAAGTGTAATAGGAATTTTCGCAGCAAGTGAACTTAACATCTCTTTCGCTTCCCTTACAAGTTGCAGATTTACAGGCATAACCTAAATCTTATTTTTAGTTTTTTTTCATTCCCACCATGAAATCAATTGCAGTTGTCTTATACCACGATAATTTACAAGTGGATAATACGGTGGTGCCTTATCCCTAAATCTTGGATCATACCTATACCTTTTGCTAAAGCCATTTTGAATTATTCCACTACCACCTGCAAATTGTCCAACAGGTCCTCTTTCTTCTTGACATATACCTCCTGTTAAATAAATCGCCCCGGAAGGTGGTCTCTTATTCCAATTCTCAGCTATGAAATTGCGATCGTTCGCACCACCGTCCCAAGCCATAATAGCTGCTTGAATAATAACATCATTTTGGTTTGGATCGCTATCAGCTATAATAACATTTCTGTAGGAAACAAGACCGAGAAAATCATCAGAGTTGGGATTAACATTGGGATCATCCGCATATTTTAAATCATCCCAAATTCTTATGTTTCCATCCGCTAAAATTGTCAATTGACCATTTAAAGTACCTTCAACAACAACTTCACCTCTAACCCAAATAACCCCCGTGCTACTTAATTCTGAAACTCTTGCCACGGTATCAGGTGGAGATAAAATTGGAACTTGCCTTGTTCTACTATACTGCCCCGTCCCTATATTTTGTGTTTCCCAACCTGTTATGTTTCGTTTCACAACCTTACCATTAGGTAAAAATTTAAGATAAACCGATTGATTAAAAACTCCCCCACCGTTTATCGCCGCTGTTTTAGTCCTTGTCATATCCACTGGTATCTCGGCATAAATCCCAACTTCCCAGCCACCGTAAAATTTTGCTTTATTTTTGTTTGAAGTAGGTTGAGGATTTATCCCCGAATATGCTGTAACCTTATCATAAAAAACAGGGGAACCATATGTATGTAAAACTCCATTTGTATGGACAGGTCCCCAAACGGTATCACCATCTATCCAATAAACTGGGGCACCTTGATAAAATTCAGTTCCAGTAAACCAGAAATATTTTGATGCAGGAGTTACAGGTCCACTTGAATACACAAAATAAGCAAAAGAAGAATCTTCAATCTTATAAGGCTTTTTATACTTCGCATAATAAGTATCAACGAAAGCATATCCCCACGCTCTAACGCTTAACCTAACGACAGAATCAGGTATAACTGTATGGATCCTGACAAGTGCAGTGCAATTGTTCATTATAACATTGAAACTTGAACCTACTAATGTAGCATCTTTCCATAACCTGCTTACTCCTATATTCATCGCACTTACTGCTGTCTCATGAACAAGAGTCTTTGAATAGTAATAACTAAAACTATCGGTTGCAGAGATCACAGCCCGAGTTAAACGAATGTGATAAATTGAAAATGCTGTCATAAAACCTATCAAAATCAGTAAAGATGTCTTACCAAACATAAACCTTTACCTCCTATCTTCTCAAATTCTTTGATACCAATCTTGTCTGTCTCCAAAATGATGTCCTTAGCAAACGCCTCAACTCTTTTTTCCTAAACTCTTGATCCTGAATACTTGAAACCTCCTTCCTAACAAGCTCGGGTGATAAAATAACACGTGGATTAAAAGCTGTTAAAGTAACTTCTACCATCTTTGAAGCAACAAGCTCAGCCCCAGGGTCTACTGGGTTACCCACTTGGTCAAGATATCTAAAAACTCTCGCATTGCCAATCCTACCAATATCGGTAGATGAAACACCTTCACCTGTTATCTTTAAAATTCTTGTGACCTTATACATCCTTAAAACCGTATCACCGTAATCAATTGTTTCTGCAAGAGTTACAACATATTCAATTGTGTCCGGTATATTATCCCTGTGTGGAATTAAATGTCCAAAGTAGTCAAAATCGCGATTTAACTGAGCAATAAATTTCAAGTGATTTGGTTGAGCTATAAACAAAACTTGATCTCCCTCCGGGATTCCATACCCCATTTTTCTTAAATCGTATTCAATCGTGCTTGACATGTTCATTAAATTCATCTGAATGATGGCATCGGAATTATAATTCAAAAATTCCCTCGTTCCTGTATCCGTTACCGTGATTGTAATAAGTAAAATTGCTCCACCTACTATCATTGCCATTATGTAGTCCAGAAGCGAACCCATATGAATTAACCTTTAATTATAAAACCAGTAACTGTAAACAAAACTGATTTTAATTGTATCTTTCACCTTCCCAGCCGGTGTTTCCCGATAAATCAACGGTGGTTCATAATTATCTGTGATAAATACTGTCATCCTTTTATGAAATGTCCTATATGAGACAGGAACAACCCTTCCATTTGAAAGGTCAACATATTCCACTTTAAATGAAACTCTATAGATAACGCTGCTTTTCCCTGTGTCAATTTTGACGATGTTATTATAGTCATCAAAATCATTTATTTGCATTGAATCAGTGGGTTCAAACCCAAGTTCTAAAGGATGTGTAAATGTATTTGGGTCTGTCTTAGCGGTATTGTTTGAATCTGCAACCGCTTCATCAAAATAATATTGCGTCGCCTGTTGTATATAAGATGTTGCAATAGAAAGAGCCTCAAGACGATAGCGATTTTGAGCTAATGATATATCATGACTTGAAAGCCCACGGTTTATGTTCAAAACAGCAAGCGAAAGTAAAGCCAAAGCAAGTATTGTTATTAATGTTTGTCCTGTGCCCATAAAAATTTCGCTCTTTGATGTTTAATCCTCTGTTGTCGCATGAGCAACTTCTTCAAGAGTTGTAAGTCCTTGTTTTATTCTTTCTCTACCAGCTGCTCTTAATGTAAGCATGCCATCCTTAATAGCTTGCTCCCTTATCGCCTCTTCATCAATGTCCTTTCCTGTTTTGAAAATTAACCTTCTTATTTCTTTCGTAAAATAAAGTGCCTCATGAATCGCTATCCTTCCTTTATATCCACCATGGCATTGATCACACCCAACAGCTTCATAAAAAACAGTATTCTTAATTTCCTCCTCCGTAAATCCTAAACTTAACGGAATAGCTGGATCAATATCTTCTATCGGTCTTTTACATTTCTCGCATAGCTTACGAATCAATCTTTGAGCAATTATTATGTTTATAGCGTATGCGATAAGAAATGTCTCAATTCCCATTTTATACAATCTTGATATAGCGCTTGGAGCATCATTTGTGTGAAGAGTTGAAAATGTTAAGTGTCCTGTATTTGCCAGCTTAATTGCAATTTCGGCGGTCTCTTTATCTCTTATCTCACCAACCATAACTACATCTGGGTCATGACGCAAAATCGCTCTCAATGCTTGCTCAAAGTTCATCTTTGGTCCTATCTTTAACTGCCTCGCTCCAGGGATTATATATTCAACCGGATCTTCAACGGTTAGAACATTTATCTCTGGTTTTATGATATAATGTAAAGCCGCCATCAATGTTGTTGATTTACCACTTCCAGTTGGACCGGTCACTATTACCATTCCTTGGGGCTTTGAAATCGCTTTTATGAAAAATTCCTTAGCTTTACCTTGAAAACCAAGTTTATCAAGGTCAGTTATAACCTTTCTATCATCAAGAACTCTTATAACGATACTTTCAAATTTATACTGAAACTCCTTACCAACTATTGGAAGAACGGAAACCCTATATCTTATCATATGCCCGTCAACTTTTCGCTGGATAAAACCATCTTGTGCCATTTCACGCTCAAATCTGTCAACATTTTTTGATCTATCTTTAACAACAGCCGCTATTGCCTCAGGTCTTATCCCTTCCTGAACATGCCACAATCTTAACTTTCCATCAATTCTGAAATGAATTTCGGTCGTCCTTGAATCCTTTGGAATTATGTGAATATCACTTGCACCTTTCCTCACCGCTTCAACAAGCATACCCTCAACGAGATTAACAAGCATACTTTTGTTAATTTCCGCTTCAATCGCAGCCTCATCAAGCGTTTCCTCTTCAAGTTCATCCTCAGTTATTTCAATTTTTGATTCTTCAAGGACTTTTAGAAACTCGTTTTCTGGCGGGAAAACTTTATCAAAAAGATTTTGCATATCTTTTAGTCTAACATAGCACACCTCATATCTTTTCGCACCGAGTGCTCTGGCAATTAAAGGTATACTTCTGCTTGTAGGGTCAGCAGATATAAGGATAAGTTTATCGGGTCTTTGTTCATCATACTTCAAAGGTAAAATTTTTTCCGCTCTCATTTGCTCCTTCAACGCTTGGGGAAGTGGCTCAACAAGTTTTTTTATGAAATCGGTTCTATTTTTATCAATGTTCTCATCCGCAAGATAAATCTCCCTAAACCCATAAAGGTTTGCAACCTCTTTAAACACGCTATCATGATCAATCCCAAAATCAGTCACAAGAATTTGAGCTAAACTTCTTCTTGTCTTTGAATCTTCCTGTTCCTTGATCCTTAAAGCTCTCTCAAGCGTCTCATAGTCAATTATCCCCTTCTTTAAAAGCGTATAACCCAGTTTATCTGTAATATCTACTCCGATTGTCATTTGACATCACCTCAAAAATTTTTTAAAAAATTTGAAATGGAAGTATTATTGTATACGGCGTCTTCGGCTTGACCATCGCTGTCTCGGAAGACACAAGTGTTAAAAGCGTCATCACAATCATTATGATCATCGCAATTACAAGCTGAATGAAATCAACGGCATTTTTAAGTTTATAAACTGTTTCCTTCTCATAATAATTTGCAATTTGAAGTGCTGTCTGTTTAACTGTTCCTGTTTCTGCCCCCGAATGAAATCTGGCAAGCGCTGTCTTAGTGAAAACCCCAGTCGCTTCAAATGCTTCTACAAGTCCTTTACCCTGACTTAACATCATTGGTATAGCTATCGTCTTTATCTGATGTTCCATATATTTATTCCCACAAGCCTCTGCTGCAAGGCGAATTGCGTCAATGTTCTCCCCCGACCCTGCATATAAAGCATAAAAAACCCTGCAGAAAATTTCTATCGTTGTTTTGTGAATTAATGGACCAAGAACTGGAATCTTTATGATATATTTATCACGCAAAAATTGCCCCCTTGGAGTTCTAATGAAATAAATAAAAGCAAATACAATCGCAGCTGAAATAAGTAAAATATAAGTCATATTATCAAGTAAAAAATGGCTGAGTTTCAAAGTCGCCGCTGTCATAGGTGGAAGCTCGGTTCCAAGTTTAAGGAAAAGCTCAGCGGTCTCCGGGAAAATATAAGCAACATAGAAGATAACCGCGATAAATAAAACAATTAATGTAAACACAGGCATTATCAATGCACTTTTAAGATTCTTTTTAAATTCAGCATTTCTTTCAAGAAACTTAGCCGTGCTTTCGTAAATATCAGCCATATTTCCACTTTTTGACGCAAGCCCGAGCATTCTCGCTGTAAACTTACCAAGCGCTTTTTCTTGCTTTAAAAACGCCTCCTCGCTATCTTTACCCTGACGCAAATCATTGTTTATCTCTCTTAAAGCCTCTCTTAATGTTGGATGTTGTACATCGTTTATCAAAAGCTGAAGAACTTCATTATAAGGTAATTTTTCCCTTAACAAATCTGCACTTACCCGAACAAATGTGACTATTTCTGTCTCCGGTGGTTTAAATTTAAAATCAAGAACTTTTGGTTGAATGCTTACAACTTTATACCCAAGTTTTTCAAGTGCCTGTTTTACCTCCTCCTTTGTAAATGCTTTCTGCTCACCTGTTATCGGTTTTTCACTATCACGCTGAACCTTATAAATAAATGTTTTTCTCTTTTGAATCCTCGTTACCTTTATTTTCCTCTGTTCAGCAAGCTGTTTAATCTTTTTCTTTGCTTCAGCAAGGCTATCAGCAGATATTATACCTTGAACAGGTCGCCCCGTCAATGTCACTCCCTCAAAACGATAATCAGGCAAATTTTAATCACCTCCCCAAAAGATTAATTATATGAAAAAGAAGGA
Source organism: Candidatus Kryptobacter tengchongensis (assembly GCA_001485605.1). Taxonomy (GTDB): domain Bacteria; phylum Bacteroidota; class Ignavibacteria; order Kryptoniales; family Kryptoniaceae; genus Kryptonium; species Kryptonium tengchongense. Next base: position 136,326 of record FAON01000004.1, read on the forward strand.
AGGGGGAATACCCCCTTCCGAATTCAATCATTGCGCAGTAAAGCCGCTGAATGAAGTCGTTTGGCCATTAGTATTAGTATTAGAAGTAACATCTGCTTTGAAAGTATTTCCGGTAGCTTCAGGTATCCACCCTTGCTTAATTTCCACCTTGTCAGGTGTTACAAGTGCAACCGCAGCCACAAATTGCGTTTGCCCACCTACGCTAGCCTTTTCGGTGCCAACGGCATAGATAAAAATATAATCTGTTCCAGCTGTTCCAGTCAAACCAGTAAAACCAGCACCACCATCAGTTGTTCCCCAACCATAAGTTCCATTAGGATTGCTTCTATCCAACGTACTTAACGCAAAGTTATCAAATTTCTGACCACCACCGCCAAGTTCAACTGGCGTTCTGTAATATCTCTGTGCCTTTGAAGCAAGATTTGCAAGGTCACTTGCAATTGCACTTCTGTTGGCGTCAACTGCACTGCTCTTGAACATTGAAATTCCAACAGCAATTGCGATTCCAACTATGATGACGCCAAGGACGATGAGTAAAAGTTGCTGCTGACCCATAATAAATTACCTCCTGAATTTAGTTTTTAATTTAGTTTTTGTTGGACATATTTTCTATCGCATACAAAATTCAAATTACAAAACCACCTAAAGAACCTACTCACACTAAAGATAAACTTATATTTTGTAAAAGTCAAGCATTTCAACAATAAATCAATAAATTTTATGCCATAAATCACACTTTAAAAATTCATTAAAAATCAAAACGACCTAAAGCTAATCTTTACCTTTTTCCACTTGGCTTTGAAATTTTTACAAGATATCCTTGTAACACTTTATTACATTAAAATGGTCTAAAAACCGCAAGAAAAACTATCAGAATAAATATAATAAGGTTCAAACGAGAATAAACTTTGATGATTTTGTTCACCTTTACCATTTCATCAACTGGAGTCTGACCTTCACTTAAAAGTTTCTCCCGCTTTGAAATATATTTTACGCCTACGAAAACACCCGAAATAACGAACCATATAAACAAAATTACCTTAACAATCAACCACCCTTGTATATTTCCGATGACAAACCAATTATAAATTCCAGTAATTAAAGCCAGAAGTCCACCATTGCGAGCAATATTTGAAAATTTTAAGGACAATTTATGTAGGCTCAAAGTCATTTCCCTTCCAAAGGCTGACTCAATCATTGAAAAACCAAAAACTGAAACCGCAATTAGCATGGCTGATAAAATGTGAAGAAAAAATGAAATCTTTGAAAGAAGTTCCATAAATTTTACCGCGCTTAGTTTATTCGTTTTTTAGCGATGCGATGTAAATTTCAACATCACGAATTTTTGTGAAGTTAGGATATTCCTTCTTTATTCTCTCATACATGCGAAGTGCCTTTTCCCTTTCCCCGGCAAGTTTATAATTTCTCCCTGCGTTGTAAAGGTATTCAGGAATGAGTATATTCTCTTTGAATTTTTGCGATGCCTTTTCAAAATATTCACCCGCTTTTTTATATTCCCCTTTTATCTCGTACACTGATGCAATTCCAGCAAGGGATGCTGAAAGCAAAAGCTTATCGTTGCCGTCATATTTTTTGAAATACTTTAAAGCGTTATCATAATCACCAAGCATAAAGTAAGCATTTGCAAGATAATATGTTGCTATTTCCCCTGCGTCCGTTCCGCCGTAATTTTCAACAATATATTTTAACCCTTGTATATTTCGTTGTGGGATTCCATCAATTGCAGTTTTGTAATCACCATTATCGTAGTAGGTTATAATTCTTGAAAAAAGCACCTCAGCTCTTTCATTTTCAGCCTTCACATTGTTTCTGTAAATAATTACACCGGCAACTAGAATGATTATGCCTGTTAAGACATAACTTAAAATCTTTCTGTTTTTCTCAACGAACTCACGGGCTTTGTAATAAGTCAAAACAAGCTTATCCTCTTTCAGTTCTTGTTTTTTTATTTTTTTCCTTGGCTTAAGCATGCTTGTATTTTTTTTGTTTTCGCTGAAAATTTTTTTAAATATGCGAAATTTTATAAAGAAAACAAAAGATTTACTTCAATGCTTTTATAACGCCATCAGAGAAAATTGGCAAAATAGGTATTGAATCAATTGATGAAGCAACTTTTAAGTCCTCTTCAAACCCAAGTTCAATCAAAAATCTACCGTGCTCGCTTTCCCTTAACATCTTCAGTAAATTTTTACTGTAAAATTTATAAAGTTTTATAGCGGACACAGTTGAATCACTTAAATTGAGTCTTTTCCTTGATTTTCCTTTCGTAAGCAGGAAAGCGATCATCCCCCCGCAAACCGCATCTTCAATACAGAAACGATTTAACTTGCCTGAACATAGAATTAAAATATCATCGCTATTTTCGCTAACGAATTTTACAACTTCTGATATATTTATAAATCCAGCTACAAGTGAATGCTTAGCATATTTTGTTTTAGTTATAGCGACTGAACCATTCGTGCTCGCATAAATTAAAGTTTTCCCCATAACTTTTTCCTCTGTATATTCAAACGGAGAATTTCCAAGATCAAATCCATCAATAATTTTTCCGCCTCTTTCCCCGCACAAAAGAAACGAGCCCGGCTCAAGGGTTGAGGCGTATTTAACTGCATTTTCAATAGATGCCACTGGGATTATCGCCCTTGCCCCATTTTTTAAAGCAGTTGCTATTGTGGTTGAAGCTCTTAAAACATCAACAACTATAACTGTTTTATTTTGCAAGCTTAATTCATCTTGGATTTGCAGAGGTATGAAAAATAAATCAATATTCATCAACTACCCCAAACTTTGTTTTACCGCGCCCTGTTTGTAACAAATGGAGGGTTAACAATCACCGCAGTTAATTCCTTTCCACGAGCGTTGATTTTTATCTTTTCACCTAAGTTTGAAAATCTAATATCAACATACCCCATTCCTATTCCCTTCTCAAGGATTGGAGAAAAAGTTCCACTTGTAACATAACCTATTTTTTCACCATCTTTAAAAATTTCATATCCATGTCTTGGTGGAATTTTTTCATCGGTTATAAAACCGACAAGCTTCCTTTTGATACCTTCAGTTTTAACCTTAATCAGGCTTTCTCTACCTATGAAATCACCTTTATCAAATTTAACAATCCAATCAAGCCCGGCTTCAAGCGGATTTGTGGTTTGATCAATATCATTTCCATAAAGCATATAACCCATTTCAGTTCTCAGTGTATCCCTCGCGCCAAGACCTGCCGGACCTATGTTAAATTCCTTCCCGGCTTCCATAATTGCGTCCCAAACTTTTCTGCAAATTTTTGGATCAGCTTCAAAATAAAGTTCAAATCCAAGTTCACCTGTATAGCCAGTTCTGGAAATTATCATATCAACGCCAGCAAGCTTCCCCTTAACGAAATGATAATATTTAATCTGACCCAAATCAACATCCGTTAACTTCTGCAAAGTTAAAAGAGACTTTGGACCCTGAACCGCAAGAAGAGCCACATCATCGCTTATATTTTCAAGCTTAACATCTTCTTCAAGATGTTTTTTCATCCATTCAAAATCTTTTTCAATATTGGCTGCATTTACAACAACCATGTATGATTCGCCAAGGTTATAAATTAAAAGATCATCCACTATTCCACCATCATCATAACACATCGCTGAATATTGGGCTCTTCCCTGTTGAAGTTTTGAGACATCATTTACGGTCAATTTTTGTAAAAAATTCAAAGCTTTTCTCCCACTTACTTTAAACTCACCCATATGTGAGACATCAAAAACGCCAACCGATTCACGAACTCGCTTATGTTCAGTTATTATGCCATCATATTGGATTGGCATTTCATAGCCAGCAAAAGGTGCGATCTTTGCTCCAAGTTCAAGATGAATTTCATAAAATGGGGTGCGTTTCATACAGTTATTCTCCTTATTTTATTTTACTTTTTCAAATCTCTTTTCAAGCTCCGCTTGAGCTTTTCTCCAATCATCAAGAAACCTTTCAAGTCCAATATCAGTTAATGGATGTTTTATCATTTGTTCAAGAACTTTAAACGGCATTGTGACGACATCTGCGCCTATCAAACCCGCCTCAACTACATGCATTGGGTGCCTTACGCTTGCGACGAGAACTTGAGTTCTAAAATTGTAGTTTCTGTAAATCTGGACGATTTGCCTGACAAGATTCATCCCATCGCTTGATATATCATCAAGCCGACCGATAAATGGGCTGATGTAATAAGCTCCAGCTTTTGCAGCAAGAATTGCCTGAGATGGAGAAAAACAAAGCGTTACATTTGCTCTTATACCCTCGCTTTTTAAGAACTTAACAGCTCTTAAACCATCTTTTATTAAAGGAATTTTCACAACGATATTATCCGCAAGCCTTGCAAGTTCTCTTGCTTCCTTAACGATTCCATCAAAATCGGTTGATATAACTTCTGCACTTACATCACCATCAACAATTGAGCATATCTCTTGAAGTAGTTCCCTAAAATCCCTCTTCTCCTTCGCAACCAGACTTGGGTTTGTGGTGACGCCATCAAGTATCCCCCAACTTACTGCTTCCTTTATTTCATCAACATTTGCTGTGTCAAGAAAAATCTTCATTTCAAATCTCCTCTTTTTTATTTTGTTTTGGGATAACAACTTGTGCGCTTGTTCCCGTCTCGGTTAATTCTTTGCCTGTTTTCACTGAAACAACTTTGAATTCTTCAACCGAAAGGGTTGGATCGGGCTCAATTTTAACTCTGATAAAATATTTTAACATCAACTTCAAAATCTTTAATTTCCCATTCAAATTTGACTTCACATACTTTGCGAGGGTTGGGTGAAGTTTTAGAATCAGTTTTCTCTCATTTGAAACAGCTCTAAATTTTGCAAACCATCTTTCCACTTTTTTGAAAATTAAGTTTCTCAAAAAAATTGTGCCTGTTCCAGCGCAAGTCGGGCACGGCTCACTAAACTTTTCAAATACGCTCGGTCTTACCCTCTGCCTCGTAATTTGAATTAACCCAAATTCAGTCATCGGCAAAACTGTAACCTTTGCCCTGTCCTTTTTAAATTCTTTACGAAGTTCCTCAAACAAACGCTTCTTGCTTTTATCATCCTCCATATCAATAAAATCAACCACAATCAAACCACCTATATCCCTCAACCTCAATTGTCTCACAATCTCTTTAGCAGCGTCAAGATTAATTCTCAAAGATACCTGTTCTTGATTTTGTCTTGGCGCGTATCTTCCTGTATTCACATCAATAACTGTCATAGCCTCTGTTTGTTCAATAAGAATGTAAGCTCCGCCACGAAGATAAATTTTCCTTCCAAGCGAATTTTCAATCTCTTTATTAATTCCATACTTTTCAAATATATCCTCAGTTTCATCAAGTTCAATTTTATCAACGATATCAGGTGCTGCCCATCTCGCATATGCAACTATTTCACGGAAAAGAGATTTTGAATCAACGACAACCCTTTCAACATCTTTTGTCAAAAGGTCACGCATCACGCTTGATGTAACGCTTATATCCTTGTAGAGCAAGGCTGGCGGTTTTTCATTAGGAATCATTTTTTCTATCTTTTCCCATGTTGTGATCAGCTGTTCAAGCTCCCCTCTCAATGTCTTCGTATCTTTACCCTCAGCTGCGGTTCTGACTATAACACCATAACCATTTGGTAGAAGTGCTTTGATTATGTTTCTTAATCTTCTTCTTTCCTTTTGATTTAGGATTTTTCTTGATATTCCAATTTTATTTTCCATGAAAGGCATCAAAACAAGAAATCGTCCCGGTAGAGTTATTCTCGTTGTAACTCTTGCCCCCTTTCTTCCAAGCGGTTCTTTTATAACCTGAACAAGGATAGGTTGACCTTTTTTCAAAAGATGTGGTTTTCTTGGTGCATACGCTTCAACATCTTTAGATGGTTGAGAAGCGGAAACAGGCTGTAAAGATTTTTCTTCCCCTTCTTCAGTCAATTCCTTTGTTGCCTCAGTTGTAGTTTCAGAAACCTCATCAATGCTTGTATCATCCCCAAGCAGGTCAGCATATTCTTCAATTGATGTCTTATCAATATCTGCAAAATGAAGAAATGCGTCTTGCCTGTGTCCGATATTTATAAACACCGCTTTTATCCCAGGTAAAACCCTCGCAACCTTACCAAGGTAAATATCCCCAACCATCCTTTCTTGTTCAGGATTTTCAAAGAACAATTCGGCAAGTTGACCATCTTCAAGAACCGCTATACGAGTTTCTTTCTTCTTCGTACTGATATAAATTTCTTTCCTCATAAAAAACCCTTATTTTGTTTTTCACAATATCATCAACTGGATCAATTATAGTGCCATTTCTGAAAATAAATTGAGCTGTCCTTTCAATTTTTAACTTTCTTATTTCCTCCCTATTCAAACCCAAAAGAATTTCAAGTATTAAATCAACCTTCGGCATAATCCCATCTTTGTCACGAATAACTCGCAAAGTAAAACCATCGTTTCCCATAAAAATTTCATCAACATATTTACGGATATTCATGACCTTTATCTTTCCGTTCTGGTTGACCTTGTGAACTAAAATTTCATCTTTTGCAAGAAACGTTTCAATCTGACTTTGAAGATTCTCTGAAGTGAAATAGATTTTATATTCAAAAAGATTAATCTGGCTATCAAGTGATTCTTTGGGCTTTGGTATTTCCCCGATTTCAATTATACGCATTCCACTGGGAAGATTGGGGATAAGGCGATGTTTGATCTCCTCCGGCTCAAGGTATTCCTCAAGCTCAAAGTCAATGAATTCACATAAGCTTGAATAACCGATGGGAAGTGGAGCAGAAAATGAAAATTTTGGATGTGGATGGAAACCTCGTGTATGTGCGACCCTTAAATTAGATTTTCTGAAAATGCGATTGAAAAGACGAACCAAATCAAGATGTGAAATGTATTTTAGATACCCTTCTTTAGTATACTTCATTCTGTAAAAGTAGGTTTGAGATGTTTTTATTCCTTCGCTTTGCGATTTATCAACCCAGATTGCTTCTTCGCCTATGCTTAAAACTTCGCCATTTTGTGAAATTTCACTTCGTTTGTCAATTTGTTCCCTTATCAGCATTTTTATCATTTTAAAATCACAAGCCCCACATGCATGGCATACATCTTCGGGTCTACAATCTGGAACCATTGCTTCTCTATAAGCTTTTTGCCTTTCCCTCCATAAAAATTTTTTCAAAACGCCCATAAAAATATGATCCCAAGGGAAGACATCATCTTTTTCATATTCCCGTATATATTCTTCAACCGTTAGCCCATTTTCTTTCAATGCTTCCATCCATAAATTAAAATTCAACTTATCTGTCCAAGCGTCAAATTTCGCTCCCTTTTTCCAGGCAGAATAAATTACATTTGATATTTTTCTATCACCACGCCCAAGGATTGTCTCAAGAGTTGTAATTCTGGGGTCACGAATATCAAGCTTTATATTTTTGCACCTATTTTTTGACTTTAAGTATCTTGTTTTTTCAAGAAGTTCTTCAATTGAATTTTGTCTTTCCCATTGAAAAGGTGTATGTGCTTTTGGAGAAAAAGGTGACACAGAGACATGAACTTCCATGTTATAAATTTTTTTCCTCTTTGCAATTCTCACAACATTTTCAGCGATTTTTAAAATTCCATCAAGATCCTCATAAGTTTCTGTAGGAAGCCCCATCATAAAGTAAAGTTTGACAAGTCGCCATCCATGATCAATCGCTATCTCAACAGCGCGGTAGAAATCTTCCTCAGAGCTTTGTTTATTTATAACCCTGCGTAATCTTTCAGTTCCAGCTTCTGGGGCAAATGTTAATCCACTTGCTCCGCCTTCACGGGCAAATTTTGCAATCCCTTTTGTATAAGTCTGTGGACGAAGCGATGGAAAACTCGGGGAAATCCGTTTCTCCTTAACAAGTTCATAATTTCTGCTCATAAGTTCAGGTAATAGCGAGTAATCAGATGTTGAAAGCGAAACAAAAGACATTTCTTCATAACCGGTATTTTCAATCACCGTTTTTGTTTCATTTATCAAATCATCAACGGGTCTTTCACGAACAGGTCTATAAATCATCCCCGCATTGCAAAACCTACAACCCTGCGTACAACCTCGCATTATTTCAAGCTGGAATCTATCATGAACAACCTCTATTAAAGGGACAACTGGTTTTTCAGGGTAATATTCTGGCTTTAGCTCCGGTATTACATTTCGTTTAACTGGAAGAGGAAGTTCGTCAAAGAGTTTTTTCATACCTTTTAGCTTACCGTCATCATAAACAGGTTCATAAAACTTTGGAACATAAACACCTTGTAAAGTTTTCGCAGCTGTTAGTAAAATTTCATCCCTTTTTGCGCCTTCTTTTTTCATATTGTAAACAAGCTCAAGAAAAGCAGGTAAAAGATTTTCACCATCCCCAAGCAAAAAAGCATCAATAAACGCAGACATTGGCTCGGGATTACAAGCCACAGGACCACCAGCGATAACTATTGGATCTTCTTCAGTTCTATCTTTTGAAAAAATGGGAACTCCCCCAAGATCAAGCATATTCAAAATGTTCGTATAGTGAAGTTCATACTGCAGGGTAAAGCCAACGATATCAAAAAATTTGAGGGGTCTTTTAGTCTCAAGTGAAAACAATAAAATACCCTCTTTTCGCATTATCTCCTCAGCGTCAACCCATGGAGCGTAAACCCGTTCAGCGCTTGCCCATGGGATTTGGTTCACAATGTTATACAAAATTTTAAATCCAATATATGACATGCCTATTTCATAAACATCAGGAAAACACAAAGCAATTCTGAACTTTGCACTTGGCTTTACAATTATGTTAAATTCATTCCCAACATATCTTCCTGGCTTATCTACGAATGGAAGAAGTTTCTCATCAATATCAAGTTTAATTTTTTCAAGCAATCTATCTTCAAAACTCATAGTCTTTCAATGCTTTTATTTCTTCTTCCCTTATTTTCACTCAAAAATACGAAAAAAATATAAGGATTGCAAAATTTTGTTTTTGGCTTTATTTTTCAGAATTTTGGAAGAGCGAAAAAACTAAAAAGAAGCAAAAATGGAAAAATTTGTAATTATCGGAGGTAAAAAACTTTCGGGTTCGGTAGAGATCAGCGGCGCTAAAAATTCAGTCTTGGCTCTCATGCCCGCAACAATTCTTGCAAGCGGAACTTATAAAATTTATAACACCCCAGATCTTAGAGATGTGAAAACGATGAGTCAAGTGCTTATGGAAATGGGAATTGATGTGAAATTTGAAAGCCATGTCTTAACTATTAACACAGAAAACATATCAAAGTTTGAAGCCCCTTATGAACTTGTTAAGAAAATGAGAGCATCAATTTATGTGCTTGGTCCTCTCGTCGGCAGGTTCGGTTATGCTCGTGTCTCTCTTCCTGGCGGTTGTGCTTGGGGACCAAGACCGGTTGACCTTCATATTGAAGGTATAAGGAAACTTGGTGCTGAGATTGATCTTGACTCCGGGTATATTGTCGCAAAAGCAAATCAACTACATGGGACGAAAATTCACCTTGACAAACCAAGCGTGGGTGCAACCGGAAACATTATGATGGCTTCGGTCTTGGCAAAAGGAACCACTGTGATTGAAAACGCAGCGAAAGAACCTGAAATAGTTCAACTTGGTGAATTTTTAAACTCAATGGGAGCGAAAATAAGCGGACTTGGGACGGATAAGATTGAAATTGAGGGTGTGGATGAGCTTCATCCCGCCGATGTTGAAACAATACCTGATAGAATTGAGGCTGGAACTTTTCTTGTTGCTGGAGCAATAACTAGTGGGAAAATAAAGATTGAAAAGTGCAACCCCTCCCATCTTGAAGCAGTCCTCATTAAACTTGAAGATGCAGGATGTCATCTAAATATAGGCGAGGACTTCGTTGAGCTTGAAGCGCCTGATGAAATTAAACCCGTTGATGTTACAACCGCTGTATATCCAGGCTTCCCAACAGATATGCAAGCCCAATGGATAGCGCTTATGTCAATTGCAAAAGGAACCTCAGTTATAACTGAAACAATTTTTTACGATAGGTTCAAGCATGTGCCCGAACTTGTCAGACTTGGAGCCGATATTGAAGTAAATGAAAATGTGGCAATTGTAAGAGGAGTGGAAAAATTAAAAGGAGCGAAAGTGATGTCAACTGATTTGAGAGCAAGCGCTTCACTTATCCTTGCAGGTCTCGTCGCCGAAGGTAAGACGGAAGTTCTAAGAATTTATCACATTGACAGGGGATATGAGCGAATTGAGGAAAAACTTCAAAGACTTGGAGCACAAATATGGAGAGAAAAAACAGATGAATTTTGATGAATTTTTAAGGAACTTTAACGAAATTTAATCGTCATAATTTCAGAGTATGAAAGAACAATTTGAAACACTTGATGAGGCAGAAATAGTAAAGAGAGCAAAAGACGGAGATGAGAAAGCTTTTGAGATGATAATTAAGAAATATCAAAATAGGGTTGCAAATTTGATCTTTAAAATTATCGGAGATTCAAGCGTCGTTGAAGACCTGACGCAGGATGTATTTTTAAGAGTGATTGAATCATTAAGAGATTATAAATTTGGTTCAGCTCTTTATACTTGGATTTACAGAATTACAGTTAACATTTGCATTGATGAGATAAGAAAAAGACAACGCTCAAGAACTTATTCGTTATCAGATGTGTTAACTCAGAACCCAAAAGTTGAGCCAGCTCATTCGCCCGTTGAAAAGACAGTTGAACGAAAAGAATTAAGAGAGATAATTGAAAATGCAATTTCAAAGCTTCCTTTAGAATATAAAACTGCGATAATTCTGCGCGAATTTGAAGATTTACCGTATGAGGAAATCGCGAAAATACTTAAAGTAAGTGTTGGAACTGTGAAATCAAGAATTTTCAGAGCAAGAAAACTTCTTGCAGAACATTTAAAAGAATATAGGGAAATTTTAAAATGAGACATAGCAAAATTAAAAAGCTCGTCTCCGAGTATATTGACGGTGAGTTAAAAAATAATGTTGAATTTATTGAAGAACATATAAAGACATGTGCAGAATGCTTCAAACTTATCAAGGTTCATGAACTCGTTCGTGAAACTTTGAAAGAGAAAAATGTTGAGGTTTCCCCATATTTATTTACAAGAATACAGGCAAAGCTCAAAGAAAGAAAGGCACAGCAGACGATATGGGATTATGTGTTTGGATTTTCCAAAGAGCTTGCGATTGCTTTGATTTTAATTTTCATCATTCTTATTGGAATTGAACTTATGTCTGGGAAAACATCTATAAAAATTGAAGAGGCTGTTTTGAATGAGACGCCATCGGTTCAAAAAGTCATTTCATCAGGTGGAAATTTAAGCCAAGATGATGTTCTTGAATTAACATTATCAAATGGAGGAAAGAAATGAGCAGCAAAACAAAAGCTATTATACTCATCGCAGGCTGTATTTTGATTGGTTTCGCTATCGGAATTTTAATAGACAGAGCACTTCTCCTGAAGTATCACCCAAGAAAAAGCGGATTAAAGGAGTATAGGAAAGAGCTTATCAAAAGGCTAAATTTAAATCAGAAGCAACAAGTTCGGCTTGACTCAATTTTGAGCTGGTCTCAGAAGGAATTTAAAAATTTAAGCAGAGAATTTCGCCCTAAATTTGATTCGCTAAAAAGCGCACTTCGTGATTCAATAAGATCAATTTTAACTCCACAACAGATAGAAGAGTTTGAAAAAATGATAAAAGAAACAGAAAAAAATGAGCGGAGGTAATAAAGAAATGAAGAGAAAACTATTTCGCATTCTGATAATAGTCGTTATTTTAATCGCAGCCGGGCTTGTGGTTGCATTTTACCTCAACAATAGAAAATCAGGAACACTTCAACTGAAGACATCCAAAGCAGATGTTGGTGATATTGAGGTATATGTTACAACAACTGGGACACTAAATCCTGTTACCCTCGTTCAGGTTGGAACGCAGGTATCTGGAACAATTGCGAAGATATATGTTGATTTCAATGATGTTGTGAAGAAAGGTCAAATCATTGCCCAGCTTGATTCAACATTCCTTGCAGCACAAGTAAAAGATGCAGAAGCACAGGTTGAGAGAGCAAGGGCGCAAGTAAATCAAGCACAGCGTGATTTAAGCAGGATAAAAGAACTTTACTCAAAAAACCTTGTCTCACAGGCAGATTATGATCAAGCACTGACAAATTATGAAACGGCACTTGCGCAGCTAAAATCAGCTGAGGCTCAACTTGAAAGAGCAAAGGTGAATTTAAAGTATTCAACGATTTACTCCCCAATAGATGGCATAGTGATATCAAGAAATGTTGATGTCGGTCAAACAGTTGCAGCAAGCTTGCAGGCACCGACGCTTTTCACAATCGCAAACGATTTAAGAAAGATGAGAGTTGAAGCAAATGTTGACGAGGCAGATATAGGAAAGGTAAAACCCGGGCAAACCGTCTTCTTTACCGTTGATGCTTATCCGGATGAAACTTTCATCGGAAAAGTTTCACAAGTTCGCCTTCAACCTATAAATGTTCAAAATGTGATCAACTATACCGTGATTATAGATGTTGAAAATAAGGATTTGAAATTGAAGCCGGGGATGACAGCAAATGTCAAAATCTTAATAGATAAACGTGAAAATGTTTTAAGGATTCCAAATCAAGCGTTAAGATTCAAACCAGACCCCGAAGATAAACGCTTTGCAAAAGCAATGGAAGAGATGCAAAAAAGGAGAGAAGAATTTATGAGACGAAGACAGCAAGAAGGTGGAGGTCCTGGATTTTTTGGTCAGGCACAGCAAGGTCAGGGCGGTCAAAGACCCAGCGGTGGTTTCCCAGGTGGAAATAGGGCAATCATATGGATACTTGATGAAAATAAAAATCCCAAACCAACTTTTGTAAGAACTGGAATAACAGATGGAAACTATACCGAGGTTGTAGGTGGAAACCTTAAAGAAGGAGATGAGATTATAACAGGCTATATCTTCCCCACAGCATCAAGCAATAACCCGTCAACATCACAACCATTCCAGTTTAGAGGAAGAACCCCATTTTAATCCATTAAATAGGGCTTGGGTGATTTTTCGCCCGCCCTTTCTATTAAAAATTTTTACAATCCAAGATCATCCCATAATATCAGTTTAAATCCTTTTAACACTGCGCTTTCATACATCCCATCATTTATCTCTACTGTCTCGTATCCCCTACTTTTCAGGATATCCGCTATGAAAATTTTTTCGTTATAATCAACAAACCATATTTCTGGAATTTTATGCTACCCGTAAAATTCTCGCTTGATCTTCAAATCATAATGTTTCGTTGACTTTGAAATTATCTCAACAACAAGGTCAGGGGTTCCAAAGAATTCAAACTCGCCAAATTTACCAGAGTTATCCCGTGAAATAAAAACTATATCAGGCTCAAATCTCCTATCCCCAATTGCTATAGCCAACTTAGACCCAAGAACCTCACCAAGACTATTTGATTTTACAAAAAGATTTAACCGCGTCAAAATCTCAACAGAGATTCTTTCATGAGTTACGCTTGCTGGGCTATGCATGATGATTATCCCATCAATATATTCTGCTTTCTTTTCCTCAAGTTTATAATAATCCTCAAGCGTCCCCTCAAATGTCAAAAGATATTCCCCTATCTTTATGTTCTCAACTACAATGGTCATAGCACAAAAATGCTTTTTTCAATTTAAAATTTAACACTTAAAATTCAAAATCACTCCCATTCTGCCCTGCCGAAAATTTCTATTATTTTGTTTCTCCTAAACTCAAAAATCTCTTTAAGACGTGGGGCAATTATCCAGCGATTTACAAGTCCATCAATCAGAGGAATTGGCAAAGCGTAATAAACAAGGTCGCTCATAAGAACTCCCTTCTCAACAGGGGTAAATGTGTGGCGGTGATGCCAGAATTTATAAGGACCAAAACGCTGTTCATCCACAAAAAACTTTTTTGGCTCAACATGAGTAATTTCAGTAACCCATCGCATTGGAATATTCCATAGTGGTCTGACAGTATAAATGATAATCAAACCCGCTTCCATCTTATCTGGAACGGGTGTTAAAATCTCAAATTTCATATACGGAGGTGTAATAATTTTTAAGTTTTTGGGATCCGAGAAAAAATCCCAAACGGTGTCAAGTTGAGCCGGGATCAATTGATGTGTTTCAAATCTAAAAATTCTCATAAAGCCAAGATGCTTTTTTGAGGATATTGTATAATCAAAACATAGATAAAAAGCAAATAATTTTTTAGGAAAATGAGGAAAATTGAAAAATTCGGCAAATGGGCTTCACTTTTCTTGTCTTTGATTTGCGTTTTGATTATATTTAACTGCGAAAAATAAATAACCCAAGGAGATAGAAATGAAGAAAGGAATTCATCCGCCTTATAAGAAAGCAGTAATTGCGTGCGTTTGTGGAAATACTTTTGAGACAAGGTCAACAGTTGGTGGAGTTATCAAGGTTGAGATTTGTTCAAATTGTCACCCGTTTTTTACCGGGAAACAGAAACTTGTTGATACCGCAGGTAGAGTTGAGCGCTTTATGAAAAGATACGCTAAGCATTATCAGGAAGCAAAAGGCGAATAGCCCTTGGTTTAATCATTCAACTTTAAAAAGGGAGGGCTTTCGCCTTCCCTTTTTTTGTCTAATTAGGAAACCCATTTTTCATATAAACAAAAACTAAAATGGAGGAAAATTAAAATGCTCGTAATTGTAAAGGAAGACTACGACGCAATGAGCAAAGAAGCTGCAAAGATCGTCGCTGACAGAATCCGTAGAAAACCAAATCTTGTTCTCGGACTTGCGACAGGTAGCACCCCACTTGGACTTTACAAGGAACTTATAAGAATGCATAAGGAAGAAGGGCTTGACTTTTCAAAAGTTGTAACTTTCAACCTTGACGAGTATATTGGACTTCCGCCTGAACATGATCAAAGTTATCACTACTTTATGTGGGAAAACTTTTTCAAGCATATTAACATCAACCCAGCAAATGTTCACATTCCACAAGGTATGTTCGGCGATTTAAAAATAAGTCCATACGAAACCGACCCAAAAGTTGAGGCTTACTGCCAATGGTATGAGGATCAGATTAAGAAATTTGGTGGGATTGATCTGCAAATTCTCGGCATCGGTGCAAATGGACACATTGCGTTTAATGAGCCTGGTTCATCACTTGGTTCAAGGACAAGAATTAAAACATTAACAGAAAAAACAAGGCAAGATAACTCAAGATTTTTCAAAAGCATTGATGAAGTTCCAAAGTATGCTATAACGATGGGAATTGGAACGATTATGGAGGCTAAAGAAGTTATCCTACTTGCAAATGGTGAAAACAAAGCAGATGCTGTAAAAGCAGCAGTAGAAGGACCGATTACTGCAATGTGCCCAGCTTCAATGTTACAAATGCATCGGAAGGCAATTATAATTGTTGATAAAAAAGCTGCTTCAAAACTTTCAGCTGAATTCGTTTATTACGGATAAATCTCAAATTGTTCCCTCCCCCATCAAGAAGGGGGAGGCTTGTTAAATTTTAAAAACTAAATAAGCCACAGAAACTATGAATATTTGCATATTTGAAGATGAAAAATATAGAAAACTTCTACCATTAGTTTATTTCAGACCTGTTTATGAACTACGATGCGGTATAACTCTGCTCAAGGACAAAATCATAAGGAGCTTTTCAAATCCAACTGTAATTCTTCACGCAAGAGATTATCTAACCGATATTTTAAAGAGAGATTATCCAAACTTTTATGTTAATGAAATTCCGTCTAATGTAACTCAGGTTCTTTTCATTAATGGAAGAGTTCTCGCCGAACCACATTTCGCAGATAAGTTCAAATACCCGGGGAAAGATGTCGTTTATGTTAAAGATGGCGAAATTATCGCATTCTGGGCTACTGGCGAAAATTTGAAAAGGTTCAGAGAAAAGCTTGGAAATCCAATCCTGAAATCTGATCTTGATGGATTTGAAAAAATTGAGGCGAATGTGAAGTTGATAACTTATCCATGGGAACTTGTGAATAACAATGGTGAACAAATTTTAATTGATTTCAATATATTAACCGAAGGAAAAGCAAAGAAACTTGGGAAAATTTATGATGGTGTCCATCTTTTAAATGAACACTTTATTCACATTGAAGAAGGGGCAAAAATAAAGCCAGGGGTTGTTCTTGACGCCGAAAATGGTCCAATTTACATTGGTAAAAATGCCAAAATTCTACCAAATGCTGTGATTGAGGGACCAGCTTATATCGGTGATGATAGTTTAATAAAGGTTTCCGCAAAAATTTACGAGAACACAAGCATTGGTCCAGTTTGCAAAGTTGGAGGTGAGGTTGAGGCTTCAATAATCCATGCATATTCAAATAAACAACATGAGGGGTTCATTGGACATTCATATCTCGGAACCTGGGTTAATATCGGTGCCGATACAAACAACAGCGATTTAAAAAATGACTATGGGAATGTCAAAGTCTATATTGATGGTGAATTAATTGATAGCGGTTCAATGTTTGTTGGTTTAACAATGGGAGATCACTCAAAAAGTGGAATAAATCTAATGTTTAACACTGGAACAGTTGTCGGGGTTAGCTGTAACATTTATGGCGCTGGTTTACCTCCCAAATTTATACCATCCTTCTCATGGGGCGGAGCTGAAGATGGGTTTGTGACATATAGGATTGATAAAGCAATAGAAGTAGCGAAAAGAGTCATGGCAAGAAGAAAAGTTCAATTTACCGAAGTTGATGAAAAACTATTTAGAAAGGTATTTGAACTTACACAAGAAGAAAGGGAGAGAAACGGGGTAAAAGATTAATTTTTTTTCAAAAGCCCGGTTTAAACCGGGCTTTTTTATTTTAAATCCCACTGGACAAATTATCTTACATAGATTTTTGCCTTTCTGGGTTTTTATTTAAGAGGCTATTTTGCTATATTATTTATGTTTAAAAACAAATGCCTCGTTCCCTACTCTATGGAAATAAATATCCTTTTCATTGGAGATGTCGTTGGAGAACCCGGTTTAAGGATCGTTGAAATGCTTTTAGCGAATTTTAAAAAGGAGTATAAAATAGATTTATGCATTGCAAATGGTGAAAACCTTGCAGATGGAAAAGGGATAACACCAGAAACAGCCCAACGTCTTTTTCAAGCTGGTGTAAATGTCATAACAACTGGGAATCATGTCTGGGATAAATTACAACAGGTAAAAGATTATCTCATAAACGAACCAAATATCTTGCGACCACTAAACTATCCAAAAGGAACTTATGGCAAAGGTTATGTAATTTACAATCTTCAAAATGGCAAAGGAAAGGTTGCCGTTGTTAACTTACAGGGTAGAGTTTTTCTCTATCCGATTGATTGCCCATTTAGAGCCATGGAAATGGCTCTTGCCAAAATATCAAAAGAGACCAAAATTATAATCGTTGATATACATGCAGATGCAACAGCAGAAAAGATGGCTATGGGATGGTATCTTGATGGAAGGGTAAGCGCTGTGCTCGGGACACATACTCATATCCCAACTGCCGATGCAAGAATTCTTCCAAATGGAACTGCTTATATAACTGATATTGGAATGACAGGTCCTTATGATTCCGTCATCGGAATGGAGAAAAGAGCTTCAATTCTAAGATTTTTATATCAAACCCCACATAAATATGAAGTTGCTCAAAATGATGTCAAGTTTTCAGCTGTCTTCGTTTCTGTTGATTCTGAAACCGGAAAGGCTCTTAAAATTGAGAGCATAGTTTACCCAGAATTTAATAAAACAATAAATGTAGAGACACTTCAAAATGCCAGCACAAATAATCAATGGGAAGAAAATTTCTGAAGAAATTAAACAAGAAGTAAAACAACAAGCAGAAGCACTTTTCAATGAAACTGGCGTCGTTCCAGGACTTGCATTCATACTTGTAGGAGATAATCCTGCATCCCAGGTCTATGTTAAAATGAAAGGTAAAGCGTGTGAAGAACTCGGATTTTACTCAATAACCTTAAAACTACCCACTGAAACATCCGAAAATGAATTAATTGAAAAAATTCAAACCTTAAACTCCGACCCCAAAATTCATGGAATTCTCGTTCAACTCCCACTTCCACCGCACATTGATGAACAAAAAATTTTACAGACGATTGACCCAATTAAAGATGTTGATGGTTTTCATCCTGTAAATGTTGGAAAACTTGTCATTGGACTTGACACATATCTTCCTTGTACTCCCGCAGGGATTCAGGAACTTTTGAAAAGAAGTGGTATAAACCCATCTGGAAAACATGTTGTGATAGTCGGAAGAAGCAACATAGTTGGAAAACCAATAGCAAACATTTTGATTCAGAAAAAAGAATGGGCAAATGCGACCGTCACAGTATGTCATACGGGAACAAAAGATATCGCTTACTTTACAAAACAAGCAGATATTCTCATAGCTGCAATGGGTAATCCAGAATTTATAAAAGGTAATATGATAAAACCTGGGGCTATAGTTATTGATGTTGGTGTTAATCGGATTAACGATCCAAATTCTGAAAAAGGCTATAAACTTGTTGGAGATGTCCATTTTGAATCAGCTTATGAAGTCGCAGGAGCAATAACCCCAGTTCCAGGTGGAGTTGGTCCAATGACAATTGCTATGCTAATGAAAAACACACTGAAAGCAGCATTAAATCAGCTTAAAGCGAGACACATTTTAAACTAAACGAATTTGAAAATTGGAGCAGGTTTTCTTTATATCTGATGTTCATCTTGGGCATGGGACAAAGGAAATAAATCGTGCGAAAGAAATAGAACTTGTCCGTTTTCTTAATCTTGTTGGCGAAAATTCAACAAAACTTTTTATTCTGGGTGATTTTTTTGATGTATGGTTTGAGTACAAACTTGCCGTTCCCAAAGGATTTACACGAGTCCTCGGGAAACTTGCAGAACTTTCGGATAATGGCGTGGAAATTTTTTATATCCTCGGAAATCACGATTTTTGGGTGAGAGATTATTTTGAAAACGAGCTTGGGGTTAAAATATTTAAAGATGATTTAAAAATTGAAATCAACGGTAAAAAATTTTATATCACTCATGGTGATGGGCTCTCAAAAAGTGATAAAGGTTATAGAATTCTTAAAAAAATTTTGCGCAACAGAGTAAACATTGCTCTTTTCTCATTGCTTCACCCAGATTTCGGGCTCTGGCTTGCAAATGCATCCTCAAAAAAAAGCAGAGAATACTCAATTAACAGAAATTCACAAAATGATGAAAAAGATGTAATTGAATTCGCATCTGAAAAAATCAAGGAAGGCTTTGATTATGTAGTTATAGGTCACTTACATAAACCTGCAATTTTAAAAATTGGGAATGGATTTTATATCAACACAGGGGACTGGCTATGGAACTTTACATACGGTGTTTTCTCTCGGGAATTTGAAATTAAAAAGTGGAATTTTAAAAATGAGAAGATTCAGAGATTACTTCAAAAGCGAGATTGACAAAGAAAAATACTTTAACGATCCCGATTACAGGCAAATGATATTGAAAAAACTAAAACAGCGTGAAAGGATAAAAAGAGTGATTTTAATCTCACTTGCTATTTCGTTCGTCGTCTATGCCATCTACCTTATTTCAGGGCTCCCATCTTTACAACAACTTGAAAACCCGACGCCAGAGCTTGCCACTAAAGTTTATTCTTACGATGGCGAATTACTTGGACAGTTTTATATAAAACAAAGAGCTTACACACCAATTGATAGTATCCCAAGAAATTTAATTAACGCTTTAATAGCAACTGAAGATAGAAAATTTTATAGGCATTGGGGGATTGATTTTGATAGAGTTATAAAGGCGATGATAAAAAACATATTGAGTTTAAGAATTCGTGAAGGCGCAAGCACAATCACGCAACAACTCGCAAGGAATTTATATCTTTCCCAGGAGCTCTCACTTACAAGAAAAATACGTGAAGCTATAACAGCCATACAAATTGAAAGAACATATACTAAAGAAGAGATTCTTGAAATGTATCTTAACATTGCATATTTTGGAATGAGTGCTTATGGGGTTGAATCCGCATCATTTGTATATTTCGGCAAAAGCCCAAGCGAATTAACACTCGCTGAATGTGCTCTTCTGGTTGGAATGTTAAGATCGCCAGCAAGATACAATCCATTTGAATATCCCGATAGGGCAATTAGAGTTCGTGATATAGTTTTGAAAAATATGCTTGTTACTGGCTTTATAACTGAAGAGGAATATGAAAAGGCAAGAAAAGAACCACTGAATTTAAACCGTGGTCGTGAATATATTTATTCTGGTATTGCTCCGCACTTTCTTGAATATGTTAGATTTCTGCTTCATCAAAAAGCTGAAAAATACGGATTTAATATCTACAAAGATGGTCTCGTTGTTTACACTACACTTGATGCCAGAATGCAAAGATATGCAATAAAAGCCGTAAAAGAACAGCTTGAAGAACTTCAAAAAGAATTTGATAAAGCGTGGAAATGGGATAAAGAACTTTTAAACGCTGTGCTTGATAAAGCAATTAAACAAAGTCCAAAATATCTTGAAGCGGATTCATCTGAAAAAAACAAAGTTTACAAAGAATTATTAAACGATAAAGCATTCGTTGACTCTGTAAAAAGGGAAACAACACGAATTCAAACTGGATTCGTTGCAATTGAGCCACAAACTGGATATATCAAAGCAATGGTTGGAAGTTCAAATTTTGAAATTTTTAAATACGGCTTAAACCATGTAACGCAAATAAAAAGACAACCTGGTTCAGCATTTAAACCCTTTGTTTATACAGTTGCAATTGATAATGGATATTCCCCTGCGTATCAACTCTTGAATCAGCCAATAACTATAATAATGGCAAACGGGGAAAAATGGACACCTTCAAATTTTGATGGGACTTTCGGAGGAAAGGTTACTTTAAGAGAAGCACTTAAAATGTCAATAAATGTCGTTGCTGTAAGAGTTCTTCAAGAACTTGCTCCGATTAATCAAGTTATTGATTACGCTCATAAAATGGGGATAAAAACAGAAATTCCACCTTACGAATCAATTGCTTTGGGAACAGCCGAGGTGATTCCATTACAACTTACCTCGGCTTACGGCGTTTTCGCAAATGAAGGAGTTTATGTTGAACCAGTTGCAATTTTAAGGATTGAAGATAGATTTGGAAATGTAATTGAGGAAGCTAAGCCCGAAAAGAGAGAGGTTATAAGCAGAGAAACAGCCTACATAATAACAAGCATGCTTGAAGATGCGGTTAATTCAGGAACTGGAACAAGGGTAAGGCAATTTTTCCATCTTCCATGTGCAGGTAAAACTGGGACAACTCAAGATTTTGCTGATGCTTGGTTCATTGGGTATACCCCCAATCTTGTTGCTGGCGTCTGGCTTGGATTTGATGATAGAAGGATTACTTTTGGAGGAACATTCGGACAGGGTGGAAGAGCAGCTGCTCCAATGTGGGGCAGATTTATGAGATATGTCTACGATGATCCAGAAATAAATATGCCAATTCTTGATTTTGAACAACCTCCAGATGTCGTATCCGCAACTATATGTGCAGAATCCCAAAAACTTGCAACTCCATATTGCCCACAGAAAATAACAGATCTTTTCATTAGAAAGTATCTTCCAACGAAACAATGCGACATCCACACATCTGAGCAAAAACCAAGAATTATGTTTTGACATGAAGATAAATTTTATAAAAGCCCTGTTCCTTATCATAATAAATTTTGCATTTGCTCAAACTCAAAACGAGTTAAATCTATTACGGCTTGCCCAATCCTTTGAAAGAGCAGGTGAATACGAAAGGGCTTTGAAAATTTACGAAGAACTTTACACGCAAAATCCTGAAAACAGAGTTTATCTTGAAGCCCTCGTAAGATTAAACATACAAACAAAAAACTACGAAAAAGCAATTAACCTTGCACGCCTGTGGCTCTCATCTCACCCAGATGATATTGACATGATGGGAAAACTTGGAGATGCTCATTTCAAAGCTGGAAAAGAAAAAGAGGCGATTGAAATATGGGACAAAGCTGTCAGAACATTCCGAAATAACCCAGGGGTTTATAGAATGATTGCTGATTACCTCATTCAAAATCGTCTCTATGATAAAGCAATTGAATATCTCACAACTGCACAGAAAATAGCTGGCGTCTCGGAACTTTACTCATTTGAAATAGCAATGCTCTACGAATTCACAATGAGATTTGACAAAGCAGTTGAAGAATACATAAAAATTTTGAGAAGAACCCCAAGCATGATCCCAAGCGTTAAGTCAAGGATGTCATCTTACATAGATAGACCCGAGGTCGTTAAACAAATTTTGCCAGTGCTTGAATCTGAAGCAAAAATTTCAAAGCAAAACATAGGGATAATTGAACTTTATTCCTGGGTTTTAATTGAAGCCAAAGATTATCAAAAAGCTCTTGAAGTTCAAAAACAACTTGACAAAATTACATTTGCAAATGGAGAAGTTATTTTAAATTTCGCCAGAGATCTTTTCAATCAAGGAATTTACCATGTCGCGGTAAAAGCTTACGCATCAATCGTTGAAAATTATCCAGATTCAAAAATTTTACCCGAGGCGAAATTTGGTTTGATTCGCTCAAATGAAGAAATGTTAAGATTAAAATTCGGCTCACTTGAAACCCCAGATTCTTTATTTTATTCTCAACTTCAAGGAGTTGAAAACGACTATATCAAATTTTCAAATGAATATGCGGGGACAAAATATGAGGCTGAAGCGCTGTTTCGCTTGGGTCTTTTAAAACTTGATATCCACTTTGACCTTGATCAAGCACAGAGATATTTTGAGGAAATTGAAAGAAAATTTATGCTTCATCTCGGGAAAGAGGCGATATTAAAACTTGGTGAGATACTCACACTTAAAGGGGACATAAATTCAGCAAGGGAAAAATATCTTTACTTGATGGGTGTTAAAAACTTCGCCGACTCATTAAGGGTAAAATTTTTGCTTGCCCAACTTGATTACTACGAGGGGAATTTTAACCTTGCACTTAAAACACTGGAAGAGATTTCAAAGTTTACATCTTCTGACTTTTCAAACGACGCAATTGAACTAATGTTGAAAATTCAATCAAATCGTTTTCCATCTGATGAGTATTTGAAAATGTTTGCAATATCTGAATTGAAAATAAAACAAAGAAAATTCGGTGAAGCTATATCACTCCTTGAAGATATAAACTCAAAATGTCCAAACTGTCCAATAGCTGATGATGTAATTTTCACACTTTCAAAAACATATTTTTCAATTAACAAATTTGACGAAGCGCTGAAATATGCTGAAATTTTGCTAAATGAACATCCAGAAAGCATTTATATAGATGATGCGCTGATGGAAAAGGGATTGATTTTTCAAAAACTTGGGAAAACTGAGCTTGCGATTGACTCTTATACGAAACTCATTTCAAAATTTCCGAATTCTATATTTGTGAATGAAGCGAGAAAAAAGATAAGAGAATTAAGAGGCGAAATACAATGATGAGAATTTTTTTAACCCTGCTTATTTTTCTTTCCCAACTTTTATTTGCGCAGAATAAAATTTTAATATATATGGATTTAAAGCAAACAGACCATCTAAAAGCTTACGGCATAGCATATTTTGCCTTAAAGCATGGGGTTGATGTTGACTGGCTTTTAAATTACCGCGGTGGTTCATTTATGATGGACTATCATGATGAGATAGCCAATGAATGCAGAGTTCGTGGTGTTGCTTTTGATGTGCTTTCAAGTTTTGAAGCGATGAAAATTTACGCGCAAATTCAGGATGAAAATAGCAATATGGATGTAGTGCGACTTGAAAAAGCTCCGAAAATTGCCGTCTATGTCCCGCCGAACTTCAGACCCTGGGATGATGCCGTAACGCTTGCACTTGAATACGCGGAAATACCATACGATAAAATATGGGATGAGGAAATTTTAAATGGGAAAGTTTATGAATACGATTGGCTTCATCTTCACCATGAGGATTTCACAGGACAATATGGAAAATTTTATGCTTCATTTGGAAAAACGCAATGGTATATTGAAGAACAAATGATGTATGAAAGAGAAGCACGACGGCTTGGATTTAAAAAGGTTTCCGAACTCAAAAAAGCTGTTGCTCGGGGAATAAAGGAATATATTGCATCGGGCGGTTTTGTCTTCGCAATGTGCTCAGCAACAGATGCACTTGATATCGCCCTCGCAGCTGAGAATACAGATATCTGCGATGTTATGTATGACGGAGACCCGCCTGATCCAGATTGCCAGCAAAAACTTGACTTCTCAAAAACTCTCGCATTTGAAAATTTTAAACTTGAAATGAATCCTTATAAATATGAATACTCTGACATTGACTTGCCCCCAAGCGATCCACCACCACTTCGTGATCCTTCAACTGATTATTTTACACTTTTTGAATTTTCAGCAAAATATGATCCTGTGCCAACCATGTTGACTCAAAACCATGTTAATGTAATTCGCAACTTTATGGGACAAACAACATCTTTCAACCGAAAACTTATCAAAAAATCGGTTATAATTCTCGCCGAAAAAGAAGGCACAGATGAAGTAAAGTATATTCACGGTAATTACGGTCGTGGAACTTTCACATTTCTTGGTGGTCACGACCCCGAGGATTATCAACACGCTGTTGGAGATCCACCAACTGATTTGTCATTGCATAAAAATTCGCCCGGTTACAGGTTGATCCTCAATAATGT
Source organism: Candidatus Kryptobacter tengchongensis (assembly GCA_001485605.1). Taxonomy (GTDB): domain Bacteria; phylum Bacteroidota; class Ignavibacteria; order Kryptoniales; family Kryptoniaceae; genus Kryptonium; species Kryptonium tengchongense. Next base: position 161,092 of record FAON01000004.1, read on the forward strand.
GTTGTTTCCAGCTGCAAAAAAGAAAAAATTAAAAACCTAAATTTGAAAATTTAGGCTCAAGCTTATTAATTTTGAAAAAAGCAAAAACCTAAAATCATGCCCTTAACCGCTGAGGACATAAAATTAATAAATGAAATCGTTGAGCAAAGGGTAAAAGATATCAAAGTTACACGCGAAGAATTTAACTTACTCCGAGATTTGATAATTAAAATGAGCGAACAACTTTCATATACTGAGGTTAGATTAACGCGCCTTGAGGAAATCATCATAAAGTTTGACGAAAGAATAACACGACTTGAGGAGGTAATTGTAAAACTTAGTGAAAGGATTACAAAACTTGAAGAAATCACCTTGAAACTTGACGAAAGAATAACACGACTTGAAGAAATCGTTATAAAACTTGACGAAAGAATAACGCGACTTGAAGAAAGGATTGAACGACTTGAGGAAATCATTATAAAACTTGATGAGCGAATAACTAAACTTGAAGAAAGAACGACGAGGCTTGAAGAGGTCATTGTTAAACTTGATGAGAGAATAACCAAACTTGAAGAAAGGATTGAACGACTTGAGGAAATCATTACAAAACTTGACGAAAGGATAACACGACTTGAGGAAATTGTTATAAAACTTGATGAAAGGATAACTAAACTTGAAGAAAGAACGACGAGACTTGAAGAGGTCGTTGTTAAACTTGATGAGAGAATAACCAAACTTGAAGAAGCGGTGCAGCGACTCGCTGAGTTTCAATTAAAAACCGAGGAAAGTTTAAGAAGGCTTGAAAGCGAGCTTACAATTAAAATTGGCGCCCTTGGTGCCCGATGGGGAATTGGTTCCGAATTTGCATTTAGAGAAGCACTTAAAGGAATTCTTGCAGAGAGAGGCTATCAGGTTGAATCATTTCTTAAATTTGACACCGAAGGATTTGTATTCGGCAAACCAGACCAAGTTGAAATTGATTTAATAATCAAAGATTCAAAAATAGCAGCGATTGAGATAAAATCATCGTTAAATAAAGCAGACCTTGCAACTTTCAACCGCAAAGTTTTATTCTATGAAAGATCAACCGGCAAGGCTGTAAGTGAAAAAATAGCAGTTTCCCCATTTATTGATCCTCGTGGGACTAAAGACCTTGCCAAAAAATTAGAGATAAAAATTTATACTAGCCCCGAACAAGTTAAATTTGAGCAAGAAAGTGAGCAAGAATAAATGAAGCTTACCAGAAGAGAATTCCTTAAGAAAGCAGGGGTATCAATAATCGCAATGAAATTTGCTTCAAAAGATATCAAATTTGAAATTGAAAAAAGAAAACTCGGCAAAACTGGACTTGAAGTTACAATACTTGGTCTTGGATGTGCTCAAATTGGATCAATCCGAAATTATAAACAAGCAATTAAAATCATTGAAACAGCAATTGATATGGGGATAAATTATATAGACACTGCAAGCACTTATGGGGACAGTGAGGAAAAAGTTGGCGAGGTAATGAAATCAAGAAGAAAGGAAGTTATACTTGCAACGAAAACACTTCAACGAGATAAAGAATCATCATGGCGTGAAATTAACACAAGCCTTGAACGATTAAAAACCGACTATGTTGATCTCCTTCAAATACATTCAGTGAATACTATGTATGAACTTGATAAAATTACCTCAAAAAATGGTTCTTTACAAGCAGTAATACGAGCAAAAGAAGAAGGGCTTTGCAAACACATCGGCATCACAGGACATACAAGACCAGAAGTGATAAAAGAAGCGTTAAATAGATTTGATTTTGAAACTGTTCTAATGCCTTTGAGCTCAGTTGATAAACTCCTTAACGATTTTGGTGATGTTATCTTCCCTATAGCTAAAAAGAAAAACCTCGGCGTAATTGCAATGAAAGTTTTATCTGATGGAAGATTTACTGCCTTTGTCCCAGAAAGTTTACGCTATGTTTTCTCGCTTCCTATAAGCACCGCAATCGTTGGAATGAAAACACTTGACGAGCTAAAACAAAATGTTGAAATCGCAAAGAAATTTATCCCGATGACAGAATTAGAGATGGAAAATTTTATAGAAAAAACTAAAAAACATACCTCAACCTCAATCCTTTGGTGGAAACAGGGCTGATCAAGTTTCGTTTTCAACCTTGTTGATCAAAAAATAGTAAAATTTATTTTCCCACTGTTTTCGCCTATCTGAAATAAGAGCGAGGAACAAATAAAATGATGAGATCAACATTGAAAGGGCAAATAATAAGAAAATTTTATTTGACAACGATAGATAAATAGATGCAATTGCCAAAACCAAAAATATTATTAAAAGCCACACATTGAATTTTACGCTCATAAGCCTTGATGATTTATTTTCAAAAACGGGCGGGGAAATATCCCCCACCCAAACATTGATTATTTAATCAAAATCATCTTCTTAACAGAAGATTGATCATCCGTTGTTAATTTGTAAAAATATACCCCGCTTGGGAGATTCACCCCATCAAATTTAACTTTATATGAACCAGCTGAAAGATGTTCATTAATAAGCTTTGCAACCTCTTGACCAAGAGAATTGTAAACAATTAAGGTAACATTTGATGATCTCGGCAAAGCAAATTCTATAGTTGTCTCTGGGTTAAATGGATTTGGATAATTTTGCTTTAATTCAAATTTAGAAGGCGTCTCTGAAACTTTATCATAAACCTTTACAAATCTTGAATAATCAGTATTTTGCGGATCATAATTTGTCCAACCAAGATCCCATCTCTGAGTTGAATCTGGACCAAAAGCACCAACCCAGTTAACTTTTGCGAAAAACGGGTCCTGCAATCGTTGATTTGTAAAATCTGCTATACCAATTAAAGGTGAATCAGATAAAGGAATTGGCTTTGGATTTGAAAGATTGAACGGATCGGAAAGTTTAATTTCATTTACAGTTGAATAAATGCGATTATTGTATTGAGATCTTAAAAACCAATCTTTTGCGTTAAATCCAGAAACATTCGTAGTAACTTGGTTCGCAGACTTGATTCCAGCCAATATAACATTTCTTATTTGAAGCGTATCATTTTGAGCATCGTTTACAACATTAGAACCATCAAGATAAATTCCCACTGGCCAACCCAAAACTACACTATTATAGAAGCTCAACCTTGATGAACGCCTAATATGAGCTCCCCTTTTATAGTTTGGATTATAGCCTGTAAAAGTTGTATCAGGCATTGGTCCGATAAGCGTCACATTGCTAAGTATCGGACTTGTTCTTGGAGTGTTTGTTGTGCCAGTTCCATCGTTATCAGATTCAAAGCCATTGCTTCCACTTATATCTGCTATATTTGGATCTCTTAACGCAAGGGCAAATTGAACTTTACCAGACCACCCAAAATCTGAATCAAAATCGTCATCAAGTGTTTTATAAGAAATAAGATATTTAGCGTTAACATTTCCTCCAAACCATTCAAATGCATCATCTCCTGAATAACTTACCTGAACATATTCAATCAAAGTTTTTCTTCCCACTCCTCCAAGTGTAAGACCATTAATTTCATTATCTGGTTGATACGGGATCCCTGTAAATTCAATTCTAACATATCTAAAAACACCACTACTATCATCTGGATTATTTCCGCCATAAATTCCATCGTCTCCAAGCCCTCCTTCAATGACTGCTGTTCCACCTGGAACATTGATGGGTGCTTCACCGAGAATTATAACTCCACCCCAATCGCCTGCACTCCTTTGACCTGGCGCTTGAGCACTTGTGAAAACGATTGGTTTATCCTTTGTTCCATTTGCATAAATTTTGCCACCGCGCTTTATAATAAGCGTTCCTTTCGTTTCTTTCTCCCCATAAATTACTGTGCCAGGCTCAATCCTCAAAGTTGCTCCCCTCTCAACCGTGACAAATCCACGCAAAAGATATTGTTTGTCGGCAGTGAGAGTTGAATCCCTTGCAATCCTTCCCTGCAAAACTACAACATTTGCAGGCGGTTGAGCAAATAAAATTGAACTAATAAAGATGGCTAATACCATTAAGATACGGCATATCCAGCTGATTTTGTTAAGATGCTTTTTCATTCCTCTTCACCTTATTTTGTTTTGAATTTTGTTTTAAATCTTAAAACTTAACATTAAGCCCAAACGATATGCTCATAATTGTTGAAATTTTCTGATAAACATAATCCCCCTGTTTCAAAACAACTGGTTTTGCAGTGATATTTTTACCAGTTAAATTCAATGTTAAATTTTTGCTCAATTCATATGCAAATTTTAAATCCACTTGATACCTTGCCTGCTCAATTATATCACTTGAATACTGTGTTGCTACATCGTAGACCCTTGGACCAGTTAAATTAAAAGAGAGACTTGAATTAAACTTTGAATTTGGTTTCTCATACACAATCAAAACATTCACAAGGTATGGAGCTTGACCTTGTAAACTTCTTCCTTTCCTTTCTATCGTTCCTTCGGTTCGCTCAACATCAACCCGAGATTTAATCAAAGATAAATTTCCGATGATCTTCACCCACCATATATTTTTAACAAACTCAAATTCAATCCCCAAAACATTGGCAAACCTCGCATTTTTAAATGTCCTCTCGGAGCCTAAAGCACTTCCTGAAACTATAACTTTCTCAATTGGTGAATTTATATGCTTGTGAAAAATTCCAACCGAGATCATATCATCGCTTAAACCGAAGAGTTCAAATCTTAAATCATAATTAAAAATCAAAGCTCGCTTTAACGCCGAATCACCTCTAACGCTTGTCTGTGTGTAGAAATCAAAATACGCAAATGGCGAAATTTCCCTTAATTCTGGTTTGTTAATTGTTTGACTATAGGAGAGTTTGATATTCATCATATAAGTAGGTGAGTATTTCAATTCAACTGACGGCAAAACCTCAAAATATCTCTTAGCAATTACAACATCTCTGACATCAGCGAAATCCCGAGTGTATATGTTTTGATTAACTTTCTCAATTCTAAAACCAGTTGAGAGATTAAAAACTTGATTTTTCATTTTAAACGGCAAATCAAGCAATAGATAAGTTGACACATTTTTGTCATACGCTTTATATTTATTCGTCCCAGCTTTATATTCATCAAGCGAGAAACCATTTCGTTTGAAATTCTCTGGAATGAAAATTGAATCAGCTGGAAGATAATACATCTTCCAGTCTGTTACCCCGTTTAAGTTTACAACCACACCGATTAAGCGAAATTTAAAATTGCGTCTCGTTTCCCAAAAGTCAAAACCTGTTTTAAGATTAAAACCGAAAATCGGTAACTTAACACTTGTCCTTATCTCCCTCACCTCATCTTTCAAATTTGAAGAAAGGATGCCACCATTTTTAAGGTTTGCCTGTGGTCCAAGTATAACTGTAAACTTTGCATCAGGATTATTCATATCTCTACCGTATACAAGTCTCCTCGTATCAGGTTCTATATTCAAAACCGAAGATATTGAACCTTGCCATTTAAAATTAACATCCCCAAAATTATTTTCCCCGTAGATCTGTCCGAAATAAAGATTTCTCTGGTTAAATTTTATTGCCATGTGAATTTGCTCCGCTCCTTGATCGGTATATTGAAATCCGCGCATTTGCGCCGACTCGTCTTCAAACAATCCAACTAAAAGCCCACGAACTCCTACCACTTGATTTGAAAACTTTGCTTTAAGCTCAAGCGAATTTGCAAATCTTACTTCTCTCAAAATTCTATTTCCACTAAATTCAAATCTTTTTGACCAATCTCCTTCATATTCGTAAACCTCAAAATCCTTCTTATGAGAATAACTTTCATAGATAACACCAACTGAATAGCTAAATCTACCCCAAAATATCTTGCCAACACTTAAAAAATTAGTTCTAAAATTAGGCAAACTATAAAGCGAATTTCTATTCCAGAGATTTTTAATATCTTTCGCATAAATGTTCCTTTGTTCAATTGGAACTCGCGTAATGTCCTCTGGCAAACTTGGGGGCAACCCAGAGGTTTTATCTGAAGCACCAAAGAAACTTAACCTGTTCATACCATAAACGAAGAACTTTTTAAAAGTTGCATCTGGGATCCCAGAAAAAGATAAATTCGCTGAATTAACGGTTGAGTCTGGAAATTCAATTGTCTTAATATCAACAAATCCACCGGAGAAATTCCCTGGTAAATCGGGAGAAAATGTTTTTACAACTTTTATGCTTTGAACAAGACCTGCAGGTATTAGGTCAAATGTAAATGCTTTTTTATCTGCCTCAGGGCTGGGGAGAAAAGAACCGTTTAAAACAGCAATGTTATACCTTTCGTCAACCCCACGAACATTCACGAACTTGTCCTGCCTTATTGAAACCCCAACGACCTTGCCCATAAGCTCAGATGAAGTTGAAGCTGTTGTTAACTTTATCTGCTCATAACTTAAACCATCAAATATCCCGGTGCTTATCTGCTTACTTGCCATAAAACCTTTCAAAGAAACATTATCGTTTACAGCAGAACCACTTACTTCAACTTCTTTGAACTTAATAGCCTCCGCTTGCAATCCAATGTTAAGTTTTGTTTCTCCACTAATCGTTATCAAAGTATCAATTGTTTTATACCCAACATAACTTACTCTCATTCTAAAGCTTGATTTCCCAACATTTATAACGAACTCCCCATTGAAATCTGTGGTTGTGCCAACATTTAGTTCCGGAATAAAAACATTAGCGGAAATAAGCGCTTCCCCAGTTGTTAGATCAAAAACCCTACCCGATATCTTGTATTGAGCTAATGAAACGCTTGCTATTGCGATGAGTAGAATTAGTAATTTTTTCCTCATCAGAAATGCTTATTTTATTTCTACTACATTTTCACCATCAAATTATACCCCGATCTTAAAGGAAAAATGAAGGAAATATTAAAAATTTGTGAAGGCAGACTTTTTAAAAGCAGAAAATAGCGGTTAAGATTAAACAGAATTTTAACAAAACCAATCAGATTTAATCGCTTAAATACTTAATTATCTCAGGAGTAATATCAAGGATGGATTTTATGCTCGTTGCGACTTTTTCCTTCCCCCTTCCCCAGATTATGGTCGGAACTTTATTTAATGTGTGGGTTTTAACTGACAAATCCTCAATATTTCCGTGATCGCTTGTTAAAATTATTAAATGTCTCTTCAAATTAACACTTGTAAGCAAAGATTCAAGAAATCGTTCAATCCTATCAATATATTTTAAAGCAAGTTCAAAATCTTGATTGTGCCCCGCTTCATCAGTAAAAGGAAACTCATACATAACGAAGTCATATTCATCAAGCAAACTTGCGATGATTTTTCCAGATTCCTCAGGAGTTATTATCTTAACATCTGGATAAAACCTCTTCAAAAATTCCCCGGTTAAATCAGCTGGCACAGCTTTTCCCTCTTGAAGTTCCTTATCATACCATCTGAACGGAATTTGCGAAGCCATCACTGCGTAAGTTGTCGCAGAGAGTCTATCACCACGCAACTCAAAATAATGTTTTGAATAAGCATTTGCAAAAGTAGCTCTCTTTCCCATCTTTTTTAACTTTAAAAATATGCTCTCGGAGAGAAGAACTTTTCTCAATGTCGGTGTTGGAAGACCATTTATATGAGCCCGCATTAACTCGGACGCATTCACACCTGTGAAAATTGTAGTTTGACCCGTGGCACTTTGAGGATAACCAGGAACATTTAAAGATGCATCCGTTGGAATTATAATCCCACCATATTCCGCACTGAAATCTTCACTATCAACAAAAGCACGAAAGAATTTAGATTTATACCTTGCAAATGGATTTTTCTCTGGATCATTTTCCCCAATCCCAATGCCATCAAAAAATAAAAGAGCAACTGACATTTAAAACTCAACACTTAATTTTGCTTTAGCCACTAAACCAAAATAAAAATTGTAATTTAAACTCGTCTCGGTCTTAACCCTCTTATTATGCAAGATTGCGCTCACAGTTGCATCCATAGCACTTAAAATGTGATTTGCAACTATTACAAAAGCTGAGGTCGTGGCGATTGAATAAAAATCGTTCGCTTTCCCTCGCTCCAATGAATAAAATTTAAATCTCGGCGTCGGAGATAAAAGTGAAACATCTTCGGGCACAAAGTTCTTATCAAAGTCATTCCAGCCAGGGGCATATTGATGGTATTTCCCAATCAACTCATAATACTGCTGTTCTCCGTAAAATGGAAGTCTATGCGAAAAACCACCAGCCTTACGACTTATATATTCTTCTGCTTGATTTAATTCCAACCAATCAATCCTTTGCCACGGTTTTAAATTTTCATTTGGGTTTATTGAAATTATCGGAGCGTCTTGACCTCCATATCTTGTCATCCATTCGTTCATCCACTTAGCATAATCAACGACGCTCCAATTTTCATCGGCATATTGTTTAAACCTTTGAGTTTGTTCATCTCCTCTTTTCGTATAAGTGAAATAAAAATACCACGAGACAATCTCAACTGTAAAAAACAACGCTGACTTCAAATAACTTTTTGTGTAAAGTTCCCCACTTCCCGGGACTACTGCAGACATTAAGCCCGCTTTCAAAGGTGAAAGTTTCTTAACCTCATTTTGAACCTGAGCCATGCCAAGGTCAATTCCAACCTGACCAGTTAAAAATTTTAAATCCTGTGCTGTTAAAACTGAGGCAAAGAGAAAGATTACACAAAAATATCTTACCATCTCTCTCACCAAAATTGTTTTTACTCAATTGAATCAAATTCAAAAACGACACCAAAATAAAACCTTAACTCCCGACCATAGCTAAACTTTTGCTTATTTATAACTTTATCAAACTTATCAAAACCATAAGAAACACTTGCAAATATCTTCATCGGGAAAACATAGAAAGAAGTTCCATCAACTCGCAATTCAAATCCGACATCTCTCTTAAAATCTCTTAACTTTGTCCCATCATCCCACGCATTCCCAAAGTCAAAATAAAAGCCAACATAAATTCTTTGCATTCCTATATGTAGAACTTGAAGCGATACATCATCAAAAATTGGAAATCTATAAATTGCTTTCAAAGTTAAAATCTCATTACCTCCGAAAGAATAAAAAGAATAACCACGCATCCCGATCAAACCACCAGCATAAAAATTAAAGAATTCATTCACTGGCTTGCCAAAGATACTTCCATACCTTAAAATAAACCCGAGCGAGTGATTTTTCAAAGGCAAACTTAAATACTCATTCCAATTCAGCTCAAACCTCCAAAAGTTAAAGTTTCTATATACGGGCACAAGAATCCCGTCTTTAAGTTCATAACTTCCATCTGGGTTCAACTTGTTAAACTCATAATTAAAACGCAAGTTAATTTTTCTACCGATTGGATTTATATCAGAGTTGCTTTTGGGATGAATATCTCTGAAAGATAAACTAAGATAAAAAGTGCGACCAATAAAATAAACATCATCACTTGATGGAACTAACATATTCGTTTCAGGGATTGTAAAGCTTTTTATCTCCGCAGAATATCTTGAGAATGTAAAACCTGTCCTCAAATTTAAATTAGGCAAAATAAATTTCCAGTGAAAAGCAAGGTCAACCTCTGTGAGATGATAGACGATGTCAACTGGGATTAGATTTAAACCAAGCTCAAGCAAAAATTTAGTAGCCCGTGTGACATTGTATGCTTCAACCGAAAATCTCGGCTTCAAACCAAGCTGATAAAGGATTGGAAATCTATCGTTAAATTGAAATTGCAAAAACAAATCACGTTCAAGTTTCTTATTTATTAACGCCCCAGCAAATAGACTGTATTTCCCAACAACATCGGTTGAATACGCATAAAGCCCAAACTTCAAAAGATCAATTCCACGGTCATGTTTATTATAATTATCAAAACGAAAAACTGGATAAACCGCAAGAGATGTGTAAACATTTTTATACTCATAAATTTCAAAATCGGGCAAATTTGTATCATCATAATCATTTGAATGCTTTGACGAGAGATTGAAGCTAACCCCATCGCCAGAGGCAAGCCAATCAACAACCGGCTTAAATCCCTTGACTTCCTTCATATAAGCAATTTTAAATCCATCGGATGTATAAGTTGAATAAACAATTCCCCCATTTTTAACATCCGGCATAAAAGCACCACCGTAGACATTTGTAATTTGAAACATCTCTCCCGTCACAACATCAAACTCATAAATGTTGAAGATGCCACTTCTATCGGATGAGAAGTAAATTTTGTTTCCATCATTTGAAAAAACTGGATTTCGCTCATCGCTTGCGGTTGCTATAATGGGTTGGAAAATTAGCGTTTCAATATCAACAACACCAATGTCACGATTATTTTTTAAAGAGTAATCAAATAAAATTTTTTTACCATCCGGTGAAAAAGAAAGGTTATAAACTTGCTCACCATTTTTAAAATTGGTCAAAATCTTGACCTCTTTGATAGAAGAATATTTCCTTTTGCCAAAATCATCAATGTGAATCACCCCGATGTTTGAAGTCCCATCATTGTAAAATACGAATGCGATGTATCTTCCATCTGGAGAAACTACAGGGTTATTTGCCCTTAATCCGTAAGTCAATCTTTTTTCAGTTTTTGAGTTGATCTCGTAGACAAAAATATCATATAAATTTTGCCAGTTTTTATTTCGCCTCGTCTTTTTTGAGTAGAAAATTTTCTTTCCATCTGGTGACCAAGATAATGAACCTGAAACGCCATTGACAATCTTTTCAATCTTCCTCGTTTCAAAATCATAGATGTAAATTGCCGATGGCGAGAAATAATCACTTTCTTTATTTGAGATATATGCAACTTTTTTAGCGTCTGGGGAAAATTTAGGATAAAAATTTCCAAATCCGTCTTTCTCAATTAGTTCTCCTTCAATTTTTTCTATCTCTTCAATCTGGCGACGGTATTTTTCTTTGAGGTGAGATTTCCATAGATTGTAAAATTCCTTCCCATCAATCCCGAGAGATTTTCTTATCGCTTGATCTATTGTAAGGTGAAATGGGGCTTTTAGATTCCTTGAAATTTCTTCAAGTTTTTCAGCACCATAATTTTTTGCGATAAATTCAACAAGCGAAAATCCTGAGTTATAAACCGACTCATTCCCTAAACTTGTTTTTCCAAAAGAATTTAGCTGTTCCCAGGTCAGAAGTTTATCATCAATAACTTGCATTCGTAAAATCATATCTCTATGCGTATCCCAATAGTCGTAATTTAAATTCGGATGGTTAAACTGCGCCGTTCCTTCTGCAAACCATGCCGGGACATTTATCCCAGCAATTGGATAAGATACGATGATGTTTGGAAAACCATACAATATATCTGGTCTGCTTTCCTTTTCATAGCCAAGCCATTGAAAATAAACAGCTGGAACTCTTCTTCCAAATTTCATCGCAACCTGCATTTGAATCATATGTGTGAATTCATGCGTGACAACATCCCTTAACCAATTATGCTCCCCACGAAGTTCAAAATTAAGTGCGCTTGCCCAAATTTCAATTCTGTTATCATAGAAAAAAGTCATACCATTTGAATAATCATCATAATCTTTTATGATGATGCTAATCTTCTGATCAGGCTTATGATTGTAAAGTGAGGTTATGGGATCATATATCTCCTCCGCAATTTTAGCGACAACTTTCGCTGTCCTTTCAGCTCCATCATGAAAGTGGATGAGAAAATGTTTTGTTTCAATTGTATACCAGCGAAGCTCTGGATGAATAAACTCTTCCTCCTGAGCAAAGGAAAGAAGACTAACAAAACAAATCAAAATTATCAAATCTATCCTTGAAAAAAATTTCATTTTACAATCGCAATTTTTATTATTTTTACATCACTTTTACCTTGTGCAATTGCTTCAATCCTTGCATAGTATATTCCGCTTTGAACATTTTTCACATCCCACTTTATATCGGTTTCAAAATTTGCGCTAACATTTGAGTTGATTTCATCCACTTTAAATCCCGCAAGATCAAAAATTTTAATGTTAATTTTCGCATCATAAAAAGTTTTAACACGAATAAAAGTAAATTCGTCATAAACAGGGTTAGGCCAATTATAAACCTCTTTTTTATCAAGTATCTCAACAGATGTTGGAGGGATAAACTCTGGTGATTTTGAGGAATAATTTGAATGTTTCTCATCCTTGAGATAATTTGACCACAAAACATTTGCAGGTATCACATCAGGCTTTATAGTCCATGCATAAAGGTATCCATCATTGCTCGGGACAAAAAGATAAACAAGGTTGCTCTCATAATAAACCGCTGGGGACGCAACACAAGCACCACTTATTGGAACTGGGAAACCGGGGATAGTTCTACCATAAACATCAAACGCATAAATCAATCCAGTATCAGTTCCAACAATTATTTCAGGTAAGCTATCCGCGTAAAAATTAACGACAACTGGAGATGATAGAGTCCTTGCATTTTTAACCTCTATTGGAAAATTAAAAAGAACTGAACCAAAGTAATTAAAAGCCCAAATTTTATTCCCCGCAGTTATTATGATATCTGGGAACCCGTCAAGATTCAAATCAGCAATTGCAGGCGAAGTATAAATTTCAAGCGAAGGTTGAATTTGAACTTGCTTTACTGCGCCCGTCTGTGTATTAAGAATAATAACCTCGCCAGTTTCGGAAAGTGCAACGATTATCTCAATTTCACCATTGCCTTTCAAATCAATTCCACTGGATGAAACTAAATCAACATTAAAATTCCATTCTTTAAACTCTGTCTTAATTCTTCGTTTTGAGACCGCAACCCACATTGAGTCACTTGCAATTAAAGAAACAACGGGATCGTCCGCTATTTTAATTTTTCGGTTCAAACTTCCATTTTTATTTAAAAAAACAATATTCCCAGCACTATCTCCAAAAAGTATCTTATTCTGAAAAATCGCAGGTGGAGTTGAAATAGGTTTTTCATTTTCATAAACCCATATACTATCAACAAAACCATCAAGATTAGAATCCCATGTTTTAAAAGCATAAACTTTTTTATCATCCACCCCTATAACATCACCTATCCCATCGCCATCAACATCAAATATCGCACATGCGAAATCACTTTTAATGTTTGAATAATATCCTTGCTCATTTAGTGTTAAGCTCGTCCCAGATGGATTAAATGCAAAGATTCCAGAAGATGAATTCAAAACTATTTCATTCTTCGGATCATTATCTATACTTCCAATTGTAACAAAAGATCTCTCCGTAATCCCAAATATCCGCTTTGGAAAAGCAGGAGCTGGAAGAACTGTTGAATCTGAAGTTCCAACTTTAAATGTCATCACAGGTGAAGGGGAACTAAAGTTGTAAATTTTAACATTAAAGTTTGACAGATTATTCGTCGGATTCCATGGATAAGCATTTACAGAGAATTCATTTTTATAAACAGGCGATGAATTACCTAAAAACCACATATCAAATACCCAACCGATTTCATCTCCATAAATTACTTGTGGACCATCTGCTTCAATAAGTTTTACGCCAAGTCGTTTAACATCGTTATTTATTGAGTTTATCTTCAATTTCTCATCAATCACATTTTCATCAATATACCATATCAAAATTCCAGAACCAGGCAAAGCCCAGTCAGGTTCATCAACATCAATCAAAACTCCATACACTGAATCAATGTCAAAATAATTAAACCCTATCTCATCTTTTGTAAATACCCTTTCAATTATCCTCTCTCCCGTTGAATCACGCCAGTAAAATTTTAATCTGACTCCATCGTTAAAAACATCACGGTTTCTATTCTCAATGAGGAAATATTCCTTTGCGCTAATAGGTATCTTAAAAATTGCGTTATTTTTGTTAACTTGAAAAGCAGAGATTGAAATGGTTGTATCTTTAAAAACTTTAACTTCAACTGGCTGACAAATCCCAAGTTTTATTTTTTCCCAAGCTGATGGTTCAGGTGGCAAAATCCCACGATATGAAAAAATCCCAGGTCCATCCATCAATCCAAATCTTCCAATTCGTGATCTTCCTGTTTTTGTATCAAACAAATCTGGCAATCCAAGGAAACTTGCAAAGTTTGATACAAGTAACCCATTCAATCCAATTTGAAGTAACGCCTCGCCAGTTATGCTCTGAATATACCTTGATTCAGTTTCAGGAAGAATGATTGAATTTTTAACTTCAAAATTTTCAGTGATTCCATTTTTCCTCAAGAATGAATTTATGGAATCATGGTTTACAAATAGAGACGGGATATCAAATGGGGTTGGGTTATATCCGTACTCAGCAGATAAATTTATATCCCTTCCAACGCCAGCGTGAAAAATAATGTAGCAATCATATTCAGAAAGTTGGTAATTTGTTCGGATTGATGAGTTTTTAACGTTCGTCCAAGTTTCATAGACAAGCATTAAAATTCGTTCAAGTCCAGAGTCTTGTGGCGGTGAATAGTGTCGCATTGGTTTTGATAGCGTGAAAATTGAATCAATGATTTCATATTCAATTTCTATGGAAAATTTAGAAAAATAATTTTTCAAAAATTGCAGGTGGGCTTCAAAATACTTTTTATCATGCGGTGGGGGATCAATGATCTTCTTTGATTGAAAATTTAAGTTAAATTTCCCATTCCCTGTTGTCAATGGATCGTTATCTTCCTGAAAATCAACCATTACAGCAAGAACTTTATAAACTTGCTGACCCTGGGAAAATATATCAACTGTTAAAGCAAGCAGAAAAATTAAAAATATGTAGATTATCCTCATTTTACGGGGAAGAAAATTATTATTAAAAAAGGGCGAGAAAGAGCTCGCCCCTTTTAAATGTCATTCTTGACCACCAAAGTTTAGCAAAATTGTAAAGCGAAGAGTATTAGCAAGCGGATGGTTTTCCTCAAAAGTTGAAATATAACTGAAATCAACACCAACGATGCTATATCTTATCCCAGCTCCAAAGGTTGCAAATTTTCTTCCACCAGCGCGCGGGTCCTCATAAAAATAACCAGCTCTTAAAGCAATGAGCCGTGGGCTTCCATACCAATATTCAAATCCTAAACCAACAGTCACTTTTCTCAAACTTGCTTGTTCGCCCCATGCTGTGATCAGTGATTTCGGCAACGGATCGGGTTTTCTATTTTCACCTGGGTATCTTCTCACGAGAACTCTTCCAAAGTCAACAGTTGTTGTGAAGTTATTATACTTTGTTTGAATTATATCAAAAGCAAAACCAACCCTCAAATGCGTTGGAAGTGGGTCCGCCTGCTCCTTATCAATGTAATGAATCATCGGACCAAGATTTGAAAGGTTAAATCCAGCACTTACTCTTCTTCCAAATATATACTCTCTGAAAAGTAAACCTATATCAAAGCTTACCCCGTTTGCAACTCCCCTGCCCTGCTCTTCCGCCGTTCCAAACGGAGCAAGCTGGCTGTGAATATATCTAAGATTTAAACCAAACCCCAAACTTTTGGTTAACTTCATAGCATAGGCAAGCGTAACAGCATATTCAAAAGCTTTGAAGGTTCCAAGATATGTGTTATTTTCATCTCTTCTTTCAAAAGAGCCCAAGTTAAAGAAAGTTATATTTGCACCAACAGTAGCATCAATGACATTAAGGTAATGTTTTGCACTTAGGTATTCGTAAAACAGATCAGAGCTAAACTGTGGGAGCCATCTTGCATGTGTGAAGCTTATTTCAGTTCCCTTTTGAAAAGCAAGTCCAGCAGGATTCCAGAAAATTGCGTTTGCATTATCCGCAAGCGCAACCCCTGTTTCTCCCATTGCTCCAGATCTTGAATCAGGCGCTATCAAAAGAAAAGGTACCGCAGCATCTCCACCTTGTGCGTAAAGTAAATTACCAAATAAAATAAGCGCCAAAATAACATTTAATCCGATTATAAATTTGCCTTTCAACAACATATTTATTTACCTCCTGAATTTTTGTTTTACAAACTAAGCCAAAGCATTAACCTTTCTATCAGCATCCAATCCTCTTTTGTTTTTGCTTAAATATACAAAATTTTCACAAAAAACAAATTTTACCTCATCACAACTAATTTCCCAAGTGATTCAGCCTTTTTTGAGCCATTAGAATCTTTAACAATTACCTTATAAATATAAACGCCGTTTGCAACCTCATCGCCATCCATATCTCTACCGTCCCACTCAATCGCAATAAAGTTCCCAGTTAGACCGTACCTTTCTATTTTGTTGATCAACTTCCCAGTCAGAGTGTAAATTTTTATTTCA
The DNA here is from genome assembly GCA_001485605.1 of Candidatus Kryptobacter tengchongensis. Classification (GTDB taxonomy): domain Bacteria; phylum Bacteroidota; class Ignavibacteria; order Kryptoniales; family Kryptoniaceae; genus Kryptonium; species Kryptonium tengchongense. Next base: position 177,264 of record FAON01000004.1, read on the forward strand.
ACATCAACAGGGGTATCCTCTAAAGTTGCAACTTTTTGAAAAGTAAAATATGTTTTATCTGCAAATGGATTTGGATAATTGAAAACATTATAAATCGCAAATTCACCAGACTCAACAACTTTAAATTCAATTTCTTTAACAGACGAATTATTGAAAATATCCCACGCTTTAACTTTTATTTTATGTTTTCCCGGCGCCAGATTTGGTAATCTATATCTAACCTCACCACGCCTGTAATCATCAAGCTTTGCTCGGTAAAAATCGGAAAGGTCAATGCTTGATGGGCTATCATCAATGAATGCTTCAATTCTATGCCCTATTGCAGATGTTGAAACATTAACACCGCTTTCATCAAAAATTTCAATAATTAAAAGTGGCTCATTAGAAACAACATCTCCAGGTTTAAAATTGGCATTATTCAGATAAATATCAATCTCCGGTCCTTTTAAATCACCAACAAAGTTTGAATCAATACCATTGATTACAAGATTTGTTGTAAAACCAGCACCGTCAACCCAGTCAGAATAAAAATATGCAATTGCTTTAGCTCTTGCATTTGAAAAAGATATATCTTTAGGAAGAACGAATTCGCCTTTAAACATATCATTTTTAAGCGAATACTCACCTCTGAAAAGTAAATTACCTTGATCAATAAAATTAAACACCCACCCAAGCTCATCGGTATAACTTAAACTTTTCTGAGCATCAAAAATTGCAATTTCAACTTTTCCAGATATATTTAAATTTGAACCGTTGTTTTTGTGTACTCTCCCAGAAAAACTTGCCCTTCCAAGGGCTTTGAGCTGGATCAGCTGACTTGTGCTGTTCCCGTTCATAGTATCAATTGAGACTGAATATCTTGGTATAACAAGATGCAACGCCGGGTCTGCAAATAAGAAAAATTTTCTATCGTTAAGTGATGCATAATATTGTTTAACCCTGAACATCGCCTCACCAACTTTAGCTGTTTTATATTCGTCAGTCCACTTAAAAAGTTCATCAAAAAATTTATAATTAAAAGCTGCGTTATCACCCGAATAAACAAGCCTTGCAGATGAAAGAACACCAATTGCACCACCATTTTTAAGCGTTAATAAAACTTCGCTTGAACTTTGTGATTTCGGATTATCAAACCTCGCAAAATCACATGTAGCTGCTACAACAAACGGCAATCTACCGCCATTTTTTAGGTTTTGAATCGTATAACCGATCTCAAATACTCTCTCATGCGCCCAAACATACGGATTACCATGCCCTATCCAATTTACAATTGCAACACCACGATTTATAAAATTAACAAGTGCTTTTGATGCTTCTGGCTTCCTTCTTCCAGCAGAAGTGTAGGTAGTTGGATACGCCACAAGATAAAGCTTCCGTTTATCAATAAACTCAGGGGTATAATAATTAGCAAGGGCTTCACTCTGAAGCGTATGGATTGTTCCATCAGTTATACCCCCAGAAGTTAAACCATCATCAGCAACATATAAAATTGTATTTCTCCAAAAACCAAAATCTTTATTAGTTTCATACTGAATTATCTTATTCACAACAGTTTCAGCTTCTTCTTGGCTTTGTACTGGTAAACGACCTATTGCCATGTCTATGTAAATATCCGGAGTTAAAAGCACAAAGAAGTCATCGGATGTATATGTTAAAATCTGTTGCAATCCTTCCCTGCTTTCATAAGCCGGGATCCAATTTTTATCCACAATTTCAACATTTCTATAATCATAATCCCCGTCCCCGAACAACAAGATGTAAAAAGGCTTCTTATTCCATTTGTCAAACGCATATTTTAAAAAATCTCTTATCGCAACTGGGTCAAGAATTCCACATGAAAATTCATTGTAAATATCTTCAACATCTACCACAAGTGTTTTAAGGGAATCCTTATTTGCTCTGTGATCAGCTAATCTTTTCGCCTGTGTTATGAAATCAGGATGAGTTATCGCAACCCAATCAGCTCCTTCAATTTCCCCACGAAGGTTGGTATTTTTAACCTTTTCAATTTTTGATACCTTTCTGTAGCCGTTGCTTCCGACGCCGATAAATCGCTTTATCACCCCTCTTTGCTGAGAAACCTGGAACATAAACTCGCCAGCATTTATATTACCTGTAATAATCTTAACATTTGCGAAATCAGTTACATCAAAAACTTTGACATCATTTGAAGAAAAACCTGAAATTTTATACTCAACAACAGCATTTGTGTCATAAGAAAAAAATGAGATATAATCATTAACCGCCTTGAAGTTTCTTGGATAAATTATTTCAAACCAGTCAATATAGCCAGCAACTGCTTCCCCGATCCAGTTAAAATAAAATTTCAAATTGCTCCTTGAATCCTTTAGCGTCCCATTATAAACAAATTTCTTCGGTCCGGATTTAACGGCATAGAAGTCAAGTAAAGATGAGGCTCCGGTTAAAATAACTGTACCAAGCTCTATAATGCCAAGTTCATCGTCACCTTCCTTAACGACAAACCAGTTTGGACCAGCTGACCTTGATGCAACTTGCACCCTATATTTAATCGGTTTCCCAGGAACAAGCTCATCAAGTTTAACTGCATAACTTATCACATTGAACCCAGACTTCGCTTCAACCGAAGCCATGAACCAATCCCGACCTGATTCAGTCAAGTTAATTTTTGAATCATCTCTAAAATAAAGCCCAACGGTATGCTCAGGTCTAAACGGAGATGGATGATTTAAACTTTGAACTGTTTCAATTCTTTTACCCTGTGTCCCGCCGAATGTAAGAAAATAGTAATTTACATCCGAATAGTCATGAATGTAATGGGAAAACTCTTGATTTATGGGATCATAATTCCATCCGCTTGTCCCTTTACCATAGAAGAGTATGTAATCCCCTTGATCAAACCTTCCATCATCCTGTCCATAAACATAAATCGCATTCTCAATTAAACCACTTGGTCTTGAAGCTTGAACATCTTCAGGCAATTGGAAACCACCGTTATTAAAAATTTTTATTGTCCTCGGATCAATGTTATCCGGATTTATACCTGCATTTCTCAAATCTGAGTAAGTTATCTTATAAATCCCTTCTTCTGTTATAGGTATCTTATACCAATCTCCGCTTGCAAGTTGGCTTACGCTTGGTTTAGAAAAGTTTAAATCCTGCAACTTCCAAAATTTAGCAATATCATAATTAACAAATGACTGCGCAACTTTTAGATCAAATTTATCTGGGTTTGCAAATAAATCTGTCCTCTGCCCGTATCTTAACATTAGTTTTATTTTTGTGTAAACCTTAACCTTACCAAGCGCAGGATTATACTGCAACGGATAAACTTTAATAGTTGACACAATGTAATTTCTCGCCCTACCTATATCCCCAAGCTTAATGATTTCTTCTGGGATATAATTCCCTTTTCCATAGCTATCGCCAAAAGCAAATACTTTTACATAAGAAATAGTATCTTCGCCCCCCGAAAATTTTTCTGAAATTAAATTTGGAAATGGTTTTATCTTCACATTTTCATATTCAATGTAAGAAGTCTCAATAATTTGAATTGAATTCCCATCAATTGCTTTCAAAGCAACTGGAAAAATTCTTACAGGAATTTGCGGCTCCCCTACTTTGGGGTTTTCAAAAGTTGTGTTAAAAAATAAAAACGACAAAAGCAATTGACCATCATGTTTAATTGAATCAATTTTGAAAAGATAGGGGGTGTATTCAATCACAAGTTCATCACCAGTATTAGAAACAATTCTGAAATCGGGGATGCTTTGAGATGAAACAATTTGAGCAATTAAAAGCAAGACAAATATAAAAGGACAGTTGCCAAGCGAACTTACGTTAAAGGCTAATTTGTTTCGCATATCGTGATCATTCGTTTTTGCTTTTAAGTTAAAGCATGTTAATTCAAAGAGTAAAAACCTTTAACGAAGTCGCAAAGGCAACTGTCCTTAATTTTTCAATCTACCTCAATATAATCAATCAAAAAATCAAAGTCAAGTTTTTCAAAAGCATAGGAGCATCTAATAGGTAATTAGGAATTAACACTGAAAAATCTTGAACTCCTAAATTTACGACCCCATTAGCCGAGATACTTCCTGAATTTAAAAACACTGAAACTGAATATGAAAACTCCAAACCCAAGAAGAATTAAAATTTGTGGATACAGAACTTCAACACCTGCCCCTCTAAGAAAAATTCCACGAAGTATGATCAAAAAGTATTTCAAGGGAATGAAATTGGTAATAAACTTTATCAGGGGTGGCATACTTTCAACTGGGAAAACGAAGCCAGACAAAACTATATTTGGCATTGCAAAGAAATACGCAGTCATCAACGCTTGTTGCTGCGTTTTTGATATCACAGATGAGAAAATCCCAAGACCAAGTGTAGTCAAGAGGAAAACAAAAGTTGAAACAAACAACAAAAAAACATCACCTCGCAATGGAACCCGAAACCAGAATTTGCCAACGAGTATAACCGCAATCGCGTCAAATAAACCTATCAAAATAAAGGGTAAAATCTTTCCAAGCAATAATTCATAAGTTTTAATCGGTGTGACAAGCAAGAGTTCTACAGTTCCCTGTTCTTTTTCTCTAACCATTGTCATTGAGGTCATTATCAATGTCACTGTTATAAGTATCATCCCTATTAACCCGGGAACCATAAAAGATGTTGATCTTATTTCAGGATTAAACCATATTCTTACCTCAGGCTCGCATAGCGGAATAAATTTAATTCCAAAATTTGAAAGTTTATTTTCAACAATTGATATGAATTTATCCATTATAACGCTTGACATGAAACCCATTGCAATTGTTGCGGAGTTTGAATTTGTTCCATCAATTATAATTGGAAGTTCAAATTTCTCTGATTTAATTATGCTTTTTTCAAAGCCATTTTTGAAGATAACAACCACATCCGCTTTCCCCTTCTTAAGAACCTCGTCAATTTGTTTTAAATTCTCCAAGTATAACGCAATATCAAATGTTTCACTTGAATTAAGAGCATCTTCTATTGTTCGGGTAAGTTTACTTCTATCCTCATCTAAAATAGCAATCCGCACATTTTTAACCTCAAATGTTGCAGCATAACCAAGTATAAGAAGTTGAAGCACGGGTGCAACTATCATTATTCCCACAAGAAGACGATTTCTGCGAATTTGTGATATCTCTTTCCTAAAAATGGTAAAGATTCTAAACATTAAATTTCACGCATTAATTTTTTCAATCTCACCGCTGATGCAATAAAGGTCAATGACATGAAAAAGCATAAAATCAAGGTGCTAAAAATATGTTCTTTAATCCCATTTCCTTTCAAAATGATGCCACGAATTATTTCAAGATAATATCTTGCGGGGATAAAACAGGAAATTAACCTCAACAGGAAAGGCATATTTCTCACAGGGAAAACAAAATCAGATAAAACGAAAGTTGGCACAACCGTTGATATAAAAGCAAGAGCCATTGTTGATTGCTGGGTTTTTGCAACAGTTGAAATTATCAACCCAAGGTTCAACCCGCATAAAATAAAAACTATAGTTACCAAAAAAAGTAAAGCTATACTTCCCTTTACTTTAAGATTAAACAAAACAATTCCCGCAAAGAGAATTAAAACCGAATCAAAAAATGCAAGTATTGCATATGGAATTGTTTTACCCGTAATGATAAAAAACGGATTTAACGGAGTGGATATCAATTTCTCAAAAGAGCCAAGCTCTCTTTCACGCGAAATTGAGAGCGAACTCATCAAAACGGTCATTATCATCATTATTAAGCCCATTAAGCCAGGGATAAAGAAATTAACGCTTTTAAGTTCTGGGTTGAACCATATGCGTGGTTTCAAGTCAACAACTGGCATCATCTTACCAGTTTTTTTGAAAATAAAACTTTGCACAATATCCCCCGAAAAGCCCTGAATTATTTGCCGAACATACCCAAGAACAACATTTGCAGTATTTGCATCGCTTCCGTCAATTATAATTTGAATTTTTGCAGGTCTACCTAAACCAATCTGAGCAGAAAAACCCAACGGAATCACAACCCCAACTTTCGCTTTACCCGAGATCAAAAAATTATCAATTTCATTAATATCTTCAACTTCACTGTAAAGGTTAAAAAATCCAGAGGAAGTAAACCTATCAATAAATCTCCTGCTAAATTGAGTTTTATCAAGGTCACAGACGACGAGACTGGCATTTTTAACATCCATTGTAACCCCATATCCAAAGACGATGAGCAGAAAAAGCGGAATAAAGATGATTATTATAATGCTTCTTGGGTCACGAATCAATTGAATAAATTCTTTTAAAACGATGCTAAGAAGAGCTGTAGTTTTTATTTTTTGTGAGAGCAATGAAAACATCTTCAATTGAGGGTTGAATTACTTCAACTTTCTTAAAGTTCAAATTTTTTCTTCTTAAAAAGTTTTCTATCTCAAAAATCTTCTCAGTCGCATTTTGAACGACGATGTGAATTGAATCGCCAAAGATACCTATATCTTCAATGAAATCAAGAGTTGAGAGAGCACTGTAGCAAAGCGTTAAGTTTTCGGGGATGATATTTATAACCTCGCCGTGCATGTATTTTTGTTTTATTTCAGTTGGCGAGTCAATAGCAAGTATCTTCCCTTGAGAAATGAAAGCAATTTTATTACATCTTTCTGCCTCATCCATATAATGTGTTGTCACAATAACCGTCTTACCTTTTGCGGAAAGAGAATATACAAGATCCCAAAACTGTCTTCTTGAGACAGGGTCAACCCCTGATGTCGGTTCATCAAGGAAAACAATTTTTGGCTCATGGACAATTGCAGTCGCAAATGATAACCTCTGCCTCCAACCTCCGGATAGATGCATCGCAAGTGTCTTCCTGTACTTTTGGAATGAAAGATGCTCAATTATCTCTTCAGTTCTTTGCCTTGCAAGTTTTTTATCATTGAGGTAGACGCCAGCATAGAAACTTATATTTTCCTCAACGGTTAAATCATCATAAAGCCCAAATCTTTGAGACATATAACCAATTATTTTCTTGATCTTTTCAGGTTCCTTAACTATTGAAAACCCACCTACGGTTGCACTTCCAGAGGTTGGGCGAAGCAACCCACAAAGGAGACGAACAAGCGTTGATTTACCAGCGCCATTTGGACCAAGGAGACCAAAAATTTCACCCTGTTCAACCTTTAAATTAACAGAATCAACAGCGATAAGATCACCAAATTTCTTTGTAAGTTCAAATGTTTCAACATCAAACATTCCCATCACCTCCGTTTTATTATTTCAACATCTGCTGGCATCCCTGGTTTAAAAATCCCATCTTCGTTTTTAATTTTAACTTTAACTGCATAAACGAGTTTAACTCTTTCATCTTTCGTTTGAACATTTTTCGGAGTAAATTCAGCCTTTGGTGAGATGAAAACTATAACACCCTTGAAAATTTTACCTGGGTGAGAATCAACCTTAACATTAACTGAATCACCAACTTTAATCAATCCAATTTCCCTTTCTGGCACATAAATTCTTACATAAACTTCATCAAGCCCAGCAATTTTAGCTACCGGAGTTCCAGGTGAAACAAATTCACCCACCTCAACAAATTTTTCAAGAACAAAACCAGGAATAGGGGAAACAATTTTTGATCTTTTCAATTGGATCTCCATGCTTTTTAATTGAGCAATTGCCCTATTGTAATTTGAAAATGCTATTTTTATTTCCTCCTCTCTTGGTCCTTTTTTCAAAATTTCAAGTCTTTTCTTTGCTTCTTCATACTGAGTTTTGCTTGCTTCGTAAATTGTTTTAATATTGTCAAATTGTTCCTGAGTTATAATTCCATCTTCATACAAGCTTTTAGTTCGTTCAAGTTGCTTTTGCGCGTTTTCAAAATTAACCCTTGAACGATTTACAATTTCCTCCATCGCTTCAATTTCTTCACTTCTTGCCCCCTTCAACAAAAGCTGATACTGTAAAAAAAGCGCCTCTGCCTGTGCTTTTGCCTCAACATATCTTTGATAAACTAATTCAGTATCAACCTGACAAAGCACAAAGCCACTATCAACCCTTTCTCCCTCATCAAAGTTAAGTTTAATGATTTTTCCACCGACTTCTGAGCTTACCACTACTTCCCTTGCTTCAACCGTTCCGCTTGTCTCAAAACTCCCCGAGTTTTCGTTGTTTGAGCAGGACATAAGAAGAGTTAAAATCAAAGTTAAAATTAAGTGCTTTTGCATCGCCCATGTGAAAGTTATTTAGTTAAAAGTAGAGATAATAAAATTCAAGTCCTGGTTTTATCCTCAAAGTTGGCGCTGGAAGATGAATGTAATTTAAGGTGCGAATAACACGGTTTAAAATATCAATCTTCGTATCAATTTTTAAGAGATTAAAATCAATCGCAATGTAAAGTTCAGAATAACCCCTTCCTGCATAATTTATGTTTTTTACACTGTATCCGATCGCAAGGTTGATAAAATCCGGGATGAATTTTTCAATTTTATGGGGCAATAATTTTTGAAATTCAAAACTCGCCCAGAAGGTCATTCCTTCATAATCGGTATGAAACTGCTTTTTATAAAGCGCATCTTTCAAACTTCCAACCCGTAAATAGTCAAGCCATGTATAACCAGACGGGGTATAGCTGAATTTAAAAGTTATTGAATTAAGCCCTGGGAAATATTCTTGTGCCACGGGGAAGAAAGCTCCGAAAACATCTAAAACCGCATCACTTGGGCTAAATCCCCAGCGTGTTGTGAATCCGTCTGTAAGCTCAACAACCCCAACTTCATATATAACGCTTATTCCAGCCCCAAGGAACGCAGATGTTTTTCCACTAAAACCGACCCATTTAAAAATACTTTTATAAACATCTGAAAGGACATAAGAAAAATAAAAATGCCCTGCTTTATCAGCTCGCAATAAATCATTCCAATCCTCACGCAAAGTAAATTTTTTCACCTTCGTTGGTTTCCACCATACCTGATTGAAATAATCGTAAGTTAAAGCCCCAAACCCAGCAGTTCCAAGCACAACAATTCCAAGCTTGATCTTATTTACCCTCGTTCTCTCAATTACAATGCTTGACGAATCACCAAAGACATCGTTTCTTGCGCTTATAAAAAAGATAAACAAAAGCAAAAACTTTGACATCTGAGATATTTTTACATTTTTAAATTAGCTACCCAAAAATGGAACAAATAAACTTAACACAACCCATACAGCCCATGCACCAAATACAACTAAAAAAGATGATGTGTAATTCTTGTTAAATGCCTTCGCCATACCAACCGCAAAAACAGCAAGTTGCCAAATTGTGAAAATTTCAATTTTTGACGCAAGTATATATACTTTACTTGTAGAAACTTCCATAAAAATCGCGGGACTTGCACTCGCAAAAAACGAACCAGTTAAAAAAGCAAGAATTGTTGAAACGATAACCCCAACTGAAGATATTAAACTTGAAAGGGAGTAAATTGAGAAAATCGTCATGAATTCAACTTCACCTTTCAAAAACAATCTCCCAAGAAGAAAATAAACAAGTGATACAATTAAAAATACAATTGGAACGCCAATCAAAACACCAACTGAGCTAAAAATTTGTTGTGCTCTGCCAAATTCAGCGATTCTTTCCTTTGCCACCTCAGCTTGTTCTTCGGTCATTTTACCTTCCTCAACAAGTTTGTCTATTCTTTGCTCTTGAAAGATCATCAATGAATCCTTTATTTTTTCATCATTAAATTTTAAAAAGTTTGATAAGATAGCAAGCACAACAAGCAGAACAATTGGAACAAGCCAGTCAATTACCCGAGGTTTTGCTTTAACAAGATTTTCAAAAACTTCACTTGGTGCTATAAATATCCCCGTTAATTTGTCAATGAAAGGAATTGGTTTAACTTCTTCTGCGAAACTTGATTCTTGATTAGGCTGGAAGTTTTCTGACATTGTCTTTCTCCTTAGATTATTTTTAAAAGTTTTTCAACTATTTCAACAGTTGATACGCCATCAGCCTCAGCATTAAAGTTTGTCACAAGGCGATGTCTTAAAACTGGCAATGCTACAGCTCTAACATCATCTATTGTTGGGGTAAATCTTCCATCTAATATAGCCCGAGCTTTCGCCCCAAGTATGAGATACTGCGAAGCCCTTGGACCCGCCCCCCAACTTATCCAATGCTTGATGAAATCTGGAGCTCCATTCATGTTTGGTCTCGTTAATGTAACAAGCTTAACAGCATATTCAATCACATTATCTGCAACTGGAACCTTTCGCACAACTTCTTGAAGTTTCAAAATTTCAAGTTTGTTGAGGACTTTTTCAACCTCAGGTTGATACAAACTTGTCGTCTTACGGACTATTTCAATTTCCTCATCAAAACTTGGATAATCTATCCAGATATTAAACATAAATCTATCAAGTTGAGCTTCGGGGAGCGGATATGTCCCCTCCATTTCAATTGGATTTTGAGTCGCAAGGACAAAAAATGGCTGTTCAAGCTCATAAGTTTGCCCACCAGCTGTGACGCGGTATTCCTGCATTGCTTCAAGAAGTGCGGATTGCGTCTTTGGCGGTGTGCGATTTATTTCGTCAGCAAGAATTATATTTGCAAAAATTGGACCTTTGACAAACTTGAAGAACTTTTCACCTGTGCTTATATTTTCCTCAATTATCTCAGTCCCGGTTATATCACTTGGCATAAGGTCTGGCGTAAACTGAATTCGGCTAAATTTTAAATCAAGCGCCTGAGCAAGCGTTTTTATCAGCAATGTTTTGGCAAGCCCGGGAACCCCAACAAGAAGACAATGACCTCTGGCAAACAGGGCAATTAAAAGCTCTTCAATTATTTTGTCCTGTCCTACAATTACCTTAGATATTTCATTCTTTATTTTTTTATATGCCTCGCTCAGTTCCTGAACGAGCTCAACATCAGTTTTTTCTCTTTGCACTTTTAAATGAAATTAAGTTTTAAATTTATTCAATTTTCCTCCCATCCGCATCATAAACAACCACAGGTCCAAATTTTTCAAGAACTGGTTTTATCTGCTTTGAATTGCCAGAAACAACAATTAAAACTTTGTCTGGATGTAGATATTTCTTTGCTGTTTCTTGAACATCTTTAGCTGTTACTTTTTTAACCTCCTCCCTAAACTTATCATAAAAATCCTTCGGCAAGCCATAAATTTCAATCGTCATAACTCTTGAAGCAACCTGAGCTGGGGTTTCAATCTGCAATGGGAACGAGCCAACGATGTAATCCTTCGCCATTTTCAGTTCATCCTCCGGGACGGGCTCATCAATAATTCTTTTCAGCTCTTTGAGTATTTCAGCAATAGATGAATCTGTGACCTCATTTCTCACATCTGTTGAAACAACAAATGGACCTGGATACAACCTTGCATCAAAAGAGCTGGAAGCACCATATGTATAACCATGAGTTTCTCTTAAGTTCATGTTTATCCTTGAATTGAAATATCCACCAAGCAAGGTGTTGAGCGTAAAAACCTTTGCATAATCCTTATTTTTTCTATCAATCCCGAGATGACCTATTCTTATCGCTGATTGAACTGCGCCGGGTTTATCAACTACAACAACTCTTGTTTGAGATACATTACTAACCACTGGGAATTTCCTGTGCGGATTTGGACCTTTCTTCCAAGCCCCAAAATATCTTTCAACAAGCGGAATAGCTTCGTTTGGGGTAATATCACCAGCAAAAATTATGAATGAATTATTCGGGATGAAATGTGTTTGATAAAACTTCACAATATCATCCCTTTTCATCTTTTGAATTGATTCCTCATTCCCTCCGCTTTCATTTCCATATGGATGTCCCGAGAAAAGTTCCTTAGAAAATCTCACTCCAGCAAGATACCCAGCCTCTGCTTTTGCTTGTTTTATTGATGCCAGACGTTGCGTTCTTATCCTCTCAAGTTCTTCATCAGGGAAAGTTGGATTTAAAACAACATCTTGAAGGATATCCATCCCAACTCCAAGATATTTCTTTAAAACGAGGACATTTACATTTGTTGCGTCCCATGAAGCGGTTGCATTTAGTGTTCCACCGACGAAATCAATTTCCTCAGCAATTTGAGTTGCGGTCCTTGTCTTTGTCCCCTTCGTTAAAAGCTCAGCTGTCATGCTCGCAAGCCCAGGGAGATTTTCATCATAAGTTGATCCACTTTTCACAACGAAGCTAATATAAACAATTGGTTGCTCATGATTTTCAATAACTATAACTTTAAGCCCATTTGGAAGTGTTTTCTCAAAATACGATGGAAATTTAACCTTGCTTTCAGGACCTGGTTTTGGTGGCTTTGTCCTGTCAACTTTTTCTTGTGAATTTGCAATTGTTGATAGAAGAAGTATCATCATGAAGAATGTCCAAATTTTTTTCAACATACCTTTTTCCTCCAAAGATTTTGTTATCTAAATTTAATTTACTTTCGGTAGATAATGCAAAATTACACGCCTTTTTGAATCAAGATATATCTGGGCAACTCTTTTTATATCTTCAACCGTCACACTTCTATATTTATCTATTTCTCTGTTTACCAAAGCAGGGTTTTTATAAAATGTGTAATAATGTGCTAAAAGGTCTGCCTTACCTTGAACCGTTTGCCTTGCCGAAACAAGCGCTGATTCAATCTTATTCTTTGCCTTTTCAAGTTCTTTTTCTTCAACGCCATAATTTTTTATTTTATCAATCTCCTCATCAATCACCTTTTCAAGCGTATCAGAACTAAATCCCGGATTTGCAATTGCGTAAATTAAAAACAAACCAGGATGTTCCCTTGAATCGGAATAGGTTTCAACTTCATTTGCTATTTTATCTTTGTAAACTAACCGTTGATATAACCTTGAACTCTCGCCGACTGAAAGTATATTTGAAAGCAACGCAAGAGCATATGAATCAGGATTTCCTTCTTCTGGGATTCTGTAACTCATAAAAACAGCAGGGAGTGGGGCATTTATATCTTCAACAACCTCACGAATTTCATTTTCAAGCGGCTCATCCTCTGGTGATGGATGTGGAATATTGTCTGGACCCTTCGGGATGTCAGCGAAGTATTTTTCAACGAGTTTTTTGGTTTTCTCTATATCTATATCCCCAGCTATTACAAGGACCGCGTTATTCGGGACATAAAATGTCTCATAAAATTCTTTAACATCATCCATACTTGCCTTGTCAAGGTGTTCTTGGTAACCGATAACAGGCCAACGATATGGATGTTTTTTAAAGCTTTTCTCAGAAATTTTTATCCAGGCGGAGCCATAAGGTCTGTTTTCATAACGCCATCTCCTTTCCTCTTTCACAACTTCCCTCTGTGTTATCAAACTTATTTCCTGAATTGAAAATTCAAGCATCCTATCTGATTCAAGCCATAAAGCAAGCTCCAGATAATTTGAGGGGAGCACCTCGTAATAATTCGTTTTGTCCTCGGTTGTATAGGCATTATCATAACCGCCGGCTTGAGATATATATTTATCAAATTCACCACGTTTAACATTTTTTGAACCATCAAACATTAAATGTTCAAAAAGATGAGCAAATCCAGTTTTATCCGGTTTTTCGTTTTTTGACCCAACATGATAACATACATTCACAGCAACAATCGGTGTGGAGTGATCCTCATGAAGTATGACATGAAGTCCATTTTCAAGTGTAAATTCAACGAAATCAATCTTCCCTTCACTTTGCGGGAAAAGTTCAACAGGTTTCAGAAAAACATTTAACATAAATAGAAAGACGTTTAGTTTTAGAATTTTCATCGGTTTAAACAAATTTTATTTTGAAGCACGTTGTTCCTTGGGAAGATAATGAAGAACAACTGAATTTTCAGGTTTAAGGTATTTATTTGCTGATTCACGAATATCCTCACGAGTTATTGCAAGAATTTTGTCAAGCTCTTGGTTTATCTCATTCGTGTTTTTATGAATCACATAATAATGGGCAAGTTGATCTGCTTTTTGCAAGATCGTTTGATAACCACTTATCACTTGTGATTCCGTCTGATTTTTCGCCTTTTGAAGTTCTCGCTCAGATACAAGCTCATTATGAATCCTTTCAATTTCTTCCCATATTTCCCGCTCAACCTCTTCAGGTGTATGTCCAATTGAACAATACGCATCTATCTTGAAAACACCGGCATCTTCCATACCTATTGCATAAACATTAACATTTTGAGCAATTCTTTTTTCATAAACAAGCTTTTGATAAAGCCGTGAGCTTCTGCCTGAACCGAGTATGTTTGCAAGAAGATCAAGCGCATAAAAATCTTTTTCTCCATCTCTTGGAACTTTAAAAGCAATAAACACGGCTGGCAATCTTATGTTATCATAAATCGTATCCCGCACTTGTTGTGTCAATGGAGGCTCAAAAATGTTAGGTCTTTTTATCTCATATCTCCCTCTTGGAATATCACCAAAATACTTCTCAACAAGTTTCTTCGTCTTTTCAACATCAATATCACCAGCTATTACAAGGACAGCATTGTTCGGGACATAGTAGGTATCAAAAAATCTTTTAACTTCCTCAAGGGTTGCTGCGTTAAGATGTTCCATGTATCCAATTACAGGCCATCTATATGGATGCTCCTTAAAGAGCCGTTTAAATGTCTCCTCCCACTGCGTCCCATAAGGGCGATTATCAACACGCCATCTCCTTTCTTCCTTGACAACTTCACGCTGATTGTCAAGATTTTCTTGGTTGACATTTAAACTCATCATCCTATCGGATTCAAGCCATAAAACAAGTTCAAGTTGATTTGATGGGACAACTTGAAAATAATTTGTCCTATCCCAGTTCGTTGAGCCATTGAAGGTTCCACCAGCTTTTTGAATATACGCCATATGTTCAGCCTTCTTTACATTTGCAGAACCTTGAAACATCATGTGCTCAAACAAATGAGCAAACCCAGTTCTATTCGGATCCTCGTTCTTTGAACCAACATAATACCAAATATCAACCGCAACAATTGGCGATGAATGATCCTCATGTAAAATAACATGAAGCCCGTTAGGAAGGTCATATTCAATAAAATCAATCTTTCCCACTTTCCCCTGAGCTAATGAGATTGATAGAGCAAAAAGCATCAAAATTAAAAATTTAAGCCTCATCTCAACCACCTTAGTTTAATTTTAAAAATTTTTAGTTTTATCTTTAGCGTCACTTAAAACTTTCGTCAACATAAACATAAACTTCCTCTCTTAACCTCTCAAGCCATTTTTGATATTCACGATTTTGTTTCTCTATCAAGGCAAATTGATAAATTCTCATATAGTCATCCTTCAAATTCATTCTATGCGCAGGGACTCTTTTCTTTAGAAGGACGATATGATATGCATAAGAGTTTCCATATTTCATTTTCAGAGGTTGCGTGATCTCACCGCTGTTAAGTGTGTTCAATGCCTCCTTAAGCTCTGGTTCAAGTTCATCTACCTCAATCAGTCCAAGATACCCACCTAGCAACTTCGTTTGTTCATCCTCACTGAATCTTTTTGCCATCTCTTCAAATTTAGCTTGCTTTGAAATAATTTTATACCTTATCTCCTCAAGTTTTGAAATCACAATTTTATCACTTTCCTCTGTGAGCGGAACTTTGAAAAGTATATGCCTTGGGCGAACTTGCTCACCTCTTCTCTCAACAAGCTGAATTATATGATAACCGAAAGGAGTTCGCACAACATCTGATACTTGTCCCTCCTGCAACCTGAACACCGCCTCTTCAAATTCTTTAACAAACATTCCACGCCTGACCCACCCAAGATCACCTCCATCATCTGCGGTAGCCCTGTCTTCTGAATAAACTTTCGCAAAATATTCAAAATTCCCGCCGTTTTTTATGCTATCAAGAATTGCCTTCGCCTTCTGATAAACCGCCCTCTCAACTGAATCAACAGGTTTAGGTATCATCATGATATGATATAATTCAACCATTTCTGGAACTTCTGGCAGACTATCCTTATAAGTGTTGTAAAATTGCTCAACTTCATAACCAGATACTGTTATTGTTCCAAACTTTTGTTGTTTTAATTTCTCTATCATCAATCTTTTTTTCACATCCTCCCTTATTTCACGCTTTATCTTGCCAATTGGCATCCCATAAATTTCCTCCAATCTCCTTTCCGAACCATATTGCCTAACCAACGCCTGAACCTGCGCATCAATTTGTCTTTCAACCTCATCATCTGAAACAACAACTGTGTCTTCAATTGCCTTCGTTAAAACAAGTTTATCATTGATCATTTCCCGCAAAACATATTTTCTAAGGTTCGGGTCATCCCATCTTAAATTATTTTGAATCGCAAAGATGTAGGTTTGATAATTTAAATCAGACTCAAGTATAATCTCATTCCCAACGATCGCAACTATTCTATCAAGAACCTTTTGCTGTGCAAGTGTTAAATTAAAAACAGCAAGCAGAAATATAATTAACCTTACCATTTTACCTCGTAATAATATTTTCTTTTCAAGCTTGTAATTAAACTATCAAGCAAAAGATTTTGTTTTTCAACGATTGCTCTTTCTCTCACATCCTCGGCAACCAATTCAAAATCAGCTTTGCTTCCAGCTTCCCTTTTCTCATAAAGAAAGATCAAAAAATAATTATCCCCAACTCTAACCGGGAAAGAAATTTCATTTTTATTTAAGCTCCATGCGACACGCCATAATTCCCCTGATGGGATGCTGAATTGGTCGTAATATCTCTCCGGCACAATTTCAACAATTCCTTGCTCCTTTGAGAGTCCTTCAACTGCCGATTTGAAATTTTTTTCTCTTAAAATTTTGCTCCTTAAAGATCCAGCATCCGCTCGTGAAGAAAACTTAACATATCCAATTTTCACAAAAGGTCTATCAAGAATAAACTCATCCTGATGCTTTTGATAAAATTCCTCAACCTCTTGTTCTGATATCTTCATCGCTTTGTGCAATATCTCATTTTGAATAAAATTTTTAATTATGAGCGATTTCCTAAACTCGCTCACCATCCGTTCAATTTTATCATTCGCTTTATATCCCTGCTCAATTGCTTCAATATAAAGCAAATTGTTGTTTATCCACGCATCAATATAACTTTTTACAAAGTTTGAATCTAATCCAGCAAGGTCGCTTTTTAAAAGATATTCGTTTTCAACTCTTGCAATGTAATCCTTATCAGCGTTTTTTTTGCCACAACCTATCAATATCAAAACCAAACTAACGATTAAAAACTTTTTCAAGTGCTTTCTCATTTATCACGACCTTGTATTTCTTTTTTAAACTTTCAACCCATTCCTTTTCAAGTCGCTTTAATTCTTGTTCTTGCACTGCGCTTGCAACTTCGCTGAAAGCTTCTTCAAATGTTTTTATCCTGCTTGGCTCTTTCCCTGTTACTTTTATTATTGAATAACCTCCCTGAAACTTTACTGGCTCAGATATTTCATTAACCTTCATATTCCACGCTTTCCATGCGATTTCATTCTCAGACGCATCAACAAGCCCCCAATCTCCCTTCTTTTCCTTCATTCCAGCTCGCTCAGTGTATTTGACAACAAGAGAATCAAACGGAACGCCCTTACCAAGCTGTGAATAAATATCTTTTGCAAGCGATTCGCTTTTCACCCAAATCTCGCTAAACCTAACCCTGTCTGGAAAACGATAATTTTCTTTATTTTTTTCATAAAACTCTTTCAACTTCCCTTCGCTCAAATCCACTCTATCCCAGACCATTTTTTGCTCAATATGATAAAGCAAAATTCCATCAACAAATTCCTTCAATTCATTCTTAAACTCTGGATAAACTTTTTCAACATTTCTCGCCCTGTATTCTGTTAATTTCATCTCACCCAGTCTATCAATCATGCCGTTAATCCCTGAACGATCAAGTTTTCTTCCAGAGAACTCCGTGCTTCTTTTTATTATTTTTATTGCCGAATCAAGCGTTATTTTTTGATTTGCATACTCAAACAAAACTTTTTCTCTATCTTCCTTTGTATAAACACTATCCCAATTTGAATGCGAAGTTGTCTTTGATGTGTCTGCTTTTGAGATAAAAATATCAAGCGTCTGTTGATTTAGTTTAAAGTTATATTCCTTCTTCAACTTTTCAACATATTTTTTGAAATCATACTCAAGCCGATATGACTGATAAAGCCTGTTTAGCTCATCAACCATTTCGTCAAATGGCTTTACTGGAACTATCTCCGTAACCTTAACTATATGATAACCCCATCTTGTTCTAATTATATCGCTTATGTCACCAACTTTTGCGTTGAAGATGAACTCATCAATTTCTCTATATGCCTGTCCCCTGCCGTAATATCCAGCGTCTCCGTTTCTTTCGTTTGAAAATTTATCATCCGAATGCCTCTTCGCAAGTTCCCCAAAATCATAACCTTGCCTTAAACTGTCAAGCACCGCTTTCATCTCGTTGTAAAGTTTCAATGTGTCCTCTGGTGTGGCTTTTCTATCAACTTTTTTCCCAAGATGACTAATCCTTACCATTTCAACACGGGGTTTCCTATCAAGAACCTCAATGATATGATACCCAAACTTTGTCCTCACTGGCTCTTGCGTCCTCTCGCCAATCTTCATTGAATAACACGCATCTTCAAATTCCGGAACCATCATACCAGCGGTAAAATAGTAAAGGTCTCCTCGGTTAAAAATCACGCTCGGGTCATCGGAATATTCAAGCGCAACTGAATCCCAAGGAACACCTGAATTAAGTTTCTCAATTGCGCTTTTTGCTCTTTTATAAGCAAAGGTTGTATCACCAGATAAATCTCCATGTATTCCACCTGGGGTTTCAATCAAAATATGTCTTGCCCTTATCTCCTCTTTACGTCTTTCATAAAGCTGTCTTAATCCTGGATCAACAACTTCCCTTTTCGTAAGATATGAAAGGGCAAGGGTTGTATAGTAATCTTTTATCTCTTTTTGAATATTTGGGTCTTTGTCAAGTTTTTGCGATTTTGCGTCAAGAACTTTAAGCTTAAATTTAACAAGAAGATCAAGGTAATTTTTCCTATCCTCAAACGATTTTTCTTTCGCTTTCGCAATTCCACCGTTATTTTTTGCAAATGACTTCTCAAATTCATCAAGCGTTATAATTTCCTTCCCAACTTTTGCAACATATTCTTTTTCCTCAACAAGCCCGATATTTTTCAAAAAAGCACATCCAGAAATAGCAAAAATTAACAGTGCTAAAACTATGTTCTTTTTCATCACCATCAATAACTTTTGTTTTTGATTATTCAATGATTGTAAAACCAGTGTATTTATGGAGAACTTTTGGAACGATGACTTTGCCTTCGGGCGTTTGATAATTTTCAAGAAGTGCGACCATTAATCTTGATGTCGCAAGACCTGAACCATTAAGCGTATGGACAAATTCAGGTTTTGATCTTTTATCTCTTCTAAATCTAACGTTCATCCTTCTCGCTTGAAAATCTTCAAAGTTACTACAACTTGACGCTTCAAGCCATTTCCTCTCAGCTGGAGACCAAACTTCAATATCATATGTTTTCGCAGATGAAAAGCTCATATCACCTGTGCAAAGCAAAACAACTCTGTAAGGTATGTTAAGAAGTTGAAGCACCTCTTCAGCGTCCTTAACAAGTGACTCAAGCTCATCATAAGATGTTTCTGGGGTTGTGAATTTAACAAGTTCAACTTTGTTAAACTGATGAACTCTTAAAAATCCACGAGTTTCTCTTCCCCACGAACCCGCCTCACGCCTGAAACATGCAGAATAGGCAACATATTTCTTGGGAAGCTCGCTTATTTCAAGAATCTCATCACGATGAATGTTTGTAACTGGAACTTCCGCTGTTGGTATTAGATAAAGATCGTCCTCGGGGCAGTAATACATGTCTTCTTTTAATTTTGGAATTTGCCCAGTCCCACGCATTGAAGTTTCATTAACAAGAAATGGGGGGAAAACCTCAACATATCCATGTTTTTGAATGTGAAGATCAAGCATAAAATTTATCAAAGCCCTCTCAAGCGTTGCGCCTTTCCCAATGTAAAGAGGGAAACCGCTACCTGTCAACTTCGCCCCACGCTCAAAATCAATTATTCCAAGCTTTTTACCAAGTGTTAAATGATCCATAATTTCAAAATCAAATTCCTGTATCTCCCCCCAAGTCCTCACAACTAAATTATCACTTGCATCCTTACCAATTGGAACTGATTCATGAGGTATATTTGGAATCCAAAGTAAAAGGTTTTCAAGCTCACTCTCAACTTTCTTAAGTTCAGAATCAATTGCCTTAATCTCATCCGAAACCTTTCTCATCTCCTCAATTAATTCACTTGCATCTTTACCCTGTTTTTTAAGATTTGCGATTTCTTCGGTCACATCATTTCTTCTTGCTTTTAAGGAATCACCCTTTTTAATCAGTTCCCTTCTTCTTTCATCAAGTTTAATAATTTCATCAACATGATCTTTCTCTCCTTTCAACTCAATTGCCCGCTTAACAATTTCTGGATTTTCACGGATAAATTTAAGGTCAAGCATCTTAAACGTAAAATTTATTTTGAGGATTTAATTTTTTTATCCCACAAACCCATCTGCTTTCTATCCTTAAAGGTCAATTCAACTGTATGCAATGATATTTCCTTTAAAACCCTACTTTTTTCCAATTCCGCTTTTTGAAGTCTATTACGAGCATACTCCACATATTCCTCAACTACGTCTATACCTATAAAACTATGCCCGAGAATTTTAGCAGCTACAAGCGTCGTGCCAGTTCCGCAAAATGGATCTATAACAATGCCGTTTTTTTCTAGCAAAGAATAAATTATTCTAGCCGGCAATTCTATAGGAAAAACAGCAGGATGCATTTTATGTTCTCCTTCAGGTCTTATGTCCCAAACTGAAGTTAGCTTAGCGTGTTCAGGTTTTAACTCCTTTGGCTTTCCTTTAACTAACCAATATATCCTTTCTTCAATCTGCCAAAATCTCCAACCCCTTATGTTCCCCGCAATTTTTCTATTCCAAATAATCTCCTGCCATATATTCCACTTCGTTCTACTGAGCCATAAAATAGGGTGAAGCATTTTTCCATTTTCATATCTTATTTTATGGTTATAGAAAAAACTGCCACCTTCTTTTATGACTCTGAAAAGTTCATTTAAAACTTCAACTTGCCACTTTTGATATTTATCTTCAGCCATTATATCTTTTACCCCTCTGTAAATAACCTTACTAACAAGCCACCCCCCATATTTTTCCTTTTTATTATAAGGCGGGGAAGTTATTCCCAAGTCAATACTTTCAGAGGGAATTTCTCTCAAAACCTCAAGGACATCACCACAAATCACTTTATTTAAAAATTCATTTATGTCTTTCATAACCTTAATTGCTTCTCTTTTCTTCTAAAAACTCATAAAGCTCTTTTGATATGAAGTCTTTAAATTTTTCAAGTTCTTTGTTTATCCATTTTACCTCTAACTCCTCACAGTCTTTATAATCTTTAAATTTAAAGCGTGCGGAACGAAGATATTGACCCGGTTCCCTTCTTCCTTCAGGAAACTTTTGTTTCAGTTGCTTTCTTAGCTTTTCCTTTAAACACCTAAAAGGAAACTCAAGTATATACACAAGCTTCCCATCAACAAAACCACTCACTAAAATATGTGGATTTTTCTTTAAATCTTTCTTTAATCTCTCCTCAGTGTAATCACTAAAATTACCCTTGCCATTCAATTTTTCCTTCCCAGACCTATTTATATTTTGTGGTTTAACCTCACAATATCTTTCTTCACCCTTAAGTTCTCGTCTGTATCCGTTATATCCAAGCTTTTCTAATAACGGTTCATACCCTGCTAACCAAATTGTTAAAAGCTCCCTTAACTTAGAAGAATTTTTATCATTCATGTAAAGTTCAAGTAGCTCCCTAAAAGTTGATATTAATTCGTCAGTTGAAAGCCCGCTAAGAAAACTCTTAAATTTTTCATCTCCTTCAGTGCTGTGTAACTTTATCACTTCCCTTAATTTTTCACTTAAGCTCATTACCACTGAATTTTTAAATTATTTTACTAAAATCAGCCTATAAATCCAAAGTTTTACAACTCATTTAATTTTGCTTTAAACTCACGAATTCCGTCCTCAACCCCATATGGTTTTAAACCAAGTTCAGATTCCGCTTTCAAAGTTATCAAACCCGATTTCAGTGGTCGTGGAGCTATTTGATTTAATTCGGATGTTTTGACAGGAGTTATAAGTTCTCTATCAAACCCGAAAATCTCCGCAAGTTTCACCGCAAATGTGTATCTATCCACAAAATCCTTTCCCCCAACATTGTAAATTCCTTCTTTGTCAAACTCAACAATTTTCAAAATAGCAAATGCAAGGTCATCAACATAGGTTGGATTTCCAATCTGATCTGTTACAACTTTTATACTTTCCCCGTTTGAGAGTTTTTGGTAAAGCCATAGGGCAAAATTACTTTTAACATTTTTCCCAACGCCATAAAGAACATTAGTCCTTAAAATTGCAAACCTTATCCCACCGATTTTTATCTCATTTTCGCTCGCAAGTTTTGTCCTCCCGTAATAATTAATTGGATTCGGGATCGCATCCTCTGTGTATGGACCGTTTTTCCCATCAAATATATAATCAGTTGAAATGTGAATCAACTTTGCATCAACTCTTCTTGCTGAATTAACTAAATTACGAACACCTTCAACATTTACCCGCCAGGCAAGTTCCCGATTAGTTTCGCAACCATCAACATTTGTATAAGCAGCTGTGTTAATTATAACATCTGGGCGGAAATAAACGACAAGATTTTTAACATCACTTCTGGATGTTATATCAAGCATTGTATAATCAAATCCCCCAAAATCAAGAAATGTTCTTGCATCTTTCGCCGTTGCAAGGATTTCAGAATCCGTACTTTTCAGAAACATCTTCAAAACACTTTGACCCAAAAGCCCGTGACATCCTGTTATCATAATCCTCATTTCTTCACAAGCTCTTTAAGTTTATCTATATGCGTTGAACCTGGAATTGTTGCATTTAATCCAGCGACATAATTCGCAAATTCAGCTGATATAACAGGTTCTAAAGTTTTTGAATACCTATAGAAGAAAGCAGAGCCGAAAACATCACCACAACCCGTTGGATCAACAACATCAACCTCAAAAGCTTTAAGATCCACTCTTTTAAGCCCATTGGCAAAATAATAAACCGTTGCCCCAAGATTAGCTTTAGTTATAACCATTACCTTAACCCCGAGATCTAAAACATTTCTCGCCAATGTATCATCATCCCAGCATTCTTCACCAATTGACCTTGCTTCAAATTCATTCATCTGAATTGTATCTACATTTTCAAGCCATTCCTTCCAATTAGGCATTCTTCTTCTAAATCTTACATTTTTCTCATCAACGCCAAGCGTTGCACTATGAATGTCAAAATGTATGTATCCATTAAAATCACTACGCAGTTTCCTCAAAGTTTCAAGTTCAACATCAAATCCTGAAATCATATTTATGAAAATACCGTCAACTCCAACCTCAAGCAAAAATTTTAATCTCTCAAACTCAATTGGTTTTGCGATGTGCATTGAACATTCCGTTCTTTCATTTCTATCCTGATAAAAAAGATGAACACGATTAGTAAACCCCGAAAATTTAAAGATCCCATCAGTTACAACATTTGGATAAATTTTTATCCTTTCAATGAATTTATCATAATCAACATCTCCAACGCCAAAAACAGGATAAATAATATCCTCATCGTCAACTATGTTTGCAAGCGACGCAAGCGAAAAAAAGATTCCACCATAACTTTGAACTTCACTTCCATCGGGGAGATGAATCACATCAAGACATAGATGTCCAACAAGACCATATTTCATAACTTTGAACCTTGTTTTCTAAACTCCTCAAGTTTTTTCCTCAGTTCTTCATTTTGCAAAGCGAGTATCTCCACAGCAAGAACAGCTGCATTTATCGCGCCTGCTTTTCCAATTGCAACAGTCGCAACCGGTATCCCAGAGGGCATTTGAACGATTGAGTAAAGAGCATCAACCCCATTTAACTCCGAAGATGGAAGCGGAACCCCAATCACAGGTAAGCTCGTATTTGCAGCTATAATCCCAGGCAAATGTGCAGCCATCCCAGCACCAGCAATTATAACTTTGAAGCCATTAGATTCAGCACTCCGTGCAAACTCAATCGTTTCAATCGGATTTCTATGCGCAGATAAAACTCTTTTCTCATAATCAACCCCAAAGTGCTGAAGATATTTCTCACAGTGTTGCATTATTTCCTCATCGCTTTTGCTTCCCATTAATATTGCAACCTTTGACATATATTACTGAATTTTGTTTTTATTGCAGTTTTTCCACAAAAATTCAATAATCTTTTCACGATATCCATCTCCAAGGACCTCCCACGAATTCACATGCCCAGCTCCCTCAACAAGTAAAATTTCGCTATTTGAAGTATAGCGATGCAAAACAATAGAATGCCACGGTTTAACTGTTTCATCGTTCTTCCCATGAATGTAAAGAACAGGACACGAAACTTTCTTAACATATTCAATTGGCGATATCTCGTTGACCTTTATGCCCGATGTCCTTTCAACATTTTCAAGAACTTTATTTATTAAAAACTTAGGAGAAAATTTAAACTTCACCTTATGGTAATCAAAAATAAGGTCATAAAAATTTGCGAAACTTCCCTCTGCTATGATTGCACAAACCCTGTTATCAACCCCTGCGGTTTGAATTGCAACTGCACCGCCAAGCGAAATTCCAAAAAGTGCAATCGGAACATCTGGAAATCTCTTCAAAAGAAAACTTATCCACTCCGAAACATCAAACTTTTCAAGATAACCATATGTGCAAAAACTTCCTCCGCTTTCACCGTGATAACGAAGATCTATAAGAAGAACATTGTATCCCGCCTCGCTCAAAAATTTTGCCCTTTTCAATCCAAACGCTTTGTTCGTATAGGTTCCGTGAATGTAAATCACATTCCCAACCAGATTTGACCTCGTTTTTACAAGCCATCCTTTTAAAGTTACACCGTCAAATGATTTTATCTCAACATTTTCATAATCAAGCCCAAGCTCAGACGGCGATGAAATTATTTTCCCATCAATTAAAAAATTTTTTTGCCTTGGTTTTAAAATCATTGATGGACCCACGAAATTAACAAGCAAGAAATAAGCAAGCAATATAACAAGAGCAAGAATTAAAATTAATATCGCCATTTTCTTTTATCACCTACTTTTTGAATTTTTCCTGTTATAAATTCCAATCGCAAGCAGAAAGCTTAAACTCATAGCCATAGCCCCAAGAATAAATGGTGATTTATGCCCGAAATTTCCATAAAAAAATCCACCTGTTGAAGGACCAAACACACGAGCTAAACTTGAAAGCGATTGCCCGAACCCAAGCGTGACACCTTGAATCTCAGCCCTTGCTTGTCTTGAAATTAAACTTAACACACTTGGAGTTGTTATCCCGCTGCCAAATGTAAAAAATGTGGCAAAAATTAAAAATTGAGAAAAATGAACTGAAAACACCATCCCGAGCAAACCCAAACCCATAAAAAATGTTCCTGCGATTAAAATTTTCTCCTCCTTAAACTTTTTCGTCAACTTCCCAACAAGATAACCCTGTGTCAGCACACCTATCATCCCAATATAACCAAACAACAACCCATTGTGGGAAGCATCAAAATCAAACATATCTTTCGTGAAAAGCGGAAATACAACATAGTTTATTGAAATACCAAATGTTATCACAAAAAATGTGAAATAAAGAAAAAGTAAAATTTTATCCCGTGCGATTTCAAAAACGCTATCACCATAGTTTGATCTATAATACTTATGCCCTTTCGGTTCAGGGAGAAACTTATAAGCAAGGATGAAATTCAAAAGTGAAAGCCCAGATGCAAAGAGAATTGGAACATTATACCCAAATTTGCTCAAAATTCCCCCGATGAATGGTCCAACTACAAATCCTATCCCAAACCCAGCTCCAACTATCCCCATCCCCTTTGCCCTTTCCTCAGGTGGAGTAATATCGGCTATATACGCCTGCGCAGTCGCTATGTTTGCCCCCATCAATCCAGCGAGCATCCTTGAAAGAAAAAGAACAAAAAGCGAATTCGCAAAAGCAAAAATCAAATATGAAACGAAAGAACCAAAAACACTTATAAGTATAACTGGTCTTCGCCCAATTTTATCCGAAATCCTTCCCCATATAGGATTGAAAATGAACTGCATAAATGAAAATGAAGAAACAAGCAAACCAATCTGGTATGATTTCGCTCCAAAACTAAGCGCATAAAATGGTAAAAGCGGAATCACTATGCCAAATCCAATCAAGTCTATTAAAACAGTCAAAAAAATAACGCCAAATCGGTTCCTCATCAACTCAATCTTAATTTTTTTAAAAATTTAAAAACAAACAACCGCTATTCCAAATTTTAGCAAAATCCCGACAAAATTTTTGAAAAAATTCAAATGAATCTTTGACTTTAAAAACAAATTGTGCTATATTAATGGTGAGTTTACTTAAGAAAATCAAAAATTTTTATGAGAGAAATAATAACGAAAACGATCAAAAAGGTTACACTTGAACTTATCTATGAAGTTGTTGATGAAAGGACAAAAAGCATTTTTGAGATGTTAAACGAGATAAAACGAAGACAGGAAGAAGATTTCAGATATCTTAACAGCAAAATAGATACACAAATTGGACAGCTAAGGCAAGAGATGGGACAACTAAGACAGGAAATGGGGCAAGAAATCGGACAATTGAGACAGGAAATCGGACAACTAAGACAGGAAATGGGACAGCTAAGACAAGAAATCACCCAGCTTAGTCAAAGACTTGACTCACAAATAGCTCAACTCAATCAAAAGGTTGATTCACAAATAGCGCAGCTTAATCAAAAGATTGATTCTCAAATAGCTCAACTTAACCAGAGAATTGATACAGTCATACAACTTCTCATTGATTTAAAGAAATGATAAGCGGAAGATAATTAAAAGTGTCCATAGATAAATTTCTAAAAGGGATAGAGGAATTTAACAGCGAGCTTTTCTTTGAATGCCATGATACACTTGAAGAGATTTGGAACGGGGAGAAAGACCCAGAGATCAAAAAATTTTATCATGGTTTGATTCATATAACTGTTGGATTTTACCATCTCACTAACTTTAATTTCAAAGGTGCGAAAAGCCAATTCAAAAAAGCAATTGACAAACTTGACAATTATCCTGATATTTACATGAACATAAAACTTTCCGAACTTCTATCCAATGTAAAATTATGGCTTAAAAAAATAGAAAACACCCCAAACACAGCAAGTTTTAATTTAAACCCCGAGGATTTACCAAAAATAAAATTTGCTAATGAAAATGAAAATAGGAAAATATGAAATTCACTCAATTGAAACAGGTCGTTTTAAACTTGATGGTGGCGCTATGTTCGGAATCGTTCCAAAAACAATTTGGGATAAATTAAATCCAAGCGACGATAGAAATAGAATTGAACTTGCATTGAGAACGCTCTTGATCATAACTGACAATAGAAAAATTCTCGTTGATACTGGCATAGGGAAAAAGTGGGAAGAGAAGTATATTGACATTTACGGGATTGATCACACAAAATACACGCTTGAGGATTCACTTGCTAAACTTGGTCTGAAAACGGACGATATAACCGATGTTATTTTAACACATCTTCACTTTGACCACGCTGGAGGTGCAACAATGATTGACACTGATGGGATTATAAAACCAACTTTTAAAAATGCAACTTATTATGTGCAAAAGCGAAACCTTGAACTTGCAATGAACCCAAATGAAAAAGATAGAGCAAGCTACTTAGCTGAAAATTTTATCCCACTTATTGAATTTAACCAACTTGAAATCGTTGATGGTGAATTTGAAATTTTTGACGGGATTGAACTTATCGTCTCCGATGGACACACAATTGGTCAGCAACTCGTGAAGGTCTCCGATGGAGAAAAAACGATTGTTTACTGTGGCGATTTAATCCCAACATCTTCCCATATCCCGATTCCCTATGTCATGGCGTATGACCTACAACCCTTGATAACGATGGAAGAAAAGAAAAAACTTTTGAAAAAAGCAGTTGATGAAAACTGGATTTTGTTTTTTGAACATGACCCATACGCTGATTGTGCAACCGTAAAACAAGGCAAAAAATATGTTGAGCTTGATAAAAGATTTAATCTCTCTGAACTATCTTAAATTTTTAAACTATATCCCTGAAACGAGTATAAAAACTCCAGTAAGAGCGATCACTGCCCCCGCAATTGTATGAGAATATCTCTCAATCCTTTCAAGTTTGATAAGTTGAACGCCAAGATAACCGAGCAATGCTTGACCAATCATCATAATCCATGTAACAACACTAAAAACAATTGCTACTGTAATAACCCCAGCAAGTTTAAACTTAAGCGATATAAAAAACAATGGGATCAACGGCTCACACGGACCAAGGACAAAAACCGCAAACAATGTCCAAATAGTGACAGTTTTTCTATTCAAAATTTTTTCATCAACTATCTCATGCCTATGTGGATGTCTTGCATGTTTTAATCCCCAAAGAGCATAGGCAATCCCAAAGCCAATCAAAAGCCACAATCCCACTTCCCCACGTAATGCCTCAAACCCTTCAAGTTTGCTCAACTCCATTCCTATAAATAAACCTATAAAACCAAGCAAAATAGAAGAACCAACATGACCAATTCCACCAATAAATGTTACAAATACCAACTTTCTTACTGACCACTTTTGAGCTTTCCCTATCATTACAAATGGAAGCCAATGATCGGGAGCAAGCGCATGGACAAACGCAATTGATGCAGTGCTTAAAATCAAAGTTAAAAATGAAGCATCATTCATTACAAGTCTCCCTATTTTGTTTTTACCCATGAAATTATTTCTTTCAAACTTGGGAATTTGCCATAACTTAAAATTGCAACCCTGAAAATTCTACCAGAAACCCAAATCATCCCGATGACAGATAAAAGAAGCAAAAACATTGTTGCGATGATTTCCCACATCGCTGGCATTTTAATTGGAATCCGTGCAACCATAAAAGGAGCAGTGAAAACAGGAACAAAGGATAAAATTTTTATCAAAGGTGAATCAGGATTTTGCATAATCAAAAAAGCAAATGCAATTGGAAAAACCATAATTAAACTCACATATCCAGCCACCTGTTGTGCTTCATATTCTGAATTCACAGGCGCACCAATTGCAACGAAAACAGCTGAATAAAAGAGGTAACCAAGAATGAAATAGATTAAAGAAATTAACAATATCTCAAAATTTATCAATGTTATCGCATAACCAGAAAGGAAATAAAATGCAACAAGCCCCCATATCAACATCTGTGTTAATCCAACAAGACCAAGCCCAATTATCTTCCCAGCCATCAACTGATTTGCAGTGCATGAGGAGAGAAGAACTTCAATCACACGATTTGATTTCTCCTCAACAACACTTCTTATTAACATCTGCCCACCAGTCATTACAAGAATCATCAAAGCAAAAATAAAGATATAAGAGCTGAAAAATATCCCAACGAAATCAGCCTTCTCTTCCTCACCCTTTTTTGAAATTTTAACAGTTGTATATTTTACTGACTTTACAATTTGTTCAACTTTGTCTTTCCCAACCCCATACCTCTCAAGATTCGCCCCTATGACAATTTCTTGTAATATGCTCTTAAATCTTTCAATATCTCTTATATTACCCACATTTTGTCCAACATATTGAAAAGTCAAAGTATCCTCACCGAAATTTTTCGGTATGATCAAATATCCCTCAATCTTTCCCTCAACCACTTCTCTGTTCGCAATTTCTTTAAGTTGCGATAGACTCTGGTATTCATTTACAAATTTGATTTCAAAAAGCACATAATTTGATCTTCCGTCTGGAAGTTTAAATTCCCTCTCAAGTTTATCTTTTAATTCATTAAAAACCCAATTTGTCTGATCTATGACCCCGATAAATTTCTGTCGCACATCGGCTTTCTCAGCCAAAATCGTCGGAAGAATTGAAAATCCAACTATGATTATTGGCATCAAAACAATTGAAATTAAAAATGCCTTTGTCCTCACCTTCGTTATATACTCCCACCATGCGATGATAAAAACTTTACTCATAAAATTCTGTTTTTAAATTTAACTTAACTTGATTTTTCAGCAACAACCTTACAAAGAAAAGTTAGCAAAACTTTCCCTTTTATACAACCATTAAAATTAACCGATTAAACTTGAGTAACTTTTATCCCCCGCTTTTCGTATATTTATCCCAGAAATAAAAAATAACAAGAAAGCCTATGAAGAAAATCATTACGATTTTATCGCTCATTTTGCTTACCCAATGCATCTTCCCACAAGAACCCGAAGAAAAGAAAATTGAAACTTTAATTGATGAAATTCTCAAAAAAATTGAAAATTATTATTCATCCGAAGAAATCATACCTGAACAACAAATCCAAAAACAAAAAGAAATGCAACGACAACTTGAAAGGATAAAAAAGCAACTTGAACTTTTACAGAAGCAAAAAGAATTTATGGATGCTGAAAAGTTTCAAGAGGAAATTCAAAAAATTCAAAAAGAGGCAATTGAAATTCAAAAGAAAAGCGAGGAATTGCTTGAGATATTGAAAGAAAAACAACTCTTCCCGATTTCACCCACCTTCAGGTTCAAAGGGGATACGGAAATTGGAGAAAACGACTTTATAGAAGGCGATGTCGTTGTTGAAGATGGCGATCTTATCGTTTATGGTCGCATCAATGGTAACATACTTGTTGAAAATGGTGATGTGATAATCAAAAACGGTGCTGAAGTTACTGGCAATATCTATACAACAAATGGAGAGATTAAAATAAGCGAGAAAGCGAAGTTTACAGGTCAAAGATACGAAAACTTTTCACCTCTTGCTGAAATTGATAGAATAACATCATACAACCGAAAAAAACATAGAACGGAAATAAGATATAGACAATTTTATGAGGAACAACCTGGGGTTGACAATTTTTATTTTGAGTTTGAGAGGGTAAGTGGCTTTAAAATTGGTGTGATGTTCCCGAGAAAATACACAAGCATAATCTACCGACCCATTTCAATGTACGGTTACGGTGGATACGCAACAAAACTACATAGATGGATTTTTTCATTTGGAATTGACAGAGCATTGATAGATGTTTCAGAAAGCTTATCTAAATCCTTTCTCCTTATTTTCGGTGGAAGAGTTTTTTCAACTATTGGAACAAAAGACGACTGGCTAATATCTCCAAACGCAAACACAATTTCAGCTCTTATTTGGAACAACGATTACAGGGATTATTTCAAGCATGAGGGATTTGATATTTATTTTGACATATACATTCAAAATGACTTTTTACCCGATGTTCAGAACTTTAAGATAAATTATTCAAATGCCAACTATGGAAGCGAAACAACGAAATATATCCGATATTTTAAATGGAACGAAAAACGACCATTTCGTGATAATCCAGCTGTATATGAGGGAAATTTAAAATCCCTTTCTTTAAGTTATAGGACAGGAAAGTTTAAACTTGTTGAGGGATTCAAAAAATCCGGATTTGGGATGTTTATCAATTTTGAGAGGGAGCTTGGAAAGTTTAACTACAACATATTGAGTGTTGAATTTAGAGCACGCTTGAACTTATCAAATTACGACAATTTTGGTTTAAGGTTTAGGGTTGCAAGCTCGGATAAAGTCTTACCGAAACAAAAATCATTTGAACTTGGCGGATTTGGAACGCTTTATGCTTTCCCGTATAAATCATTTGAAGGAAACAAGATGATGCTTGCAAACATTGAATATATATTGAAAAACCCTGTTGATATATTTGACTTTGTTAACTTCTTTATCTTCTTTGATGCAGGATATGTGCAGACAGCTGAGGGGAAAATCACATCGGGGTTTAAAATTAAAAACATAAATGAGATAAAATCTGATTTTGGATTCGGATTTGGCACAGAAAGCATGAAGACGAGGATTTACTTTGCCTGGAGAACTGATGCAAAAATGCCCCCAATAATAGTGGTGAGATTGTCAAATCCTTTTTAAAGTTTGTTCAGAATAAACTCAAGAATTTCCCTGATCTGAATAAGATCGCGGCGAAGTTCAGGATCGGTAATTTTTGGAATCTTGATCCTTCCCTCTTCAATTATGATCTCCGTCGGGTCCTCATCCGGGTTATAGCTTTCAAGAACTTTCTTTGCCCCTGCAATTGTATAACCTTCCTCGTAGAGCAAACGCTTGATCATCAAAATAATTTTAATATCGCGATTTGTGTAAATTCTGTTTCCACCTTTATTTTTTGCTGGCTTGAGCTTTTCAAATTCCTTTTCCCAGTATCTCAAGACATACCTTTCAATTCCCGTCAACTTGCTTACCTCTCCAATTGAATAATATAGACGTTTAATTTTAAACTCTGGCATACATCAAGTTTTTTATTTTATTTTAATCATTTCCCCTTTAAAATTCAACTGGTTTATTAAACCTTAACCGACCCTTAAAATTTATTTAATTCTGTGAGTGTAATCTAATTTTGGATATTGCTTTTCAAAAAATTGTGCTTATTTGTAAATTTAGTTAAGCTTTCCCTTATACAAAGGGAAAGGCTTAAAAAATTAAAAAGAGACAAAAAGCGATGAAGAACACAATTGAATATTTGCTTAAACTCCGCCAGGAGGCAAAACTTGGTGGAGGATTAAAAAGAATTGAAGAACAGCACAAAAAGGGAAAATTAACAGCGAGAGAAAGGATTGACATACTTCTTGATGAAGGAAGTTTTCAAGAAATAGACATGTTTGTTAGACACAGAACATATGATTTCGGGATGGATAAAACTCGTCCACTTGGGGATGGGGTTGTCACAGGTTATGGGACAATTGACGGTAGACTTGTTTTTGTGTTCAGTCAGGATTTCACTGTTTTCGGTGGTTCCCTTTCGGAAGCACATGCTGAAAAAATTTGTAAAATCATGGACCTTGCAATGAAGGTTGGGGCACCAGTTATCGGTTTGAACGATTCGGGCGGAGCAAGGATTCAAGAAGGGGTTGCAAGTTTAGGGGGATACGCGGAAATCTTTTTGAGAAATACGCTTGCTTCAGGGGTTATCCCACAAATTTCAGCGATCATGGGTCCATGTGCAGGTGGAGCGGTTTATTCCCCAGCAATTACAGATTTTATCTTCATGGTTAAAAACACAAGCTATATGTTCGTTACTGGTCCAAATGTTGTTAAGACAGTAACACATGAAGATGTAACATTTGAAGAACTTGGCGGGGCAACAGTTCATGCAACGAAAAGCGGAGTTGCCCATTTTATATGCGACGATGACGTTGAATGCCTTATGCATATTAGAAAACTTTTAAGCTACCTTCCATCAAACAATATGGAAGATCCACCAAGAATTGAAACAAGCGATGATCCCAACCGTGAAGAGCCAAAGCTTGATTCAATAATTCCAGATAATCCGAATAAACCTTATGATATGAAGGAAATCATTTTATCTGTGGTTGACAATGGTGAGTTCCTTGAGGTTCATGAATATTTTGCCCAGAATATAATCTGCGGATTTGCGCGATTTGATGGCTATCCCGTCGGAATAGTTGCCAACCAACCATCTGTACTTGCTGGCGTTCTTGATATTGATGCTTCAGTTAAAGCTGCACGATTTGTTCGCTTCTGTGATGCTTTTAACATCCCAATTGTAACCTTCGTTGATGTCCCTGGGTTTATGCCCGGGACAGATCAAGAGTGGCGTGGCATAATAAAACACGGCGCTAAACTTCTTTACGCTTATTGTGAGGCAACCGTTCCCAAAATCACCATAATTACAAGAAAAGCTTATGGTGGAGCCTACGATGTTATGGGTTCAAAACACATAAGAAGTGATATTAACTATGCTTGGCCAACTGCTGAGATTGCGGTGATGGGACCAAAAGGAGCTGTTGAAATAATATTTAAAAAAGAAATTGAAAAATCCGAAAATCCAGAGGAACTTGAAGAAAAACTCATCCAAGAATACCGTGATAAATTTGCCCACCCATATATCGCAGCCGAGCGAGGTTACATTGACGATGTAATAGAACCAAGAAAAACAAGACAGATGATAATCAAGGCACTTAGAATGCTTGAGAATAAAGTTGACACAAATCCGAAGAAAAAACATGGGAATATACCTCTGTAAAAACAAAATTTTTGTCGCATGTTTGACTTAATTTTAGTTGTATCTGCAATTTATTACTCAATTGAAATAATTTTGTTTTTATTCGCTCTGAATAAGGATAAACGGAGGAACCCAATTAACACCGAAACTCTTCCGGATGTAAGTGTGGTCGTCGCAGCAAGAAACGAAGAAGAAAATATAGAAAGATGCGTCAGATCAATTCTTGAACTTGACTATCCGAAAGATAAGCTTGAGATCATCATTGCAAATGACGGTTCAACAGACAGAACTGAAGAAATCGTTAGAAACCTTCAACAAAATAACTCAAATCTTAAACTTTTAAACATTAAAGCGAATATAAATAACTTGAAAGGGAAAGCAAATGCACTTGCTCAAGCAATAGACAAAGCAAGAGGTGAAATCATATTTATGACCGATGCTGATTGCGCCGTGCCAAAAACTTGGATTAAGGGAATGCTAAAATATTTTGATGAAGAAACAGGTGTAGCCTCTGGAATAACTATAATTGAATCAGGGAAAACTTTCTACGGGATGCAATCTCTTGATTGGGCATTTCTACTTGGGGTTGCAGCCTCGGTTGGAAAACTTTTCAAGCCCGTTGCATGCATTGGAAATAATATGGCTTTTAGAAAGAAAGCATATGTTGAATGTGGCGGTTATCAAAATTTGAAATTCAGCATAACCGAAGACTTTGCCTTGTTTAAAGCGATAACGAGTAACGGTAAATGGAAATACGCATTTCCAGTAGATATTGAAACACTTGTTATAAGTAAGCCTTTAAAAACTTGGAAAGAACTCTATCATCAGAAAAAGAGATGGGGAACTGGTGGACTTGATACAGGTCCACTTGGAATAAGTGTGATGATTGGTGGTTATATCTTTCATCTCCTTTTGCTCCTTTCCCCTCTTTTTATAAACAACCCACTTTCTCTTCTATTGGCTCTGTCTTTGAAATTGCTTGTTGACGGTTCTTTCCTCTTTAAAATTCTAAAAAAACTCAAAAAACTTTCATTGCTTAAATACCTCCCTTTCTTTGAGCTCTACTACATAATTTATGTCGTCGTTCTTCCATTTATCGTTTTCTTTGGTGGTAAAACTGTATGGAAAGAAAGGCAATATAAAGGATTGAGAAATTTAAAAGTGATTGAGAAAAGTTAAAGTTTCCGAAAAATCTTCCGATAATATAACTTGGAAACAACTCAAACCCAACAAATCACATTTTTAATGTTCAAGAAATGTCCAATGTGTAATAGCACGTGGGAAAGCAAGGAAGATTTTTTAAGTGACAAATCAGTAAAACTTGTTGGATATCAAAAATATATGGGTTTATACGGCGGTGGGTACTTGCTTTTTAAGCATAAAACGAAACTTTGTGGAACAACGATTGCTGTTAAAGCTGCTCTATTCTCAAATAGCATCTCATCAGCACAAAGATTGAAGCGAATTTACAATAAAAAAGAAAATTGATTTATTAAAATAAAACGGGCAGGCTTTTCAGCCTGCCCAATGTATTTTTATCTTTGCATCACCAAAGTTGAACCACCCCTGCGAGCGAAAGTCCAGATGTAGTCGCGCAACGCTCTGATTTGCTCATTCGCATTTCCATCAAGCACATCAGGAACTGGGCTTGTCCCTTCATAGAAAAATGTCGGCATGTTTGTCCCAGGTTGAATTGCCTGTGGATCTCTTAACCAGTCAATGACCCATTCGGGCTTTAATCTCCTTGGGGCAAGATCAAGGTTTGGAGCAAGCATTGAAGCCGAAAGCTGACTGCCAGCGGTATGGCATTTCAAACATTGTAATTGCTCAAATAAAACCTTCCCAGCTTGAACATATTTCTTCTCAAGTGGAACATCATAACTTCTGACTTTAAATTCTTGATTGCTTAATCCAAGGAAATATCTTATAAGCGATGTGATCTCATCATCTGTCAACTGAAATGTTGGCATCCTCAATTTAAACCATGGTCTTATAGTTGTCGGGTTTTTTAGAAATTCATAAAGCCATGGTTCTTGAACCTTTGCACCTTCAATTGTAAGCAACGGTGGACGCAATCCGGGGTCTTCAATCATTGGATGAATATACCCACCTTGCTCTTCAATCTGATGACAGTTGATACAGTTATACCAAAGTGTTAATCTTCTTCCTTCGTTGATTTCTTTTCTCTTTCTATCAAATTTTTGAACATACCCGGAGCCAACTTCATTTTTCTTAAAGCTCGCTATCAAGGTCACCAAAGCTTCTATCTCTTTATCTGTAAAATTAAATTGTGGCATTTTCAATTTAATTCTTTCAGTTGAATATCCCCGCGGATCACGCAATTTTTCAGCAAGCCAGATAAGACGATCCTTCGGAAGATGCTCTTTGTATCCAAAGTCAAGCTGTTCAATGTTTTTTCGTGCAAAGTCCGAAATATCAACGCTTACCTTCGTTTCTCTCTCCGTCCCTTTTATTTCATGACAACCATAACAACCATAACTTTTTATCAACTTCAAACCCTGGTCAGCTTTAGCCTCTGAATAATTTATCTTTATACCCGCATAATCTACCGTGTCCTTCAAAGTCATTAAATAAGCAACAATATCGCTTGCTTCTTGATCCGTCAACCTTAAACTTGGCATTTTTGTGTTTGGCAAATAATGACGCGGATTTTTCAACCAGTCATAAAGCCATTGTGGATTTACTTTACTACCGATCTTTGTCAACTCGGGAGCAATGTCATAATTTAATCCACGCGTTTCTCTCACGACCTTATTATCACCGATTGCATGACAACCAAGGCAACCGATATTTTCAACAAGTTCTTTACCTCGGGCGGGATTTCCACCACCTTGATATTTAAATTGATATTGCCAATTTTTTGAGCTATCCTGTCCAATTTTTACAAGATAAGCAGTTATCGCCTCAGCCTCCTCTGGAGTTAATTTAAAATCTGGCATTCTTCCATGGGGTAAATACTCACGCGGATTCAAAATCCACCTGTAGAGCCACCCAGGTGTTGTCTTCACAAGAAGATTATTTAAACTTGGCGCTATCTTAGGAAAGTCATTATAACCATCAACACCATGACATCCGTAACAACCTGATTCAATTAAAATATGTTTTCCCATTGTAAGCTTTGGAGCCCATTTCAAATTAATCTCGTTGAAATGACAATCATTACACCCAGCTTCTATATATTCCTTTTTCAAAATCGGCCATTCCCAATGTTTATCTTTATCACCGTGAGCATATCCTTCAGTTAAAGCTGGACCTTGACCTCGATGGCATGGTGTGCAACCAAATGTTTCAGGATTATGCTTTTCAAGAAGCTCACGATTTGGATGTGTTTTAAACGGTTGAGGAGCGTCTTCAAAAAGAGGATCGTCCCATCCCAAATGACATGTTTGACATCTATCAACGCGCGATTTTAATGTTCCGAAATTTGTCCGCTCAAATTCGGGCAGAATTACCTGAACAATTTTAACCTGCGCTTCTTTTGTTTTTTGAATTCTATCTTTAATCCTATTTATTTCCTCAAAAAGTTTATCAATTTCATGCTGAAGTTCGCTAACCTTTGCCCTATACCCTTTAACTATTGCCCAAGTTGAATCTTTTTTCTTCGTTACTTCTTCTATCTTTGCATTAAATTCACTCATTAATCTCTCTTCCCGCTGAACTCTTTCCCACCACTTTTGAGTTTCTCTGCCATTTGCATTTTCAAGTTTCGCTCTTTGATAAAAATAATAATACTCATCCGACCTGCTCTTGGCAAATTGAAATTCCCGTGTTAATTCAGCAAGTTCCCTTTCATACTTTTTATAGTCTTCAAGTGCTCTTTTATATTCCTCCGATTCAAGTCCAGCTTTTGCCTTTTCAAGTTCTTCCGTTAACTCTTTGTATTTTGCACTGTCAAAATTCGCAACAGCAAGCCTATAGAGCGAATCAAGCTTTGCAAGTTTCAACTGATAAAATTTTCTCTGGTATTCCTTCCATGGTCTTCGTGTTGAAACTTCATTAAAAACAGCCCATAATGTAGCAAGAAAAAGAATTAAAGCAAGAAAGAGGTAAATTTTATCATATCTTCTTTGTTCAACGGGTATTTCTCTGCGTTTCTTTAACCAGTTTAAAACCATGGCAAGTTTACTTTTTGTTTTTAATTAAACATTAAACCATGGCGTCACCCACACATATTTAACATTTAAAGTCCATCTCAAGATCATCTTTATCGGCAAGGCAATCATCGTTAAAAGCAAGTAAGATGTAATTATGTATCTTGTCAATCCAAATTTTTCAGCAAAATCAGGCATTTTCTTTTTCAGCCAAAGCCAGCCAAGTGGCATCAAAATAGCGTAATAACCCACAACAATTACTCCACCTAAAATAGATGCAACTGGATTTAAAGTTCCATCGGGGTTATAAGTTGGTATTCCAAAAAGTTCAGTCAAATCAACATTTGTAATTGCAACAACTTTATGCGGATCCCACTCTTCCCAAGGCCAAAAGAAGTTCCAACCAGGACCCCTGAAAAATGTCCCAACAAAAATTAAAAGAACCCAAAGAACCAAGAAACCAAATGCAAAAATCGTGATCGCCCATTTTCTCTCTTTAAATGTGTAATAACCGTTGCCTTTAGGATTTATGTCAATATACGGTATTGCCATCAAACCAATTATAATAAGCCCCGGCAATAGAACTCCCGCAATCCAAGGATCAAAATAAACAAGCATTTCTTGAAGCCCGAGAAAGTACCATGGTGCTTTTGATGGATTTGGGGTAAGCGTTGGATTTGCTGGTTCCTCAAGCGGGGCATCAAAAGCAATGGACCAAACAAGCACAAAAGCCATTACAGCAATCGCTGCGATGAACTCAATACGAACAAGATAAGGCCAAACTTGAACTTTATCTGTTTCATCTGCTTCGTATGGAATTCCCCGCTCATCATTTTTTTTCGCCTTCCTCATTGAGTAAATGAAGAAACCATATACAGTGAAAAGAAGAATTATTATCGGGAAATTATCTGGGTTGCCAAGAATTTTCAAGAGATTATGCATGTCAAGGTCAAAATTTTATTTTAAATCTTTTTTGGAGCAGGACCAGAGATACCTCCGTCTTTCCTTACACGCCAAAAATGAACTGCAAGGAAGATCGCCGTAACAAGCGGTAAAAATATACAATGCAAAACATAAAATCTTAACAACGCTGGTGGACCAACCTGTGTCCCCCCGAGAAGTAAAAACCTAATATCATTATCAGGTCTCATTCCAAGCTCAGGTCCAAAAGGTCCTTGATGTCCGAGAAATGGCGTTGCACGTGCCATATTTGTTCCAACCGTTACAGCCCATATCGCAAGTTGATCCCAAGGCAAAAGATAACCTGTAAAGCTTAAAAGAAAGGTCAAAAGCAAAAGTATCACCCCG
This sequence comes from Candidatus Kryptobacter tengchongensis, assembly GCA_001485605.1. Lineage (GTDB taxonomy): Bacteria > Bacteroidota > Ignavibacteria > Kryptoniales > Kryptoniaceae > Kryptonium > Kryptonium tengchongense. Next base: position 216,847 of record FAON01000004.1, read on the forward strand.
ATAACCCAATTAAACTGCCTTGGTGGTTTATACGAGCCAGTCAAAAACACTCTAAACATATGTAACATAACTGTTATAACCATTAAATGGGCAGACCAGCGATGCATATTCCTTATCAACGCCCCGAATGGAACATCATTCATTAGATATTTCATATCCTCATAAGCATATTCAGCAGCTGGACGATAGTAAAACATCAAAATCACCCCAGTTATCGTAAGAATTATAAATAAAAGAAACGAAATTCCGCCCATTCCCCAAGTATAGCCATAATTCACCGCATGTCTTGAGACTCTAACTGGATGAAGGTGAAGAAAAACATTATCAACAACCATAAGAGCCCTATTTCTCTGGGTATCCTCATAACCATGGCGAAAGATTGATTTATAAATCTCTGAACTTTTTATTTTTTTCTTTATCTGAGCAAGCATAACTTGAAATCAAATTTTGTTTTGATTGAGTTAACCTCTATATGGCAAAAATGAACCAGGCTTACCCCATTCGCCTTTTTCGTATCTATATGTAATGCCTTTATCAATTAAAAGTTGTCCATCTTCAGCAAGCGTTATCTTAACTCTTTCAAGCGGTCTTGGAGCAGGTCCTTCAAAATTAATTCCAGATTTTCTAAAGCCACTACCATGGCAAGGACATTTAAATTTATTCTCACCACTCAACCATCTGGGCGTACAACCAAGGTGAGTGCAAACAGCCAGGAGAGCATAAAATCCGTCTTCTTCCCTGACTATCCAAACACGCTGTGAATCCTTAAATCTTTCACTTACCTCACCAACTGTATATTCATCTGGATAACCAGCTTTAAATGCCGTTGGTGGTTCGTAAAGAACGCGCGGAAACATATATCTTATTGCCCCAACTATTGATGTAAATATAAACCCCAAAAATCCAAGCCACCCAGCTAATGTCAAAAATGAACGACGATTGAACTTCCAAAGACCGGTATCATTTTCAGGTGGTTTATCTTGCTTAGGTATAATCTTTTTTTTCTCTTCAGGTTTTTGCACTACCTCTCGACTTCGGGGTTGGTTCAAAATTTCGCTCATAAGCTTGATTTTTGAACTTTGTTTTTAATTGCTTCAAAAATTCGGACAAAAAATATCCTTTTTATGTATAAAAAAATTATACCTTGTGCGGAAAAAAGAGACAAATTTTATCATCCACTGAATCAACTACCTCTTGCAGATTCACAGATTTCAAGTAAAGTTTTATCCTTTCATTAACATCAGCGAATAAACTCCGTACCAAACAATTTTTCTTAAAACGACACCCGATCGCGGTAGAAAGATAACAAATTTCTTCTCTTGACGGCTCAATTGCAACAACAAGATCATAAAGCGTTATCTGATCAAGCGGTCGCGAGAGAATATATCCTCCTTTTATACCAATTGTACTATCAACTATCCCCGCACGACGCAATCCTTGAAGTATTTTCATCATATAGCTAACGGATAATCCACATTCACGCGCCACTTCGGACGCACGAACAGGTTTTTTCTCCTTTCTTGTGGCTATATAAATTATCGCATGTATTGCGTAGCCTAGGGATTTTGATATATCTATCATTCTTCCAAAATTATTCACTATCTTTTTGAACCATCTCTATTGTTTCCCAAGGGCAATATTTGGCACACAGCTTACAACCTATGCAAATTTCTTCATCAACTATTACAATACCATTTACATTTGAAAATGGATTTATTCCATTGGCGAGATTTTCTCTTAAAATGTCAAGCGTCGTTGATTTAACCCCATCAAACACATCAACATGCTCAGGTCCTTTAACTTTGTAAATGCAATCTACAGGACAAAACTCAATACACACCTCGCATCCAGTGCAACCTGTTGGATTAACGAAAGCAATAAGCTTAACCTTTTTCTTCCGAGTTTGCTTTTCTATATGAACCTGTGCCATTTTCAAAGCAAATTGGTTTTAAAAATAAGTTCTATCTTTCACATCAGAAGCAACAAATCCAGAAATCATCATCTTTCTCTTTCTTTCCTTAACAACTTTATCTATTTGTGCTTTTTCAAACTGTTCAGCTGAATCAACGAGGACTGTTACAACATTATTTCTAACTTCTGCAAATCCATCTGATACAACAAAATAAAGCATGTTACCGTTCCCATCAATGATCTTAATTTTCCCAATCTCAAGCAAACTTATTAAAGGTGCGTGATTATAAAGAACTTGAAAACTCCCCATAATTCCCGGAAGAGTTATGCTTTTAACCTTGCCACGATAGACTATATTTTCAGGGGTTAAGATTTCAACTTGAATTAGTTTATCCATTTCAATCTAATTTCATTTTCTTTGCTTTATCAAACGCTTCATCAATTGTTCCAACCATATAAAATGCCATTTCTGGCAATTCATCGCATTCACCTTCAATTATTGCTTTAAACCCAGCTATTGTATCCTGAAGTTTTACATATCTTCCTTCCGTTCCTGTAAATGCTTCAGCAACAAAGAAAGGCTGTGAAAGGAAGCGTTGAATTTTTCTTGCCCTCGCAACTATTAACTTGTCTTCCTCTGAAAGTTCATCAATTCCAAGGATGTTGATTATATCCTGCAAATCTTTATATGTTTGCAAAATTTCTTTTACCTTTTTCGCAACATAATAATGCTCATCACCGACAACTTTTGGATCAAGCAATCGTGAGGTTGAATCAAGGGGATCAACAGCAGGATAAATTCCAAGTTCAGCTATCTGTCTTGAAAGAACCGTTGTTGCATCAAGGTGACCAAATGTTGTCGCAGGCGCTGGATCTGTCAAGTCATCAGCTGGGACATAAATTGCTTGAACAGATGTGATTGAACCACGCTTCGTAGAGACAATTCTTTCTTGCAATTCTCCCATCTCAGTTGCAAGCGTTGGTTGATAACCAACAGCTGAGGGCATTCTTCCAAGTAATGCCGAAACTTCAGAACCCGCTTGCGTGAATCTGAAAATGTTATCTATGAAAAGAAGAACATCTTTACCTTCTTCGTCTCTAAAATATTCAGCAATTGAAAGAGCGCTTAGCCCAACTCTCAACCTTGCCCCTGGCGGTTCATTCATTTGACCAAACACAAGAACAGCATTCTTCAGAACTCCAGACTGTTTCATCTCAAGCCAAAGTTCGTTCCCTTCTCTTGTTCTTTCACCAACGCCCCCAAAAACCGAATAACCTTTATGGTAAACAGCGATGTTATGAATCATTTCCATAATCAAAACTGTTTTTCCAACCCCAGCTCCACCAAAAAGTCCAACTTTCCCACCTTTGGGATATGGCTCAAGCAAATCAATAACCTTAATACCAGTCTCAAGTATCTCCCTCTTTGTGCTTAATTCTGTAAATTCAGGGGGTTCACGATGTATTGGATAATATTTTTCAGCTTCAACAGGACCAAGACCATCAATTGGTTCACCTACAACATTTAAAAGTCGCCCAAGGACCTTTGGTCCAACTGGAACTTTTATTGGCTCACCCGTATCATAAGCTTTCATCCCACGGACAAGCCCATCCGTTGAATCAAGTGCAACCGCGCGAACCCTATTTTCACCAAGATGTTGCTGAACCTCAGCCCAAAGTATTTCCTCTTTACCTTCAATGTTTACCCGAGGTATTTTAATCGCATTAAAAATAGCTGGCAAATAACCATCTTCAAACTCAATATCAAGAACAGGTCCGATAATTTGAACGATTCTTCCCTCGTGCATTAACCTTGTTAAATTTGTTTTACTTTCGGTTTAATAAACTGCATTATCTCCTCTCCGAGCAATTCCAAAAAATTTACTCGGAGAGGAATAAAAAGGTAAGATAACTTGATGAAATATACGAAAATCAAGCCGTATTTCAAAAATTAATTCAAGTTAAATCCTCGCGTTTTTCTCCTCCTCGCTGAAACATAAATCACGATCGCAAAACCAGCAAATATCAAATATGGAACAACAAGCAAATAAACTATACCATCATTTAAACCACTGGCAAACTTCATCCCCTCCTCTGAACTTGTAACATTTTGCTTACACATCGCACATTGCGAATAAACATCACTGAAAAAAAGAAACATTATAATGACAAACAACCCAAGAAAATAAATCAACTTTTTCATTTTCCAACTTTGATTTTATTTGAAAATGTGGTAAAGCATAATGTAAATCAAAACTCCCGTCACAGAAACATACATCCATATGGGCAATGTTAGCCGTGCTACTTTCGGATGTTTATCAAATTTTTTAAATAAAGCATAAGATAATGTAATGATTGCCATTGGCAGAGCAAAAATAGCAAAAAATGTATGAGATGATAAAATTGAAAAATAAATAAATCTCCAAATCCCAACTCCCTGAAAACGCGTTACACCAGCATTATAATGGTAGATAAGATAGCCGATAATAAAAAATGTAGAAGAAATAAAAGCAGAGATCATGAATTTCTTATGTCTTTGAACATCCCTTTTTTTAATGCTCAAAAATCCAAACAAAAGGAACACAAAGCTCAATCCATTGAAAATCGCATTAATAGTTGGCAATAGTTTTATCATCTTTCGCGTAAAATTAGTTTTACATCTCTTATCAGGTTATCAACATCCTCGGGATCAGTCCCACCATAGTATCCTCGGATTCTTCCCTTTGTATCAATAAGAACAAATCTATCAGAGTGAATGAAATCCCCAGGACCTCCATCTCCTTCTTCAACAGGTAGTTTAAAACCTTTTCTGGCAAGTTCATAGATTTTTTTCTTATCACCGGTGACGAAGAACCATTTCCCGTCAATCGCTCCCCAACCTTTTGCATACATTGAAAGAACCCAAACGGAATCAGTTTCAGGGTCAACGGTAAAGGAAACTATTTTAACTTTATCATTATTTTTGAAAGCCTCCTGAACTCTTGTCAATTGTTCGGTCATTCTTGGACAGATCCCAGCACAACTCGTAAAGAAAAAATCAGCAACCCATACATTCCCTTTCAACTTCTCAAGGTTAATTTCTTGACCATGATGTTCAATCAGGCTAAACTCGGGAATTTCTCCGTAAACTGGTAAACTTGCAGCCGATGAAACTTTCCAGATTTGAATCTTTAGGGCTATAAAAACCCCAAGCGCCAGACTTAAAATCGCAAGGACAACTTTTCTGCCGGGCATTTTTTACTTTAATTTGATTTTTAATTAGTAGCCCAAACCAAGACGCATTAAAAGAGCCACGCTTCCATCCGGGATAAGAGCAGCTGCAAGAGCCACAATTAAAATCAAAGGCAAAACTATTGAATAAACCAATCCAAGTTGTTCAAACTTCAAATGCATAAAATATCCAGCGATCAAACTCGCTTTCATCAACGCCATTATTGTAAAAAGCAAAGCCATAAGCGAATGCGAAATCGGAAGAAAAGCTACAATTATTTCTACAATGGTAATTGCAAGTAATTGAAACCAAACACGCCAGTAAATTTTTTTTGATGATTTGTGAGTCATCTCTGTCATAGTTCAAAAATTTAAAAATTTGTTTTTAAAGAAGATAGAAAAACGCAAAAATGAAAACCCAAACGAGATCAACGAAATGCCAATAAAGCCCTGCAACCTCAACCCCTTCATAAGAACCACGCTTGTCATAAATTCCTTTCGCCACTCTTATTGCCATAACTATTAATACGATAACTCCACTTAAAACATGCGAACCGTGAAATCCAGTTATAACAAAGAAGGAAGCTGAAAATAAAGGAACTCCCCATGGATTGCTTGTAAGCCGTGCGCCCTCGTGAATTAAATGTCCCCACTCATAAGCCTGACAAAGTAAGAACAAAAACCCACCTCCTATCGTAAGCAAAAGATATTTAAGCACGCTTTTCCTTTCCATCCTTTTCCCTGCGTCCACAGCAAGAGCCATAGTTAAGCTACTACATATCAAGATAAAAGTCATTATGCTAACGAAAACAAGTGGAAGTTTCGCACTTGTAAATGGAAAAGATGAAAAAACTTCAATTCTACTTGGCCAACTTGGTAAACTCGCCCTTAAAGAACCATAACCAGCAAGTAGCCCTCCAAATGTGAACGCATCAGATAATATGAAAATCCACATGGTAAATTTCTCCCTTGACACACCAAAAGGTGATTTTCCACCACCCCACGAGGACTTTAAAATTTTTTCTTGCTCAAACGCTACTTCCTGTGTCATTTGCTTTTCTCCCGTCTTTTGTTTTTCAAATTGTGACATTTATGAAAATAAAAAGATAAATCCAGAGTATATCAAGAAAATGCCAATATGTTATGCAAAGTTCAACACCAAGTCTATTTTTTGAGTTATAATGCCCAAACAGCGCTTTTATCAAAACATAAACAAGCGCAACAACCCCACCTATAAGATGAATCGCATGAGCCCATGTCAAAAGATAGAAAAATGAACTTGATGGATTCGTGCCCACATAAATCCCCATATTTTTCAGTTGTTCCCAACCAATCAATTGTCCAATCAAAAACGAAACGCCAAGCAAAGTTGAAAACAAAAACAAAAGTTTAAATTCAGAAAGTTTATTTCTCTTCAAACGAAAATAGCTCATTTGAATTGTCACGCTACTAAAGATCAAAATTAAAGTATTAACCACAAAAATTGGGGGCAAATTAAATTTCAACCAATTCCCCGCAGAATGTCTTACTATATAAGCGCTTGTTAATGCGGAAAAGAACATAATTATCGCAGATATAAATAACCACAGACCGAACTTTGCAGGGTTAACTGGCAAAGCGTATGAGTAAGAATGCCCGCCGGCACCACCGCCACCTCCGTTGTTAAAAATTCTTCCAGAATCTATATTTGAAATTCCTGCTTCTTTTTTCTTTTCAGCTACCATAATCTGCCTTTGCGAATTTTGTTTTAAATTTTATCAATTAAAAGAAATATGAGAATCAAAGGGAGATAAATTTCAGCCATAAACATAATTTTCTTTGCTGACCGCATTGAATTATCCTTAAAAAGTGAAAGCGTTTGAAGGAAGAACAAACCACCGCCAAAAATAGAAACAACAAGAGCATATTTCCCTGCAAATCCAGCTATTGTCGGCATCAAACCCATCGGCAAAAGCATAAATGTGTAAATCACAAGATTAACCGCTGTTATCCTATTATCTGAAGATGGCAAAACCTTAAAGCCAGCTCTTTCATAATCAGATTTACATAACAAAGCTATTGACCAGAAATGGGGGAATTGCCATATAAATTGAATTCCAAATAAAATAATCGCCCCAAGCTCAATTTGTCCTCTAACCGCAGTCCATCCAATCACAGGTGGAATTGCCCCTGGAATTGCTCCGACAAATGTACAAAGCGGAGTTATCCTTTTTAATGGAGTATATGCAAAAACATAAATTACAAATGCAATCAAAGCAAGCAAGCCACTTATACCATTGACAAATTTATAAAGGATATATTGACCTGAAGCCAACATCAAAATTGAAATTAAAATCGCTGTTTTCTTTTGCATCCTTCGGCTTGGGAGCGGTCTACTTGCTGTCCTTTTCATCATTCCATCTACTTTCACCTCAAAAACTTGATTCATCGCATTTGCAGAGCCAACGACAAGGAAAACACCCAAAATTGTCATGATAAAATTAAACAGCTCAATATCACCTCTATTCGCTATCAAATATCCCATAGCGGTCGTAAAAACGACAAGCGATGTTAAACGATGCTTTATCAAAAGGAGAAAATCATTCAAAAAAATTGAAAAACTTCTAAACATAACTTTAAACTCCTGATTTTGACAAAATTAATTCACTTTGTTCAAAGGCGACGGAATTTACTCCCTTCCATCCAAGCACAGCAAGTATAAGCGTTGTCCCAAGAATTGTAGCACCAGTTGCAACATGAAGGACAGTGACTATTACTGCAAGTTTCGTCCATACAACGAAAGCCCCAAGCAAAATTTGAAACACAATCAAAGCAAGCCAAAACTTCGCAAAATTTCCAAGCAACTTATCTTTATTTTTTATTGTTAAAACTGAAGCATAAATCCCAATCCCGGCAACAATGAATGCCCAAACTCTATGTGCGAAGTGAATTGCCACTTTAAATTGGAGCTCGGCATAACTTATCGGGAAAGGAGCGTTCGGATCATAAGGAAGAGCATTAAATGGCGGAATAATTTTACCGAAAGAAAGAGGAAAATCAGGGATAACGCTTCCCGCTTGTGTATGCCTTACAAGAGCCCCAAGCAAAACCTGTATAAACGCAAAAACAAATGTCAATGTATATAACTTTGCAATTTTTAAGCTTGAAGTTACTTCTTTAACTTTAAAATTACTCCAAGCCTTTGAAGTGAAAAGAGATATTAAAAAGGTCATGCAAAGAACAATCTCAGCTAATGTTGCATGGGTTATAGCTATAGCCATTCTCACGGGTTCAACATGTCCAGTTGAAAATATACCTGTAACTGTGTCCTGAACTTTTGGATCCGAAACGACAAGCACCCTCAAACCACCAAGCATTGCTTGAAGTACAACAGACACAAAAGCGACGACGCTAAGAACTTTAACATATTTTGGTTGTTTGCTTTTCAAAGACCAAAGCATAAGGACTGTTATTAAAATTCCAACTGTTCCCGCAACAAGGCGATGTCCATGCTCGTACAGAACCCCACCAGCCATCCTTGGGAAAAGAGTTCCATAAGAAAGTGGCCAATCAGGAACGGCATCACCCGAACCAGTGCTTGTAACCGAAGCGCCAACACCAATTAGAAATACAGCAAATATAGCCGTTAATATTGCGAAACGATGCAGATTTTTTGAATACATCTATCAATTTTAATTTATTTTAGAAGAAGGGGAGGTTAAAAACCTCTCCCTCTAAAACGATCACCTTGATTATGAAAATTTTTATTTCACCTCAGCTTCAAGAGGAACTGTTTGCGGTATATAATCTTCATCGGCACTTGGAACACTATATTCATAAGGTCCACGATAAACAACAGGTAGTTCAGGACCCCAATTTCCATGTGGAGGTGGCGAATCAGCTTGCCATTCAAGCGTATTCGCTTTCCAGGGATTTTTTTCGGCTTTTGGACCTTTGAACATACTCCAGAAGAAATTGAAAAAGAAAACAAATTGAGCTACACCAGCTACAAAAGCTGCTATCGTTATGAACTTATTCAAGCCAAGGAATTGTGATGTAAAGTTATATTCAGTAAATGAATAATATCTTCTTGGAACACCCGAAATTCCCTGGAAAAACATTGGGAAAAAGATAAGGTAAACACCTATAAATGTCGCCCAAAAATGTATTTTACCAAGTTTATCATTCATCATTCTTCCAAACATCTTCGGGAACCAGTGGTAAACCCCTGCAAACATCCCGAATGCAGCAGCTGTTGCCATCGTGAAATGGAAATGTGCAACTACAAAATATGTATCATGAAGTTGTATGTCAACCGGAGCAGTTGCAAGAAAAGCACCTGTTAAGGCACCCGGAATAAACAAGCCAAGAAAACCAAGCGCAAATAACATCGCAGGTGTAAATCTCAAGTTACCACGCCATATTGTCACAAGATAGTTAAATATAAGAATCGCTGTTGGAAAAGATATGGCAAGCGTTGTTATGACAAAAACTTCACCAAGTATCGGGTTCATTCCACTAACATACATATGATGTCCCCACACAATCATACTTAATGCGCCAATTCCAATAATCGCACCTATTGAAACTTTATATGCGAATAATGGCTTTCTTGCATTTGTAGCAAGGATTTCACCGACGAGTGAAACCGCCGGAAGTAAAACTATATAAACTTCAGGGTGCCCCAAAAACCAAAAAAGATGTTGCCATAGAATCGGATTCCCACCTTCATGAGGAACGGGTTGCCCCCCAAGAACAAGACCACCTGGGACGAAGAAACTTGTCCCGAATTCACGATCAAAAATTAACATCACAGCCCCTGCAAGAAGAACTGGGAAAGAAAGCAATCCAAGAATGGCAGTTACAAACATCCCCCACACTGTGATCGGCAACCTTCCCATTGACATGCCTTTGGTTCTATAGTTAAGCGTCGTCGTAATATAATTTAACGCACCAAGTAAAGATGAAACGATAAATAAAGCCATGCTCACAAGCCAAAGCGTTGCTCCAACATCTGCTCCTGGAATTGAATTTTTAAGTGCACTTAAAGGCGGGTACATTGTCCACCCAGCACCTGCTGGACCAGTTTGAACAAAGAAAGAAATTAACATTACAACGGATGCTGCAAAAAATACCCAATAAGAAAGCATATTTAAAACAGGAAATGCCATATCCCTTGCACCAATCTGCAATGGGATAAGAAAATTTGAAAAAGTTCCACTCAAACCAGCGGTTAATAAAAAAAATACCATTATAGTGCCATGCATCGTTATGAGGGCAACATAAAACTCCGGCTTCAAAATTCCACCTTCAGCCCACTTACCAAGAATCTTCTCAAGAAAAGGTATCGGTTGATTCGGATAAGCAAGTTGTAATCTCATAAACCATGATAAAATCATGCCTATGAAACCCCAAATAACTCCAGTTATAAGGTATTGCTTTGCTATCGTTTTGTGATCTGTGCTAAAAATATACTTTGTTATAAAATTTTCTTTGTGATGAGCTTCAACTGCGATATGCTCATGGCTCATTTTTGCACCTCCATTAAATTTTTTAATAATATATATCGCCCGCCGGCGTTTGCTCGCTCAACCACTCTTGAACTTTCTCCATCGGTTCAACAACAACTGGCAATTTCATCCTGTAATGTCCAAGCCCACATAACTCCGCACATGCAAGCTCATATTCACCCTCCTTCTTTGGAACAAACCATGTCCTGGTCGTCATACCAGGAACTGCATCCTGCTTAACTCTAAAATTCGGCAAATAAGGACTGTGAATTACATCTTTTGACTTTATCAAAAAAACAACGGGATGATTTAAAGGTAAATACAGCACACCTTGTCCAGCTGGAAAAACTATATCATCCTTAGCTGCTTCATCACTTATATCAATCCCAAGCGGATTATCGTAAGAAATAAGATTTGGATCAGTCTTACCAAATTTCCCATCAGGTCCTGGATATCTTACGCTCCAAGCAAATTGTTCTCCCGTGATCTCAACAAGAAAAGCATCTTTTGGAACTTCTCCGTGAATTCTACTCCACAGGGAAGCTCCACCTATAAATTCAGCACTTATCTCAAGAATTATCACAACAAGGGTTCCAGGCAAAATTGACCATAAAATTTCCTTTTTTGTTTTCCCCGGAAGATAAAACGCTTTCCTTCCTGGCTCACCAGCATATCTAAAGACAAAGTAAGAAAGTGTAAGCTCACTTAAGATAAACAAGATACCCGCAATGATAAATATCGTCACAAAAATTTTGTCAATAGTTTCCCTATCTGATGCAAGTTCCGGAAGCCACCATCCATTTCTTAACACCACCCACACACTCGCAATTACGCCGAAAACAAAGAAAAACAAAAATAATAATCCGTGAATTTTGCTCTGTCTTTGAAACATTGCTTTAACTCCTGAATTTATTTTTTCCTCTCAAAAGTGAATTCAATCGTTTTTGTTTCCCCTGCTTTTACCGTCACAGTTTGCGTCTGTGTCCCAAGCTTTTCATGCCATGCTTCTATTGTATATGTTCCCGGGGGAAGATTTTTAATTTCAAATCCACCTTTATCATCAGTTACGCTGAAAAATGGATGATCAAGAACCCCAGCATATGCACTCATCCATGGATGAACATCACATTTAAATGGAACCATAATTTCTGGAGTTGTAAATGTGTAATAGCTTTTCATTCCTTTCACAGGTTGCCCGATGTTAAAAGGTTTATTCTTCTTCGGCATCGCATGAACATTGTGAAGTAATGGGTCACTATTTCTAATTTCAATTTTTTGTCCAACCATCACCCCAAAAACATGAGGATGATACCAACAACCCTGCTGATCAAGGACAACAGGTTCATCCGGTGGGTTATACTTTCCCTTCACTCCTTCCTTAACATAAACAAAAACCCATTTCAAAGTTCCATTCTGATTGACAACAATATCTTCGGCTTGAACTTGTTTCCCACCATGGATTGCATCACATTGTCTGTCAGCCTTCATACTTATTAACCTCGGCTTCGGCGCCTCTCCAGCAAATTTTACAACCCCCTTAATCGTTGCATTTTGTGCGAAGGCATGAAAAGATAAGAGGATTGAAAATCCGATATAGATTGCTTTTTTGATCATTTGCTTTCAAGGTTTTGTTTTTAATTAGGACAAAATTCGTCTTAATTTAATACATTAAAAAGTAAAAGTCAAGTTTTAAAGATTAATTTTTCAATTCCATCGCCCAACCCAATGCTCAAAAATTTCTTGAAAAAGAGGTTAATTTTAAATAGATTTTAAACAAACACAAAAATGAAGCAACATCTTAATGATACTCGTAATACCATCTATCAAAATAAAACATGGAAAGTGCGCTTGTTTAATTCAAAGTTTGCCCGAATTCCCAAAAGTTTATCCAGATGATCCAATTAAAGTCGCTAAGATTTGGAGGAAAGAAAACGCACGGGCATTGTGTTTAATTGATGTGGATGGCGAAATATCGGGTAGACCACAAAATTTTGAAATAATTGAAAAAGTTGCCAACGAAGTTGACATCCCTGTTATAGTAAGCGGTGGATTTAGAACATATGAAGATGTTAAACAAGCAATTGACTCGGGAATCTTAAGAGTTATCCTTGATCCAGAAACAGTTAATGATTTAAAACTTTTAAAAGAACTTGTCAATGAATTCACTTCAAAGCGAATTTCTTTAAAGATAGTAGATGAATCTGATGGAAAGAGCGAAAATTCGCACGCAATTGAGAACTCTTTAAAGGTCAAAGAATCTGGAATTGAACGAATTGTTTACAAAAATGTCTTTGAAGATGAAAATGTTAATTTCATTGGGCTTAAAAATTTCGTTTTAAAAATAAATCTAAAAATAACAGTTGAAGGAGAACTCAACAGTTATTATGAACTTAAAAAACTTTCTGATTTTGAAAAATGGGGGGTTGACTCTATTATAATGGGGAAATCGCTCTATTATAACAAATTTCCATGCCAGCGACTTTGGAGAATTGTTGAAAATGAGATAGATTTTAAATAAAAACAAAAATTGGTAAAGATGAAGAAGCCTTTTTTGGAAAGGTTACTTGATGATAGACCGATAATCTGCGATGGAGCAATGGGTACAATGCTTGATCTCTATGAATACCCAGAACAGCCAAGATGTATACATAACCTGCTCAACCCCGATATAGTTGCAAGAATTCACCGTGAATATATTGAAGCTGGTGCGGAAATAATTGAAACAAATACATTTGATGCGAATAGATTTCGTCTTGAATTTTATCACCTTCAGGATAAAATTAAAGAAATTAACAGAGCTGGGGTTGAAATAGCGAAATCCGTCGCCGGTGATGATGTCTATGTTGCTGGGTCAATTGGTCCAACTGGAAAATTAATTGAGCCACTTGGAAAAATAAAAATTCAACAAGTTAAGGATGTAATTAAAGAGCAGGCGGAAATTTTAATTTCAGAAGGGGTTGATTTAATAATTCTTGAGACATTTGTTAGTTTAAACGAACTTGATGCAGCAATTGAAGCTGTTAAAGAAATATCTGACAAAATTCCACTAATTGCGCAAAAAACATTTCCAGAAGATGGTGCAATACTTGCGACTGATTTTCCAATAGAGGTTGTAAAGCATATAAAGGGAAAAGGTGTAACTGTCGTCGGCTCAAATTGCACTGTTGGACCACAAAGGATGTTTTCAATAATTAAATCAATGTATCAAGATGATGTGATTCTTTCAGCTCAACCCGCCGCTGGAATTCCAACGCTTGTTGATGGTAGGTCTGTTTATCACGCAAGTCCAGAATATCTTGCAACATATGCAAAACAACTTGTTGAAGCAGGTGTTAAGATAATTGGCGCCTGCTGTGGTTCAACACCTTCGCATATAAGAGCAATAGCAAACGCAGTAAAAGATTTAAGGCTTAAAAAACCAAAAATTGAAATCAAGGTAAAAGAACAAGGACAGATTGAAACACAACAAGAAAGAGGTTCAAAAGCTGAAGTAGTCGTATTGGAAGCCGAAAGTTCAAACTTTGCTAAAAAAATTGGGAAAAAATTTTTAACAACAGTTGAACTTGATATACCACGCGGACTTGACATAAGTTCTGTGATTGAAGGTGCAAAGTATTTGAAGGAAAATGATATTGATGCAGTAAATATAACTGATGGAGCAAGGGCAAGATTTAGAATGGACCCCGTTGCAATATCTCATCTTGTTCAAACGAAAACTGGAATTGAGACCATAACACATATCACATGCAGGGATAGAAACCTTATTGGATTACAAGGACTCCTTCTCGGAGCGTGGGCTCTTGGGGTCAAAAACATACTTGCGATAACAGGTGATCCGACAAAAATTGGTGATTTCCCACAGGCGACAACAGTTGGAGATGTTGATTCAATTGGACTTATAAAAATTTTGAGGAATATGAATCATGGTCTTGATGCAGTGGGGAACACAATTGGTGAGCCGACTCATTTTTTGATTGCTTGTGCAGCAAACCCAACAGCACAAAATCTTGATTATGAAATTTCACGACTTGAAAAAAAAGTTGAAGCGGGTGCTCAAATTGTCTTCACCCAACCTTTATATGAAATCCAAACACTTGAACTGTTCATTAAAAAGATTGAACATCTTAAAATTCCTGTAATGCTTGGGGTTCTACCCCTTAGAAGCTACAAACATGCTGAATTCCTTCACAATGAGGTCCCAGGAATAAACATTCCCGCCTGGGTTCGTGAGAAACTTTTCCTTGCCCGTGATGACGCAGGTAAAGTTGGAATTGAAATTGCATCACAATTCTTAAAAGAAGCAAAGCCACTTGTTCAAGGTGTATATCTTCTCCCGCCCTTCAAAAAATATCATATAGCAATTGAAATACTTCAAAAAATCTAAAACAAACTTGAAATAGAAATGCTACCTGTAGAAATAATACGCAAAAAAAGGGATGGTAAAAAATTAACAAAAGATGAAATATCGCTTTTCATCAACGGGTATTTAAACGGAACAATACCGGATTATCAAATGTCGGCTTTCCTAATGGCGATATATTTTCAAGGTATGGATTTTGAAGAGACAATATGTCTTACAGAGATAATGTTAAATTCTGGGCATGTTGTTGATCTATCAGATATTCCAGGAATTAAAGTTGATAAGCATTCAACAGGTGGTGTTGGGGATAAGGTTTCCTTAATCCTTGCGCCAATCGTTGCCTCAGCCGGCGTCCCGGTACCAATGATCTCGGGTCGTGGACTCGGTCATACGGGTGGAACACTTGATAAACTTGAATCAATCCCGGGTTTCAAAACAAATCTTTCCATTGAGGAGTATAAAAAAGTTATTTCAGAGATTGGAGTTGTAATGATTGGGCAAACATCGGAGATTGCACCTGCGGATAAGAAAATTTACGCTCTTCGCGATGTAACAGCAACTGTTGAATCAATTCCTTTGATTTCAGCAAGTATAATGAGCAAAAAACTTGCTGAGGGAATTGATGCTCTCGTCCTTGATGTCAAAACTGGACAAGGTGCTTTCATGAGTGAATATGAAAAATCACTTCAACTTGCACAAACCCTTTTTACTATTGGGAAAAATTTCGGTAAGAAAGTCATCGCTTTTATCACAGATATGAATCAACCACTTGGATACGCTGTTGGAAATTGGCTTGAAGTTGTTGAATCTGTCCAATGCCTTCGGGGTCTAAATGTTCCAGATTTAATGCATTTAACCTATGTTCTTGCTGGAGCAATGATCATGCTTGGAGGGAAAGCGAACTCAATAGAGGAAGGGATGAAAATTGCGCAAAAAGTTGTCCTTTCGGGAGAAGCATATGAAAAATTTATTAAACTCGTGGAAAAACAAGGCGGAGATGTAAGCTATATTGAAAACCTTGAAAAATATCCGTTGCCAAAACATTCAATTGAAGTTAAAAGTATCTTTGACGGCTATGTTTATGAAATTGATGCTTTAGAAGTTGGAATAGTATCCGTCATGCTTGGTGCCGGAAGGACAAAGGTTGATGATGTAATTGACCCAAAAGCAGGAATTGTTCTAAAGAAAAAAGTCGGTGATAAAGTTGAAGCTGGTGAACCACTTGCCATTTTCTACACGGACAAAGATGATGTTATAAAAATTGCCAAAGAGCGACTTTCAAAAGCGTTTAAAATTAAGCCTGAAAAACCAGAATTACCTAAATTGATAAAAACAATAATTGATAACGAAGGCATAAGGGATTGGAAATAAAAAAGGGCAGGCATATGCCTGCCCTTTTGACGCTTTACAGAATCATTTAATCAAAACCATTTTCTTCGTTGCAACAAAATCGTCAGCTGTCAATCTGTAGAAGTAAATTCCGCTCGCAAGCCCAGATGCATTAAACTCAACTGTATGTACACCCGCTCTCATATATTCATCCTTCAAAACAGCAATTTTCTCGCCGAGAGCATTAAACACCTCAAGTTTAACCTTTGCATCTCTTGGCAAAGCAAAACCAATTTTGGTCGTTGGGTTGAAAGGATTCGGATAGTTTTGATATAGTTCAAATCTGACTGGAACATCTGGGGTTGTAAATTCTACACCTGTTATCTTGCTTATTGAAAGTTGCAACAATCTCACAACATATTTAGGATTATGAACACCATGGCTTTTATCCTCAACGACATAACGATAGTTCCAATATGCTTGTTTCAATCTAACTGAATCAGGATCAGTTCTGATCTGCTGCCAATCAACTGTTGGTTGCCCCTTGGGTGGCAACGCCATTGCAAGTTTTTCAATTAAACCGTCAACTTCCTTCATAAATGGCTCAACTGTTCCATCCATATCATAATCATAAGACGCGATTATATCATCAAACTTTGTAATTCCAGTATGGCATTTTACGCAACCAGTGATGTTATCATATTCCTGACCATCTGGGGCAACATATTTCATTTTCCATGTATGCATCCCGATTTTATCCCTTGCAACATGACCAGTATCTGGAGTTGCAGACATATGGCAACCAACGCAAGCATTTTCAACAAGACGATGTCCAATACTGCTTGGTAAAGTTTCACCCCAAGTATATCCATTCTGACCAAGATAGACATCTCCAGCACCCGCATGGTGTGGTCCCCAAACAGAGCTGAGGTTTGTAGTGACATATGTTAAAGCATTCCTGCGATACTTGTGACAATTGATGCAAAGCTTGCCTTTTCCAAGATCAATCTGTGAATAATTGAATCCATTTGCAAGCGTATCCGCTGAGGCTGGAGCCTCTCTTAATTCCATTGAATGTGGATCATGGCAAGTCTGGCAAGTTATTGATGTATGTTGAATTCTGCTATAACCCGATGCTGCTCTGTTATCAAATGATTCATTTTTAACAAAACTCACAAAGGCTGCGCCATCATGACAACGAACACAAGCATTAAGGTTATATTGCCCTGGTTGAATTGGTCCTGCGGGAGAGGTTCTAAATGTATTTGACCAAACTGCCTCAGCATGACCTGAGTATTCCCACTGGACATAGCGGTTATGCCTCCAGGGTTCATTATGGCATTGAGCACAAACTTCTGCACTCATAGTCTTTGGCTGAGTCCCTGCTCCATAGTGAGATGGATTCTTCGGACCATGGCAATTTTCACATCCAATAGTTGCAACTAAACTTAAAGCCTTCTTATCGGTTGTTAACAACGAATCAAATAAACCAGCTCTTGGCGGTTTCCATTGATTCCAATCAAAACCAAGCTGTCTTGCTACATCGTCGTAACCCCCATTATTTGCCATCAGATTATATCCAGTTGTATGACATCTTCCGCACCTTGCCGGATCCCAGTAAGGGGCAAGCTGTCCATTCATACCACGTTCAAAAATAGTCGCGTGATCTGATGATTTCCACTTTGAATAAATTTCCGGTGTAACGCTCTTATGACAAGTTGCACAATTTAAACTTGAACTCCCAATCTCTTTCCAATCAACCCCTGTGTAATTTGCAGCTATGATTGTAATTGTGGTATCATCAACGCCATTAACAACAAGCTTAATTTGATATGTCCCAGCCAAATCAGGGATAAATGAAACTAATTGAGCATTTGTGCTACTTAAAACCGCATTTGAACCTGCTGGTTTATCAACAATTGACCACTCATAGCTTGTAGCGGGCTTAAAAGCTGTATCACCCGAGACATCATAACCATTAAGCCACACAACCGTGCCAGTTCCAACAACCGACAAACCAGAAGATATACTATCAAGATTCGCAATCCCCATTCCTTCTAATTCATGTGGTGACATTCCTTTAATTTTGATATAAGCCTTTTGGGCAAAAAGAGATGAGCTGAAAACTAAAAGCAAAAGCAATAAAGTTGTTACTTTCGCTTTCATCTTTACACCTGAATTTAGTTTTTCTATATGTGCGTAACATTTGAAGGCAATTTTTATGCCAGATAAAAAACCTTAAAATTCACTAATCTTTAAAGCCCCTATGTTCAAAATAGTCACGATTTATTTTCAAATCAATGTCTCGTTTTTCAACATTTTAATTATTTTTCAATTTTTGCTTTTTCCCCCATTCTTTGAAGCATAATCTCTTTCCACTCTAAAAAATCCCCCTGAACTATGTGTTTTCTTGCTTCACCGACAAGCCAGATATAGAAGGCGAGGTTATGTATTGAGGCAAGTTGAAGGGCGAGAATTTCATCAGCGTTAAAAAGATGGCGAAGGTATGCCTTTGTAAAATTCCTGCAGGTATAGCAGTTACACTCTGGGTCTACGGGGGTGAAATCTTCTTTATAAATTGCATTTTTTATGCTAAATTTCCCATTCCTTGTGTATAATGTGGCATTTCTTCCATTTCGTGTTGGTATCACACAATCAAACATATCAATTCCTCGTGAAATTGATTCAAGTATATTTTCGGGAGTTCCAACCCCCATAAGATATCTTGGTTTATTTTGAGGTAAAAGAGATGCAGTAAATTCTGTTATCTGGTACATTATTTCAACTGGCTCACCAACCGCAAGCCCGCCTATGGCATAACCATCAAATTCAAGCTTTAGAAGTTCTTCAACGCTTTTAGCTCTTATCTCTGGGTAGATACTTCCTTGAACGATTCCAAAGATTGCCTGGCTATGCCCATAAAGTGGCTCTGTATTATCAAATTTTTCCCTTGCTCTTTTAGCCCATTCAATTGTCAATTGATTTGACTTAAAAGCGTAATCATAATCACATGGATAAGGTGTGCACTCATCAAGGCACATCATTATGTCCGAGCCAAGTATTCGTTGAATTTCAACAACGCTTTCAGGAGTGAAAAAATGATATGAGCCATCAATATGCGATTGAAATTTCACACCATCTTTTGATATTTTTCTAAATTGAGCTAAACTAAAAATTTGAAAACCGCCGCTGTCTGTTAAAATTCCCCTATCCCAGCTTATAAATTTGTGTAACCCCCCAGCCTTGTAAATAATATCAATTCCGGGTCTTAAGTAAAGATGGTATGTATTTCCAAGAATTATCCGAGCCCCAATTTCAATAAGTTCCCTCTGTTCAACTGCTTTAACGGTACCCTGTGTTCCAACAGGCATGAAAACTGGCGTTTCAATAACACCGTGATCGGTATAAATAAGTCCAGCACGAGCCGATGTTTTTGTATCAACAGCTACAAGCTCAAATCTGAACACTTTAAACCTTTGACCACAATTATTTTTATGCTTCTTCTTCTGTTACCTGGTGAAGCTCACTTGCAACTTCTTCCTCATCAAGGTCAACTGTTATATCTTTCATCAGGTCATTTATCAACCAATTTGCTATCATATATCCAACCGCGAGTCCAACGCCAAGAGCGGTCAAGCTGGCAAGTATGATTTTAACTTCTTTTTTCATTTTTCATCCAAGTTTTGTTTTTAAAATTTTATCCTGCTGTTATAATTTCATGAATTTTACCGTCAACTATTTTCACGATTCTATCTGCTCTTTCAGCGAGCTTTTCATTATGAGTTGCGATGATAAAGGTTTGCCCATGTTTTTTATTTAATTCAACTATTAAATCATGAAGCGCTTCTGCATTTTGACTATCAAGGTTCCCAGACGGTTCATCTGCAAGAATTATCTCAGGAGAATTCATCAACGCTCTTGCAACCGCGACCCTTTGCTGTTCCCCGCCCGATAGTTCCGATGGCTTATGTTCTATTCTGTCTGCAAGTCCAACTTCTTTGAGAAGTTCATATGCCCTATCTTTAGCCTCATCAAAACTTTTACCTGCTATCATTGCTGGCATTGCGACATTTTCAATTGCGGTAAACTCCGGCAAGAGGTGATGAAATTGAAATACAAAACCAATTTTTCTGTTTCTGAACTTAGCAAGTTCAACATCGCTCATTTGAAAAACATCAACTCCATCAACATAAACTTTGCCCTCGCTTGGTCTGTCAAGTGTACCAAGAATGTGAAGAAGTGTGCTTTTCCCAGCACCCGAAGCCCCAACTATAGCAACTATTTCTCCTCTTTTAACTTCAAGATCTATACCTTTTAAAACATGAAGTTTAACATTTCTCCCAAGCCAAAAAATTTTATGTATGTTTTCCGCCCTCAAAACTATATTCTTCAAATCCAGCCCACAGTTATATTTTGTCATTTCACAGCTAAAACTTCACTCAAATCACACTTCATTATATTTTCAACGATCCTGCCTCCAAATTCGCTTGTCTTCACTTCAATTGCTCCTTCCATCTGCCGTGCAAAGTCATAAGTTACATATTTTTGTTTTATCGTTTCCTGCATACCATACTCAATCAACTTAGCAGCTTCTTTCCACCCGATATATTCAAACATCATAACACCGGAAAGAATAACAGAACCCGGGTTAACTTTATCAAGCCCTGCATATTTTGGAGCGGTGCCATGCGTTGCTTCAAAAACAGCATAAAAATCACTTATGTTCCCACCTGGTGCAATCCCAAGTCCTCCTACAAGAGCAGCTGCAGCATCAGAAAGGTAATCACCATTAAGATTTGGAGTCGCTATAACATCATACTCACTTGGTCTTGTGATCAACTGCTGAAACATATTATCAGCAATCCTATCCTTGATAACTATTTTGCTATCTGGTTGCTTCCCGCCATAATCTTTGGTGAGTTCTTCCTCCGTTATAACATACTCTCTGAATTCCTCAAGCGCAACCTGATATCCCCACTCACGAAAAGCACCTTCGGTAAACTTCATTATATTTCCTTTATGAACAAGGGTAACACTTCTTCTCCCATTTTCAATTGCATACTTTATCGCTTTACGAACAAGTCGTTTTGAACCAAATTCCGACATAGGTTTAACACCAATCCCGGAATCTTTTCTAACCTTAAATCCAAACTCCTTTTCAAGTATGTCTATCATCTTCAACGCCTCTGGTGAGCCCATCTTCCACTCAATTCCTGCATAAACATCTTCAGTATTTTCTCTGAAAATAACGACATCAACATCTTGTGGTCTTTTCATTGGGCTTGGAACCCCTTCATAATATTTAACTGGTCTAACACATGCGTAGAGATCAAGAACTTGCCTCAAAGTAACATTTAAACTTCTTATACCACCGCCAACAGGAGTTGTTAAAGGACCTTTAATTGCAATTATGTGCTCTTTTATCGCCTCAAGCGTATCATCTGGGAGCCACACTTCACGACCATATACCTTATTCGCTTTCTCTCCCGCATAAATTTCAAACCAAACAACTTTTCTTTTCCCATTGTACGCCTTCTCAACCGCAGCATCAAATACCATCTTTGCAGCTCTCCATATGTCAGGTCCAGTTCCATCGCCTTCAATAAATGGGATTATCGGGTTATCCGGGACATGTAACTTTCCGTCTTTAACGGTTATTTTTTCTCCTTCTGAAGGTGGAACTAATTTTTCATATGCCATATTCCATTCCTCCTGTTAAATTATTTGGGTTTTAGGTTCGTTTATCTTTTGTCTTATTAAATTCGCATACCTTTCAATTTCCCCCTTGGCGTATCTTTTAACAACAGGTTTAAATTTTAAACCATCACCCGAATACCTTGGGATCACATGAAAATGAGCGTGGAAGATTCTCTGACCTGCAACGAAACCATTATTTGAAAGTATGTTAAAACCCTCAGGTTTTGGCTCAACCGACTCCATAATTGCTTGCGCAATAATCCTAAGTGCTCTTAAAAGATGCGAATAAATCCCCTCTGGCAAAGACAAAAAATTCTCATAATGTTCCTTTGGGATCACAAGTGCATGACCTAAATTAACTGGATTGATATCAAGAATTGAAATCACATGGCTGTCCTCGTAAAGAATCTCTGCCTTCTCTAAACCTTTAATAATTTTGCAAAATACACAATTTTCTCGCAGTTTTGACTCCATAATTTTCCTCAAAACATTTCTTCCAGGAAAAAACTTTGACTGAAAAATCCAGAAAGTTATGTAACGGAAAACTTTTTTCATCATACTAAATTTAATCAAACTATGAGTAAATAACAATCATGCAACCCAAACCCAAACTTAATCTCAACAATTTTGCTTTTGCAATATGCGTGAGTTAAATTTTATTAAAAACTTCACCTGATGGAACAGCCAAAGGTAAGCGTGATCATCCTGAACTGGAACACAAAACATTTCCTTGAAAGATTCCTTCCAACAGTCATTAAAACAGATTATAAAAACCTTGAAATAATTGTTGCAGATAACGGCTCAACGGATGGGAGCGCTGATTTCGTCAGGGAAAATTTTAAAGAAGTAAAACTTATAACTTTTGATAAAAATTACGGCTTCTGCAGTGGCTATAACAAAGCAATTGAATTTGCAAAAGGTGACTACATAGTCCTGTTAAACTCAGATATTGAGGTAACTCCCAACTGGATAAATCCAATCATAAATTTCATGGAAGAAAATAGAGATGTCTTTGCATGTCAACCCAAACTTTTATCTTACTTTGAGAGAAATAAATTTGAATATGCTGGCGCATGCGGTGGTTTCATTGATAAATTTGGATATCCGTTCTGCCGTGGTAGGATTTTCAACTTCTGCGAAGAGGATACAGGTCAATACGATGAAATAAAGCAAGTTTTCTGGGCAACGGGCGCATGTATGGTGATAAGGAAAAAATTTCTTGACGAGGTTGGTTCCCTTGATGATGACTTTTTTGCACATATGGAGGAAATTGATCTGTGCTGGCGTGCCAATCTTCACGGATATAAAATTTTTTGCATCCCTCAAAGCGTAGTCTATCACATCGGCGGTGGAACTCTACCGAAAACAAACCCTCAAAAGACATTCCTAAATTACAGAAACAGTTTGATAATGCTTGAAAAAAATTTACACCTTATTGATGCGCTTTTTGTCATCCCAGTGCGATTGCTTTTTGATCTAATATCCGCCATCATTTACTTAATTAAAGGAAACCTTGGAGATTTCATTGCGGTGCTTAAAGCACATATGGTCTTCTGGCTTAAACAACCAAAATGGATAAAGAAAAGAATCAAAACCCAAAAAAACATTAAAAGAAAAAAGATAAACTCTAACATCATCTTCAAGAAAAGCATTGTGATTGAGCACTTCATTTTCGGTAAGAAACGATTTTCTGAATTGAAATTTTAAAAGTAAATTCCCCCCAAGATAGTTCTTTTTCTCGCCCCTGTAACTGAAGTTATATTTATAGGATTTCCACTTATTGTTTCATTTGCGAAAACGGCAAAACATATCGCTTCTTTTGCATCCGAAGAGACGCCGAATTCATCGCTTAATCGGACGGGAACTCGGAAATGTCTTTCAAGCGAATTAAGCATAAACTTATTTTTCGCGCCACCTCCACTTACGATTAACTCATCAACTTCAGCATATGGTTTGACAAATAATTCATAATTTTTAAATATCGCATAGGTTGTAAATTCAGTCGCGGTTGCAACCATATCTTCCGGTGCAAGTGAAAGTTCCTGACCCCATTTCAAAATTTGATTTACAAACAATGAACCGAATTCTTCACGTCCTGTTGATTTAGGTGGCTTTTTTGTAATAAATGGATGCTCCATCATTTTATCAAGCAGATCTTTTGAAATCCTCCCACTTTGAGCGATTTCACCATTCTCATCATACTCACGATCAAAAAATATCTTAACAAGAGCATCAACAACCATATTTCCAGGTCCTGTATCAAAAGCGATTACATCTTCAACATCACAATTTTTCTTCAAAACGGTGAAGTTTGCAATTCCACCGATGTTAAGAACTAATCTATTTAGCTCATCTGATGCAAAGACAAGATAGTCAAAATAGGGAACAAGCGGAGCCCCCTCACCGCATAGCGCCATGTCTCCAACCCTGAAATTTCCAACGGTTGGAACGCCGGTAAGTTTAGCTATAACCCCGGGCTCTCCAATTTGAAGAGTTGATTTAATCCTATAACCAAACATCTCAATCTCAATCGGTAAATGCTGAATAGTTTGACCATGTGAGCCGATAAGATCAACATCTGAAATCTTCATTCCAAGTTCATCAAGGGTTTTAAAAATTGAATCTGCATAAACACGAGCGATTAAAAAATTTAATCTGCAAATTTCATCAACCCTGCTTGCTTCGGGTTGTGAATTTTTTAAAATTAATTTTTTTAACTTTTCATCAAACGGGAATGTCCTCCATCCAATTGTCCTCACCTTCGTTTGTTTTCCGCTGTTAAAAACCTCAACCACTGCAACATCAACTCCATCCGCCGATGTCCCAGACATCAAACCGACAACTATCTTTGGATTTTTTTCTTTTAATCTCATCAATTTGTCAAGCATCTCAACAAGATTATTTTTAGTATTCTGCAAAT
This sequence comes from Candidatus Kryptobacter tengchongensis, assembly GCA_001485605.1. Classification (GTDB taxonomy): domain Bacteria; phylum Bacteroidota; class Ignavibacteria; order Kryptoniales; family Kryptoniaceae; genus Kryptonium; species Kryptonium tengchongense. Next base: position 241,763 of record FAON01000004.1, read on the forward strand.
TCAACTTTAACCCTTTTAGGGATTAAACCCTTTTCAAATCCCATATCAAGAAACAACTGCACTGCTTTTCTGCCTTCCTCGCCGTAATCAAGCGTTAACTCGTTCACATACATTCCAATAAATTTATCTGCAAGATTATCATCCATACCCCTCGCAAATTTCAAAGCATATTTAAGTGCCTCATTTCTATTTTCAATTGAATATTTTATGCTCTCATATACATATTTTGAAATCTCTCTGATTAATTGCCCTCCAAGTTCCCTCTTAATGGCATTTCCACCTAAGGGAAGTGGCAAAGCTGTTTGTTTATACCACCATTCTCCAAAATCAATTATCTTAACAAGTCCAGAGTTTGAATATGTCAACTGCCCCTCGTGAATTAAAAGTCCCGCATCAACTTCACCATTTAAAATAGCATCTATGATTTTGTCAAATTGAATTACCTTATATTTAACTTCTGGCTCAAAAATTTTCAAAATAAAGAAAGCGCTCGTCAATGTCCCGGGAACACCAACTGTGAATTTCTTTAAATCAGCAGGGTCAAATTCCTCCTTCGCTACAACAATTGGACCATAGCCAAGTCCCATGCTCGCGCCACAGGGCATAAGTATGTATCTATCAAACACATAAGCGTATGCATGGAACGAAATTGCAGTAACATCATAAACACCATCAAGCGCTTTTCTATTCAATGTCTCTATGTCGCTTAAAATGTTTATAAATTTCAAATTACCTGAATTAATCTTATTGTTCACGAGTGCATAAAACATGAACGCATCATCTGAATCAGGACTATGTGCAATGGTTATTTCTCTCATCTCCATGTATTTTTGTTTTAATTGAACTTATGCTTTTGCAGATGGACAAAGTTTGCTGATCTTGCAAATTGAACATTTCGGTTTTCTCGCCTCACAAACATATCTCCCATGATCACCAATAAGATGAGAAAAAAGCGTCCATTTATCTTTTGGGACTATTTCCATCAACTCAAATTCAATTTTGTCTGGATTTTTACTTTTAACAAGTCCAAGCCGTGCGGTTACCCTTTTCAGATGCGTATCAACTATAATTCCCTGCTTTCCAAATGCGTTTGCAAGGACAGCGTTTGCGGTTTTTCTACCGACCCCGGGAAGTTCAACAAGCTCCTCAAGCGTATCTGGCACTTGCCCACTGTATTTCTCAACGAGAACTTGACAACAATTTTTTATTGCCCTTGCTTTGTTTCTATAAAATCCCGTCGGCTTTATCTCTTGCTCAAGAGTTTTAAGATCAGCATTTGCGTAATCATATGCGGTGCGATATTTCTTAAAAAGATATTCCGTCACCTTGTTAACCCTCTCGTCTGTGCATTGCGCTGCAAGTATCGTCGCTACAAGAAGTTCAAGCGGATTTGAAAAATTTAAATGTGTCTTCGCATTTGGGTAAAGCTTCTTCAAAACATTTATGATCTTGCGAACTCTCTTCTTCTTATCCTGAATCGTTTCTTTTGAAAGCTTCAATTTTCCCGACATTTTTCAATCCTCAGCTTGTTTTTGGTTGTGATTTAACGGTTCAATTTTCAAATTTTTCATCAATTCGGGTTTAAATTTCTCATCCTTGATCAAAAGAGTTTCAATAACTTTACCCTCAAGCAAATGCTCATTTATAATTTTTTCTATATCCTCCTCCCTTACACCTCCGTACCAAACCGCTTCTGGATAGATCACAAGGCTTATACCATACTCACACGCATCAAGACAACCTGCAGAATTAACCCTGACAAATTTACTTAAACCAAGTTCAGCAATCCTTTTTTTAAATTTATCCCTTAATTCCTCCGCACCTTTCCCACCGCATGAGCCTTTTGGATGCTCTGGCGGACGAATGTTTGTGCAGATGAAAATATGTTTTTTAAATCTCACCTTTACCCAAAATTTTGTTTTAACTCCTTCTCAAGTCAATTAACAAAACAACATCTCCAGATCTTGTTCCCCTGCTTGCAAATGTCTCGTCATTTTTATATTCAAATCCACGGGTCAAATTGAAAAGCACAAAACTATCAACATCGGTTTCACCTTGATAAATTTCACTTACAAACCTTTTCATCATCTCCCCCACTTGAAGTTCATCATCAATCTCATATCTGAAAATTTCACCCGAGAAACCTTTTCCAACTGCAAGTGTTATTTTAGTCATCACCAGTAAGATGTTGTGATTTTAACATCTCCATAAATTCTCGTTGAACATGCAAGCCGTTCATTCTCGGAAAATCTTTTCTCCGCCATCAATTTTCTTTCATCAGGCTCTGGTTCTGATAAATTCTCAATTCCATGAATCACAGTAATACGACAATGCCCGCAGATTTTTTCGCCTCCACAAGATTCTGCAAGCGGAATAGAGTTTTTCATAGCGACTTCAAATATCGTTTCACCGAAATCGCAAGTTATTTTAATTCCTAAGCCGTGAAAATTTATAACGGGCATAAACTTTAAATCTCTTTACATTTCAATTTACTTAAAAAGCAGAAATAATCAAAGATTTTTCTTTTTCATTGCAACCACAGCGACATAACCCATCCACTTATCTCCGCCCTGATCAAGGAAAACGCTCACTTCATGTTTGAACCTTTTAACTTCTTTGAATTCATCCTTCGTGAATTTTATCTCTTTTAATGAGGTTTGAATTATCTTCTTAAACTTTGAATAATAATTTACGAGTTCTTTGCTTATATCTTGAACAAATACTGGCTCAAATCCATAATTTTTTAATATTTTTAGTTTTTCATCAAGCGTCTCAATGCCACCGCCTTCAACATACCATGCATCCTGCACATAGGTTGGCACAGGTTTCTTCTTCCAGTAAAAATCAGCAATTCCGATGAAAGAACCATCTTTCAAAACTCTGTAAAATTCTTTCAATATCTGGCTCTTTTTATACTGGCTCAAAATCCCTTCTGTTATTATCAAATCAAAGGTCTCATTTTCAAAGTCAAGTGAAACTGGGCTCATAACTTTAACCTTTACGATATCTTCAAGTCCATAGTTTGCTATTTCACTTTTTGCCGAGATAACTATATGTGGCAATTCATGTATGCCGTAAACATTGCACTTGAAATTTTTCGCTATATAAACAACGCTATCTTGCAAATTAACACTTGCAACAAGAACATTCATCCCCTTTTTTATCTCAATCTTTGAGCATAGAAGTTTTGTTGTTTCCGTTCCCCCAAGTGTTGGGAGTTTGATTTCTTTGCCGTGTTCCATCGTTCAGGTGCTAATTTTTACAAGGTTATAACTTTCAAATTTGCATACTTCAAGAGTAAAAGCTTTCTCCCAAAGTTCTCAAAATCAACGAGAACACGGGTGTTATCACCATACCCAGATATTTCCCTCACAATCCCGATTCCAAAAATTTCATGCTCAACAAGTAATCCAACTGAGAGATTTAAAGCCTGTGATCTAACTCTTGAAGTTTCATAGATTCTTGCTCTTCTGTCGTCATTTGAAGTGTGTTGAATAACAAGTTCAATTGGGATTTCGTCAAGGAACCTTGATCTTCGCTGTTCAAACATATTTCCAGCCTTCATTCTTCTTTTAGCATAAGACAGATAAAGTTTTTTCATTGCTCGTGTCATTCCGACATAAAATAATCTTCGTTCCTCTTCAAGTTCTTTTATGTTATAAAACGAGCTCACAATTGGGAAAAGTCCCTCTTCCAGTCCAGTTATAAAAACAACGGGAAACTCAAGCCCTTTGACGCTGTGAAGTGTCATCAAAGTTACAGCGTCTCTTTTATTCTCCCATGTGTCAATATCCGAAACGAGAGAGACCTCCTCAAGAAACTTTTCAAGTGTGCCATCCTCGGGATTTTCATTTGAAAATTCAGTTATCGCTGATAAAAACTCCTCTATATTTTCAATCCTTTGCTGTGCTTCTGGCGTTCCTTCCTGCTTGTAGTATCTTATGAGACCAATATCATCTACAAGAGCTCTTGCAAGCTCACCAGCGCTTATTTTATCCTTCAAATCAATGTATTTTTGAATTAAGATACAAAAATTATAAACACCCCTTCTTGCTCTCTCGGTCAACCCAGGGATTGCGTATAATTTGCACATTGCCTCAAAAAGCGATAGTCCCTTTGCATTTGCAAAAGCTCTGATCCGTTCTATTGTGATATCACCTATGCCACGATTTGGAAAATTAACTATTCTGAGTAAACTCTCGTCATCTTTTGGATTTACAATAACTTTAAGATAAGCAAGTAAATCTTTAACCTCTTTTCTTTTGTAAAATGCGACGCTACCGACAATTGTATACGGGAAGCCTTCACGGCGAAGTTCATCCTCAAACAATCTTGACTGCGCATTTGTCCTGTAAAGAATTACGAAATCACGAAGATTATATTTATTTTTGCGAATTTCCTCTTTAATGAAATGAACGACTTTTTCAGCCTCATCTTTATCATCTTTGCATTCAAGCACAACAATTGGATCCCCTTCACTGTTTTCCGTCCACAAATTTTTAAGTATTTGCTCGGTGTTGTTTTTTATGACGGAATCAGCTGCACGAAGTATTTTCTTAGTTGAGCGATAATTTTGCTCAAGCTTGAAGATTTTACATTCTGGGAAATCATTTTTGAAGTCAAGTATATTTCTTATCTCAGCTCCACGCCAGGAATATATGCTCTGTGCATCATCCCCAATGACACATAAATTTCGGTGCCTTGCGGAAAGCATTTTCAAAAGAACATATTGAACACGATTAGTGTCCTGATATTCATCAACAAGTATATATTTAAATTTAGTCTGATATTTTTCAAGAACATCGGGATGTGTTTCAAAAAGCTCAACAGATTTTATAAGAAGATCATCAAAGTCCATTGCATTTCTTTGAAAAAGCGATTGTTGATAAGCCTTGTAAATTTGCGCAATTTTAACATCAAATTGATTCTCCGCAAGCGTCAAAAAGACTTCCGGAGTAATAAGAGCGTTTTTTATATTGCTTATCTTTGCCTGCGCAAGAGATGGATTTACATTATCCTCAGAAAAATTGAGTTCCTTTATCACATTTCTTATCAAGCTCAAACTATCATCTTGATCGTAAATTGTGAAACTTTTTGTATAACCAAGTTTTTCAGCTTCTTGTCTCAAAATCTTTGCAAAGACGGAATGGAAAGTTCCAATTGTAACATTTTTTGCGATGTCCCCAACAAGTTGGATAGCTCGTTCCTTCATTTCATTAGCTGCCTTATTCGTAAATGTCAAAGCAAGTATCTCCCACGGTTTAACACCAAGAGATAAAAGATATGCAATTTTATAGGTTAGAACCCTTGTCTTCCCGCTTCCTGGTCCTGCGAGTATCAAAACAGGTCCATTTACCCACTTTACAGCTTCCCTTTGCTCTTTATTAAGGTCCTTCAAAAAATCCCTCATTTAAAAGATTGAAATTACTTCAAAAATTCTTTAACTGTTTTCGCAATTCCTTTAGGGTCAAGTCCATATTTCTCATAAAGTTCCTTTGGGCTTCCAGATTCACCAAATTTTCTTATCCCAATTCTTTTCACCTTAACGGGATAATTTTCACCGAGAATCTCCATCACTGCTGAACCAAGCCCACCGACGATGTTATGATCCTCAACTGTAACGATTTTACCCGTTTCAATTGCGCATTTTATTATAAGTTCTTCATCTATTGGCTTAATAGTATGAATGTTAACGACCCTTGCGCTTATTCCTTCCTTTTCAAGCTCTTCTGCAGCAATCAGAGAATTAAATACAACGCCTCCAGTTGCAAAAATTGTAACATCTTTACCATCTTTTAAAATAACACCTTTACCGAATTGAAATCTATAATTAGCTTGATTAACCACCTCAAGAGGTTGTCTTGTTAAACGCAAGAACACGGGACCTTGATGCAATGCAATATATTCAACAGCTTGCTTTGTTTCAATATCATCGCAAGGCTGAACCACTGCGACATTTGGCAATGCTCTCATAAGTGCGATGTCCTCAAGCCCCATCTGACTATAACCATCCTCTCCTATTCCGATCCCAGCGTGAGTTCCAACAAGCTTGACATTTGCATTCGTATAAGCGACCGAGATCCTTATTGTTTCATATCTTCCAATTAAAAAACACGCAAAACTACATGCAAATGGAATTTTACCAGCGAGCGCAAGCCCAGCGGCTGTTCCAATCATATTTTGTTCCGCAATTCCCATTTCAAAAAATCTATGTGGGAACTTCTTTGCAAACTTAATTGACATAGTTGATTTAGAAAGGTCAGCATCAAGAACAACTATATCGGGGATTTTTTCGCCAAGTTCTTCAAGTGCTTCACCAAAAGAGACGCGGGTTGCTTTGGCTGGCATTATTTCGCCTCCATCTTTTGTGATAAAAGTTCGTTAAGCTGTTCTTCAAGTTCTGCAAGTGCAAGTTTCGCCTCCTCATCATTCGGAGCTTTCCCATGCCATTCGTGATTATCTTCCATAAATGAAACACCTTTCCCTTTAACGGTGTGAGCAACTATGAAAGTAGGCTTTCCTTTCACAAGTTCAGCTTCGTCAAGAGCGGTTAAAATTTGCTCAAAATCGTGCCCATCAATCTCAATCACATTCCAGTTGAATGCTCTCAACTTATCAACAAGTGGTTCAATATCCATTACATCTTTTACATAACCATCAATTTGACCTTTGTTATAATCAACGATAGCGCAAAGATTATCAAGTTTAAATTTTGGAGCTGACATTATGGCTTCCCAAACTTGTCCTTCCTGCATTTCCCCATCTCCGAGCAAGCAATATACACGATAATTTTTTCCATCAATTTTCCCAGCAAGCGCTATTCCCTGGGCAATTGACAAACCTTGTCCAAGTGAACCCGTTGACGCTTCCACATAAGGGAGGTCAAGCCGTGATGGATGCCCCTGAAGTCGCGAATTTATCTTTCTTAAAGTGAAAAGCTCATCATAAGGTATGACTCCTCTGTGAGCCAAAACTGCATAAAGCGCTGGGACACCATGACCTTTAGATAAGATGAAACGATCTCTATCGGGGTCAAGTGCGTTTTCAGGTGTTCTTTTTATCTTTTCCCAGAAAAGGGCAACGAGAATTTCAACACATGAAAGCGAACCCCCAGAATGACCAGAACCAGCTTTGTTTAGCATTTTTATTATATCAATTCGTATTTTCGTCGCTATGACTTTAAGGTCAAGAATTGAATTTTGCATTCATCTTCTCCTTTTATTTTAAGCAAGGTTTAGCACCCGAAAATATAAAAATTTCAACCTTAAAAAACAATTGCTATTTTATTAACGCAGTAGATTCAACAAGTTAAAAAATTAAAAAGAAACCTGTGGGCTTGAAATAAACCCACAGATTTCATCTTCTAACTCTGGTAGCAGAGGCAGGTTGAGTTTGATGAGTGCTGCGAGTGGTTTGGCTTTGCTGTTCCGACTTGGGGATAAGAGATTTCCGACTCAATGTGAATCTTCCCATATCATCAACCGTCAATATCTGAACTTCAATTTCATCACCAACCTTCAATACATCTGAGACCTTTTCAATTCTTTTATGATCAATTTCCGAAATGTGAAGCAGTCCAATTTTACCAGGCAAAATTTCCACAAATGCGCCGAAATCGGCGATCTTACGGACTATTCCTTTGTAAACTTTTCCAACCTCAGGGACCTCCGCAAGTTGCTCAACCATTTGCTTTGCCTTTTCACATGCCTCTTTAGATGGACCACTTATCCAAACGAGACCATCGTTTTCAATGAAAACTTCAGCACCAAATTCTTGTTTCATCATTTTGATATTTTTACCTGCTGGACCAATCACCCACCCTATCATTTCAACTGGGATTCGCGTTGTCATCAATCTTGGAGCATAGGGAGAAATTTCAGAACGCGGACCTGGGATCGTTTGCTCAAGGATATCAAGAATTTTCATCCTCGCCTCTTTCGCCTGTTCAAGTGCCCGTTCAAAAATATCGTAACTTATGCCACTTATCTTTATGTCCATCTGAAATGCGGTAATTCCATCACGAGTACCTGCAACCTTAAAATCCATATCACCAAGTTTATCTTCATTACCAAGTATATCAGTTAAAATTGCAACCTCATCACCTTCTTTAACAAGACCCATAGCGATCCCAGCAACATGTTTTTTAAGCGGAATTCCACCATCCATCAAGGCAAGCGTCCCTGAGCAAACAGTAGCCATTGAAGATGAACCGTTTGACTCAAGAATGTCAGAAACAACCCTTATAGTATAGGGGAATTCTTCCTCAGAAGGTATCAAATTTTTAAGGGCTCTCTCAGCGAGATTTCCATGTCCGATCTCCCTCCTGCTTGGACCACGGAATGGAGCAACTTCACCAACTGAAAACGGCGGGAAATTGTAGTGAAGCATAAACCTTTTCGTGTATTCAGGCAATAATCCATCAATCAACTGCTCATCCATTTTAGTCCCAAGCGTGACAGTTGCAAGAGATTGAGTCTCACCTCGTGTAAATAGCGCTGACCCATGAGTTCTCGGCAAAATCCCAACCTCAGCTGTTATAGGTCTTATATCATTTAAACCTCGCCCGTCAATCCTCCGTCCCTCATGTAAAACCATATATCTCATATCTGCTCGCTCAATCTCCTCAATCACTTGCTTTACCCAAAATTCAAGCTTTGGATAAAGCGTTATCAATGGAACTACATTTCCAGAATCATCTTGAACTGTCTCGGACAAATACTTTTGTTTCAAGGTTTCAATTGTCTCGTTAAGAATCATTTCCATTCTCTCCGCACGCTCAAGCTTTTTCATCGGCGTTCTGTTAAGTTCTTTGATTCTCACCTCGGCTATTTCCTTGACATCATTAATCACTCTTTCTGGAATCTCTTCTTTGACTATTGCTCTCTTCGGTTTCCCAATTTCTCTTGCTATTTCAATCTGAACCTCACAAATCTTCTTTATGTATTCATGAGCGAATTTTATTGCCTCAACCATATCTTTTTCAGAAATCTCCTTTGCTTCCCCTTCAACCATCACGATTGAATCAATCGTCCCTGCAACGACAAGATCAAGTTCGCTTTTCTCAAGTTGTGAAATCGTCGGATTTATGACAAATTGCCCATCAATTTTCCCAACCCTAACTTCTGCAATTGGTCCGTTCCAAGGAATATCAGAAATCATCAAAGCAGTTGAACTTGCAATTCCACCAATGATATCTGGATCATTTTCAAGGTCAAATGAAAAAACTGTCACGGTTATCTGAGTCTCACACCTAAATTCCTTCGGGAATAGAGGTCTCAAAGCTCTGTCAATTAATCTTGCTGATAAAATTTCTTTCTCTGTTGGCTTTCCTTCTCTTTTCTCAAATCCTCCCGGAATTTTTCCAACTGCGGAGGTTTTCTCTCTGTATTCAACTGAAAGAGGCATAAAGTCAATATCCTCTTTCTGTTCCTCTTCTGCAACTGCAGTTGCAAGAACCATTGTGTCAGCGTATCTTACCATTACAGCGCCATCTGCTTGCTTAGCGTATTTCCCTATTTCAAACGAAAGGATTCGCCCACCAATTTCAATTTCTTTCTTTAAATAAGACATAACTACATCACCGCCTTTAATTTGTTTTATTTTCTTAAATCAAGTTCCTCAAGAATTCGCTTATAACTCTCGTAATTTGTCCTTTCAAGATATCTTAAAAGCCTCCTTCGCTTACCTATCATCTTGATCAATCCCATCCTTGAATGTTTGTCCTTTGGATGTTTCTCAAAATGCTGTGCAAGCTGATTGATCCTTGCGGTTAAAATTGCAATTTGCACCTCTGGTGAACCAGTGTCCTTTTCATGTTTGCCATACTTTTTAACAAGTTCCTTTTTTTGTTCGCTCGTCAATGGCATATCTCCTTTTTTATTTTTGTTTTACTTTTTTATCAGATTTCAACTGCAAACTCTCTCGTTATAAACTCAAGTGCCATTTCCTTGTCTTTTTTGATCTGATCAACAAGTTCCTTTGGCGATGGAAATTTCATCTCGTCCCTTAATCTCTCTATAAACTCAACTTTTATATGCTTGAAATAAATTTCCCTTTCAAAATTGAATATATTCACCTCCATAACCCTTCGGCTATCAAGCTCAAATGTCGGTCTGTAACCAATGTTCATAACACCAAAATAAGGTTTTCTATCTATCGTCACCCTTACAACATAAACTCCATTTTTAGGGATAAGCTTCCTTGATGAAACTGGCTCAATATTCGCAGTTGGAATTCCAATCTCTCTGCCACGACCACTTCCTTTAACAACGACTCCATTTATAAAATAATATCTCCCCAGCAATTTTGACGCAAGTTTAACATCACCCTCATTTAAAATTGCTCTAATTTTTGAACTGCTCACCGGATTATTCTCAACGAGAAGTTGTGGGATCAATTCAACCTCAAAGCCATATTTTTCACCAAATTCTTTTAACTTCTCTGGATTACCTTCCCTATTTCTCCCAAAAGCATGATTGTATCCAACTATAACTTTTCTTAATCCTATCTTTCCAAGCATTATATCCCTGCAAAATTCCTCGGCGGTTATGTTAGAGAATTCACTTGTAAAATTCACAACGAAAATAATGTCAAGGTCGTAATCACTTAAAAGCTCAATTCTTTCATCAATTGTCGTCAAGATGTAAAATTTTTCTTTCGGATGTAAAACTTCCTGAGGGTGCGGGTCAAATGTCACAAGAACTGTCCTCGCTCCAGTTTTTAGTTTTTCCTCTTTCATCCTTCTCAAAATTTCCTGATGAGCTACATGGACACCATCAAAAACCCCAACAGTTACGATTGAGTTTGGTTCTTTTTCAATTTTATTTATGTTTCTGACTACCTCCATCAGCTCCCTGTAATGAAATTTTCTTTAATTCATCAACTGTTAAGGCATCTTCAAGTTTATACTCTCCAATTTTCGTTCTAACAAGCGATTTCAAATAAGCTCCGCAACCAAGTTTTTCTCCAAAATCATATACAAGTGTCCTGATATAAGTTCCCTTTGAACATCTCACACGAAAGCGAACTTCAGGAAGATCAACCTCAAGTATACTAAAATCGTAAATTTTCACCTTTCTTGGTTTTCTTTCTATGTTAATTCCCTTCCTTGCAAACTCATATAATGGCTTACCTTTATATTTGACTGCGGAATACATTGGCGGAATTTGTTCAATTTCCCCGATGAAATGTTTTGCGGTCTCTAAGATTTTTTCCTCGGTAATCCCGTTAAGATTCCTTCTTTCAATTATCTCAGTTTCAGGATCATAGCTTTCTGTCACAGCGCCAAGTTCCATAACTCCTTCATATTCTTTATCAAGTTCCGTTATCTTTGAAAGTTCTTTTGTTTTCTTCCCCGTCGCAACTATTAACAAGCCAGTTGCAAACGGGTCAAGCGTTCCACCATGTCCTGCCTTCTTTATCTTGAACCATTTTTTAATTTTATCAACAACTTTATAAGATGTCCATCCAGCGGGTTTATTCACAAGTATTATTTCACCCTGTCTTATCCTCTGCGCCAGAGTCATCACTTTTCTTGTCGTTCTTTTCTCTATCTTCAATTTGCTTCAAAAGAGCGTTTATCCTGTCAACATGTTCAAGCGTGTCATCAAGATAAAACTCAATTTCCGGGATAAATCTCAACCTCAACCTTGAACCAAGCCGGTGTCTTATGTTTTTCTTTAGCGATTCAATTTTTCTTATAGTATTTTGTTGTGTTACCTTGTCTCCGTAGATGCTTATATAAATTTTCGCATATCTTAAATCTGGACTCATTCTTACATTTGTAACCGTCCAAAACCCAACATTTTCATGTTCAAGAACTTTGGTGATTATGTCTGAAACCTCTTCTTTGATAAGTGAAGCAACCCTCTCCGCTCTTATGCTATTCATTTTGAAATCCTCTTTTTAATTCCAAATTTATGTTTTCTTCACCTCTTCAAGTTTTCTTTTGATTTCAAGGATGTTATACGCTTCAATGACATCACCGACCTTTATATCATTATAATTTTCAAGTGCGATTCCACATTCAAGCCCAGCTTCAACTTCCTTTACATCATCTTTGAATCTTTTAAGCGATACAATTTTCCCATCATAAATCACGATCCCATTTCTTATTAGACGAGCACGGGCATTTCTTAAGATTTTACCTTCTGTTACGAAACATCCAGCAACGGTTCCAACTTTTGAAATTTTAAATGTCTCCCTGACCTCTGCAGTCCCAAGAAATTCTTCTCTCTTTTCTGGCTCAAGCATTCCCTCAAGTGCTTTTCTAATATCGTCAATCACATTATAAATGATATTGTAAAGTCGTATTTCAACATTCTCATTTTCTGCAAGTTTTTTCGCCCCGGATGTTGGTCTCACATTGAAACCAATTATAATTGCACCTGAAGCTTGAGCAAGCAAGACATCAGATTCACTTATTGCGCCAACAGCTCTATGAATGATCCGAACTTTGACCTCCTCAGTTGAAAGCTTCATCAGGGAATCTGAGAGCGCTTCAATTGAACCATTTACATCAGCTTTGATTATAACAGGCAATTCTTTAACCTTGCCTTCTTTAATTTGCTCTGAAAGTTTATTCAAGGATATAGACCTTAATTGTCTAAATGTTTGCTCCCGTTTTAATTGAGATCTTTTGTTTGCGATTTCACGAGCTATTTTTTCATCTTCAACAACTACAAATGAATCCCCTGCTTCCGGGAGCTGATCAAACCCTATAACCTGAACTGGCGTTGACGGTTTTGCAACCTCAACTCTATTTCCTCTTTCATCAAACATAGCTCTTACCCTTCCAAATGTAGTTCCAGCAACAAACGGATCACCGATTTTTAAACTTCCATTTTGCACAAGAACTGTTCCAACAGGACCACGTCCTTTATCAAGTTTTGATTCAATTACAACACCACGGGCTTTTTTCTTTGGATTCGCTTTAAGATCCATTAATTCAGCCTCAAGCAGAATTTTTTCAAGAAGAAGATCAACATTTTTACCATACTTTGCTGAAATCTCAACACATTGATACTTCCCACCCCAATCCTCAACAAGGATCCCTCTTTCAGCAAGTTGTTGTCTAATTTTGTCTGGATTTGCTTCTGGTTTATCAATTTTATTTATTGCAACGATTATTGGAACATTTGCAGCAAGTGCATGGTTAATTGCTTCAACAGTTTGAGGCATAACTGCGTCATCAGCTGCAACGACAAGAACAACTATATCTGTAACCTGAGCACCACGAGCACGCATTGCTGTAAACGCTTCATGTCCCGGGGTATCAATGAATGTGATCTGCTTGCCGTTTGGAAGGGTCACTTGATACGCTCCTATGTGCTGGGTTATACCACCAGCTTCACCAGCAACTATGTTACTTTGCCTTATGTAATCAAGGAGCGTTGTCTTCCCGTGATCAACATGACCCATGATCGTCACAACAGGGGGTCTCGGTTCAAGGTCTTCAGGACGATCAGGTTCTTCCTTAATTACATCTTCAAGATATTCCTCAGCCTTTTCAACTTCAAAACCATAATCGCTTGCTATAAGAGTTATAGTGTCAAAGTCAAGTCGCTGATTTATAGAAACAACAAGCCCAAGGTTAAGACACTTTTTAATTATCTCACTTGCTGAAACCCCCATGATATTTGCAAGTTCATTAACAGTGATGAATTCAGCAACGCTTATTTTCCTTCTTTCCTTTTCAAGTTGTTCTATCTTTTTCTCCTCTTTCTCTTGTCTTTCTTTCTTCTTCCGTTTTTTGATTATTTCTCTTATATCTGGACCTGCTTCTTCCATTTCTGCAAGCGTCTGATCAATCCTTCTCAAAATTTCTGCTTCATCAATTTCAACCCTGCTTCGTTTGCTCTTCTTTATAGGTTTCTTTATTTCAATATCTTCAATTTCAACAAATTTTCTCTTCTTCTCTCTTCTTTCCCTTGCTTGCTTTTTCTTTCTCGTCTCATCCTTTGCTACTTCAACCTCGGGCGCATGAACAATTTCCTCAACCTTTCCCTCCTTCACAGGTTTTGGTTTCTCCTCAAATCTTCTAATTCTTCTATCCCTCTTCCTTTCCCTATCTCTTTCCCTTCTTCTATCTCTATCTCTTTCCCTATCAAACTTTCTATCTCGGGTTCCTCTCATCTTATCCACATCAACATAAACCATTTCACCCTTTCTATGCCCTTTCTCCGCTTCAACTGATTCTGCTTCCGACTCAGACGAAATCACCTCTGCCTTACCTTCAACCGGCTCTTCAACTTGATCAATCTGCTCCTGTGCAACAACTTGAGTTGGCTCTTGCGCTACGACTGGCTCCTCAACTTGCTTTATTTCTTCCTGTATCTCAACTTTTTCTTCGCTTTCCTTAGCTTTCTCTTCAACAACTTCCCTTGAAACAACTTCTTCTACCTTTTCCTCCGGCACGATTTGCTCCACCTGAACCTGAGGTGTGGATTCGGCAACTTCACCTACTTCAATCTCCCCGGCTGGTTGAATGAACCCACTTTCCACGGTCTCAGTTTTAACCTCAATTGTCTGCGAAGTTTCAACTTTTTCCTCAACCACTGGCTTTGTTTCAACCGCTACAGCCTCGGTGATTTTCATTTCCCTTTCCTTCTTCCTCTTCTGACGCTCAGCCAGCTCTCGCTCATGCTTATAGTGTCTATTTATTATCTCAAGCATCTTATCATCAACCGGGGACATATGATTCTTCACATCAAATCCCTGCTTCTGTAAAAAACTAACAAGCTCATCTGATGATATGTTAAGTTCCTTTGCTATTTGATATACTCTTCTCGGCATGGTTGTTAGGATTTGGTTTAAATTATCTTGAAGCTCTCCTTATAATACTTCTCAATTTCTTTATTTTATTATCGTCAATTCCCTGCAAACCTGAAAGAATTGACTTTATATTTTCATCTGGTAGAGCAAGATAATCCCTGTTGGTCTCAATACCAGCATCTTTAAGACGCTGATAGATTTCATCACCAATTTGATCCTTCAAATCAGATAGACGAATTATTTTGCGAACATCTTTTTTCTCTCCCTCAATAATCATTATTTCAATATTATAGCCTGTCAACAAAGAAGCAAGTTTAACATTTATACCATCATCTCCAATTGCAGTTGAAACTTCTTCTGGTGGAACATAAACAAGAGCTGTTTTTCGGCTTTCATCAATTTCAACCCCTTTCGGTTTTGCCGGTTGTAATGCTCTTGCTACAAAAATTGCTGGATCATCACTATATGCAATCACATCTATATTTTCATTGTTAAGTTCCTTCACTATTGAGTGAATTCTCACACCTTTCATCCCAACACATGCACCAACCGGATCAACTCTCTCATCCGTTGATGCAACTGCAATTTTTGATTTTTTCCCTGCTTCCCTTGCAACATTTTTTATTACAACTATACCATCGTAAACCTCCGGTATCTCAAGCTCAAATAATTTAACAAGAAACAACGAATCAGCCCTTGAAACTATAACCTGTGGACCGCTACCTTTACGCTCGTCCCTTGGACTTGGTGGTTTAACTTCTTTAACAAGAACCCTTAAACTTTCGTTTTTCCTATATCTCTCGTCAGGGATCATCTCGCTTCGTGGTAAGATCAGCTCATTTTTATTATGCATCAAAAGAACTCGCTCGGGTTTCCCATCCTTACCAATGTAAACCTGATAAACCTCACCTATCAGGATCTCTCCTCTGTATGATTCATACTCTCTCATAACTGAATCACGCTCATATTCACTCAACTTATGAATGAACAGCTGTTTTGCCTGCGAGATTAACCTCAACCCGAAATCTCTCACATCAACTTTTTCAACAAATTTCTCCCCGAGTTCAAGGCTTGGATCAACTTCCCTTGCCTTTTCAAGCGAGACCTCTTTTAACGGGTCTTTAACAACATCAACTATATCCTTCATAAGATAAATTTCAATATCTCCTCGCTCCATATTCACAATTATATCAAATTCAGCGTCATCACCGTATTTTTTTCTAACGAGCGTTTTGAATACATCCTCAAGTATGAAAGCAATTTTATCCTTCTCAATTTTCTTCTCCTTTGCAAGTTGTGTGAATGCTTCAACTATTTCACGATTCATAACTTCACCTTCCGAATTTTAATTTTTACCAGACAATTTCTGTTTTAGCTTCAATTATTTGATTGTATTTCAAAACAAGCAAATTTTCATCATTTTCAATTTTTATTTCAATTGTCTCATCCCCAGCCATTATAAGTTGACCCAAAACTTCACGCACCTGCCCTGATAGTTCATCAACATACTTAACCCTAACAAATCTTCCAATGTTCGTAAAGTATTGTCTCTTAACCTTAAAAGGATTACCAACCCCGGGAGATGAAACCTCAAGACGATAACTAACTGGTATAAGATCGTGAAAATCAAGTGCATCCGAAATTCGCCTGCTTATCTCCTCACATTTCTTAACCGTGATGCCATCGTCAGTATCAACGAACACTTCAAGGGTCAATTTCTTCCCAAAACCTTTCAGATTAATATCAACCAGATAAGCGCCTGAACTCTCAACGATTGGCGTAATTATTTCCCGGAGTTTGGACTTAATTTCCTCAATGTTTATCATAAAATCAAAAAAAATAGTGGGTCTTTTAGCCCACCATGGAAGCTAAATTTTTAAAAAAATATAAAAAAATAAACTACAATTTGCAAATTAAAGACAACGGCTAAAATAACCGAAAGAATTAAGCAATCTATCAACAAACCAACTTTGTGCAGAAACCGTCCGCCCACTGATTGACAAAACTATTTTTTAAACCTCAACCTTAAACGGATTAAAATCTGTGTCCCAGTCATAGTAATCTTCATTCTCAGCTTTTTTCAAAAAATTTACAACTTTATAAGTTACCGGCGTAATCACTGCTTCCCATCCAACTTTAATTGCGTAATTCGTTACCATAACTTTTAAAAGAAGTTCATTGGTCCAAAAGCCATAAAAAGCAACTGGATAAAAGATAAGGGAATCAACAGCCTCTCCAGCTATTGTTGAACCAATAGTTCGTGTCCATAAAAATCTCCCCCGTGTTAAAAGTTTCATCTTCGCAAGAACGAAAGAATTTGTAAATTCACCAGCCCAAAATGCAGTTATTGATGCTATTACAATCCTTGGGGTTTGACCAAAAACAACATCATAGGCGTCTTGATATTGCCAGTTCGGATCAGGAGGGAGTTTCCTCACAAACCAACTCATAAATGATGCAAAAATTAAAGCACCAAATCCAGCCCATATCACCTTTCTTGACCTTGAATAACCATAAACCTCAGTCAATACATCATTAAAAATATAGCTTATCGGAAAGAATAAAACACCAGCACCAAACGAGAAACCATATATATTTACAACTTTTTCAGCACCGATTATATTTGAACAAAGCAAAATCGTCACAAACGAAGCCATCACAAGATCATAATACTTATATACCCTGCGTTTTTCCATACCGTTTTTTTATGATAAAAAACATAAAGAAAACTTAAAATGCTCCTTCAAATAAAACTTGATTTTTATGCTTTGCTTTTTATAAATTTAAACAGGTAAAAACAAAAATAGGAGATTCCCAATGAAATTAAAAAATTTCATAAGAATTTTCTTAGTGGGGGGGGGTAATAATTTTATCAAGCTGTGAAAAACAAAGCGATTTAATGACACCATCTTTTCAAACCTCAAAAACAGCGTTAACACGAGATTCATATTACTCTACCGTTGATATTTTCCAAAAGCACAATAAAAAAGTATGGGAGAAAACAAATTCAGAAAAATCATCTCTTTCAAGTAAAAACGAATATCAAATAACAGCATTGCCAACTTTTACCTATGATTATGGAACTTTGATAAGCTCTCCAAGATATTTCCCTGCTGATGACGGAACCATTTACGAGATTAACATTTATTCCTATTCAGCTATATACTATGGGGAAGATCAACCATGGTCTATTGATACAATACGAGTCCATTTATATACGAGAGTGGAAAGGTTTTACAGATTTTCCCCAGGCGGTCCGTTGTATCCGGGGCCATGGAACGAATGGGAAGATGATAACACTCAAACTAACAGCTATTTCGCTTCTTTGAGGGTATATTTCTATGGCTTTATACCAAAATATGATACACCCGTTTGGATATATGACAAGTGGCTCGGGATAGGAACACACACTTTCAAAGATAGGCGTTTTGATATCAATAAGCAATTTTCATCGCAAGCTATATCTTGGATTCCAAACATACCATGATTAAACCACATGTTATATTCATTATTTAGATTTTTTGCAATGTTTATAATTTCTTCAGTATCATTGTTAATAACGCTTATTTTAACATACCCGCAACAGGATCATCCATACTCATGGAACAAGGAAGGCATTGTCTTTAAACTTACACGAGATTATGCGAAATATGATATAAGATGGTTTACTTCTAATGACAAGATTTTGGTAGTGGTGGAAACTAATAGGGTTGACAGCATTATATTTTACTTTATTGATTTGAAAAGATTAGAAGTAATTGACTCTGTAAAATTTTCGTTTAATAGCAAACTAATTGACATTCTAACTGCATTTGATGTGGAAAAAAACAGGGATACGGTGTTTGTTTTCTTCAGCCAATTTATCGGAACACCTCCAGCTAATATCAGTTTAGGAAATTCATTATGGTATTTAAAGGCTGATTTGAAAAATAGAAAATATTCTGTTGAAAATTTATTTACTTACGATACGACAAAAAGATATTCAGTCTGGCATATCGACGCTGAATATGACAATGAGTATAACAATTTGTATATCTTTTGGAATTACTCTGGGGATGGATTTAGAACTAGATATAAAGTAAGAAAAAATGGGGACTGGAGTGATACATCAGGGATAGTGTACATTTACAAAGTTGGTTCTGCGCAGGTTTACGGCTGGGATTTACCTCTATACTCTGATTTGCTTATAGATAACACCGGAAAGTTTCACGCTTTAGGATTACGCTCGGGAATTGAGCATGGATTATCCACCGACTCAGGAAAAACTTGGAATGGTCAGGAAATATCTCCAGGTAACGCTCTTTTTGAACGCAAACTTTTAGTTGACTATAATGGAAATCTTCATGCTTTCTTTTCCGTTGGTACTCGTAATGAGTTTGGTAGATTTGGACCACCAACAAGTATACAGTATGCTTTCTCAACAGATGGTGGTAAGACATGGTCTGCTCCAATTGACATAACTAAATCATTACCATCCCCAAAAATCATAGGTCTCTCTTTTGACGCTGTTGTTGACTCATGGAATAGAGTCCATCTTGTTTTTGACGCCGAGATAAAAGGAGTCGGATATATTTACCATACATACTGGAACGGGCGAAGGTGGTCGGATTTTCAAAAACTTGACTTTTCTTATATGGGTGGAATCGTACAACTAAATGTAGACGAGTATAACAACCTACATCTTGTTTTCTCATCAAAGCCAGCTCATGGTTTAGTTTATGCAGTAGGAACTCCACTAAATGCACCTGAACAACCGAAGTATTTCAAAATTTATCCCAACTTCCCGAATCCGTTTAATTATAAAACAAATATCAAATTTACATTAAGTAAGCAAGCCTATGTTTTGATTAAAATCTATGACATTACGGGAAAGTTGATCACCACTTTAATGGACTCTGATAAAAAACCCGGAACATATCAAATAGAATTTAACGCTTCTAATTTATCAAGCGGGGTATATTTTCTGGAGTTTAATGTTGACGGTATAAGAGAATTTAAAAAATTACTTCTGATAAAATAAACAAGGGGGCAAATATGCCCCCCATTTAGCTCACTTTAAAACTACTGCACTATTCCCAGCCCTGACCAAAAATTCAACCTCATAACCATACAAATTTAACTTCCCATTTATATGCTTTGTCTTATCCTTTATGTAGAGCTGGGCGTTGGAAATTCCAACTACATCATTATGACATGCACTTGCACAAGATGTTGGAGAAACTTTTGGATGAGTTCCAGCTGGTGGCAGTCCATGACAACTCCCACAAGTTGCTTGAGTTCCATCAACGATGTTCCACTTTGGAGCGTTATTTAGATTTCCGTTTCGGAAATAACCGTGACAATATGTATTTGAACATGTTAGGTTATTTAAATCATAATCCGGGTTTGGGACAAGATATTCGCCAATTCCAATTGGGGTTTTATGCCTTGCGAGGGAACTATCTTGAAAAATTACTTCAGCGTTTGGTGTATCATCAAGATGACCTGGCGATCTTAAAGAAGTTGGTTTAATATGACATTCAACGCAATCAAACCCGAGAGCAAATTTACCTTCTTTCACATGAGATTGATGTGCACCAACTCCACGAGCAGATGTTGAAAAATTACTATTTAAGTCCCTTGGTGGTGCAGGATTTGAAAGACTGCCGTGACATGTATTGCATGCTTCAGGTCCAGCTGTTGCATTATGGCATGTATAACAAGACGATTTGCTTATCCCGCCTCTGTAATCGCTTCCGTGACATTGTTTGCATTGCTCAAAATTCCAACTTGTATTGCGTATAAATTTTCCATGCGAATTTGAACCCGTCACTTGAACCCAATCGGTCGGGTGAATTTTTATACTTCCGAACGCAAGACTATCTTCCACAACCCATTTTCTTATCCTTTCTGCCTTGATAGATGCATCTGCCCCGAGATATTGTCTCATACTTCCGCCAGATTGAGTTACAAGGATAATTTTACTATTCGCATCTCCAGGAAATGCCGTCCCACTTTGGGCTATACCAAAATATGTTGAAAGATCAAAGTCAGCCGAAGCTTGATTATGACAGCTTACACAGTGCTCATCAAAAATTTTCTTTATATCATCCTTATAAGTTAATTTCAATGATATTGGTGGCGTAATTATTTCCTCTTTCAATTCACTGCACGAAGATAAAATTAAAGAAGCAAGTGCGAGGAAAATTAAAACTTTAGCTTTCATTTTTGTTCAGCTTTTAATTTTTAATCTTTTGAACCATGACAATACCCACAGAATCCAACACCTGATTTTCTTGTGTTGATATGACAGGAAAAACATACAGAACCATCGTTTGTGTGCCAATCTCCTTCAACATTTTTCATATAATTTTTGGGATGTGTCTTTGGATCGTTGCCAAGCCCTGGATTTCTATCAACATGGCAGATTATACAAGTTGGATCAGCCCCTTCGGTATCGTGACAGCTCATACACATTTCAATATCCCGTTTCGCAATCTTAGCATGTCTTCCACCACCAGAGCCAACACCAATCGTAACGAAGTCATTTCCACTGTGCCATTCAGGTTTGACCTGACTTGTAGTTATATCGCCACCCGGGGCATGACAACCACTACAAAATGTTTGACGGTCATGACAAACATAGCAATCTTTTTCTTTACTTTTTGCCTCAATTCCATGAGTATAACGATAATTCAAATCATGAACTCTCTGCAAAACCAATTGTTCCTTCCCAGAGCTCTGCGGTGTAAATGGGGCATAAAAATCCTTTCCCGTCAATGGAACCTTGATAAGATTTACACCATCATGACATTGCTGACAAAAATCATCGTTATGGCATGTGATACAGTTATTCTCCACACCACCTGCACGGACAAATTTTTTATGCTCTGTTGTAAAATCAACAACCTTATGACTTTCTGGTAAAAGTGAAACCGTCTCAACATGGCAGGATTCGCATTCATTTGTTGCAGTGCGATTATTATGGCAAGTAAAACAACTCTCCATACTCGGCAAATGTTCCGGCGTTGCATAATCAACTTTATCGGCTCCAGCGTGGCAATCAAGACAATTTAACTTTTGATTCTCAATATGGAATTTATGCGAAAAGATAAGCTTTCTAACGGGTTCCTCATACGGAACCATATTTTTCGTGTCAAGATGGCAAAATTCACATGGGGTTGATTTCTCATCATGGCAATTGAAACAAGTTGCCTGTTTCGGAAGTAGGAAATCGGATGATTTTTCGCTTGTCAAAGCGCCTGCGTGACAATCTGTGCATTCAGCCCCTACATTTTCAGCGTGAAACCTATGCGAAAACTTTATGTTCATCCATTGCTTTACATTATCACCATAAAATTCACCTCTCTCAGATGTTCTCAAATCAGAAAAGGCAACAAAGATAAAAGTGAGGGGGACTAACAAAATTGAAAGAGCATAAAATGTTAAAATTTTCGCTGTCTTCATTTTTAAACCTAAATTTAATTTTATTTAATCAGCGAATCACTTCCCCTGGGACAAGACCAAGATTTGTGAAAAGCCAATAATTAAATTTGAAAAATACTCTAAAATCGGATTTATAAACTCTATTCTGGATATACTGCGATTGAACATCAAATGAAATAGATTTGCTGGGCTTTACACTTCCACCCAAAGCTATGACTAAATCTTTATGTCTTTCTCCACCTTCCCATAGTTTATAAGAAGAAAAAGTCAAACTTGCATTCGGAATAAATCTATTGTTAAACATCGGATAATAAACCTGTGCTGATACACCGTCAAGCTCACCAGCATAACCCAATCTTTTTGCGAAGTTAACAGAAGCATATCCAACATCAAATCCAAGCACAATTCTTTGAGCCTTATCATCAACATAACGAACATTTGAAAAACCAGCATAGACTCTCAAAAGAGATGAGATCCTGTAATGAACCCCCGCTTCAACTTCTTTAGTTGCGCCATAATTGAAAACAGAGAAAATTGAATTCACCGGAATTCTTGGATCCCTGTAATCATAGCTAACACTCAACTTTAATCTTTCAATTAAATTAATACCAATTGAAACCTCACCCCTTGAAAATTTAACCTTATTTATGTCATAGTCAAGTCGTGAATAAAATTCAAAAATTGAGAGCTCATAATTTAAATCGCCACTTACAATCTGATATTGTGAAGATGTAAAATTGATTTCCTGAACGAAGACATCGCCAAGGCTATCTGCACGAAGGGCTTCATAAGCTTTCGGTTTACGATGTTGATTGAAATAACTTAACGAGGCATTAAGAGAACCCTTTGAAAATTTTAACTGCCCTCCAAACATAAAATTATTTTTCGGCTCATCGTTCAAAGCAAATTTCTGGTCTTGAGGCATGAGAAATCCACCGTAAACATTCGCATTTAAAAACTTGGAAATTTTTGCATTGACATATGCCCCATCAATAGTACCAACACCAACGCCTGAATAAACGGCGAATCTCCCAAGCTTTAAATTGAAGCGGTTAAAGATATTTCTCCAGTTAAGATAAAAGTTATAAAATCTAAATCTTGGATCACCAGTCTGTTTTTCACGAAAATCATTTGAGATATTAACAAATGAATGTAACGATAAATTACCCTTGCTCAATGTTATCTGAGCAAGTTGAAACGCTCTAAGGTGCTCACTCCTTACCTCAGGGGTTTCATATCTCTGCCACATATAGGCTGTGGTTGTGAGGCGGAGATTTAGGTTCTGCGAAAACAAAAGCGCTGGGGCTAATAATAAAAGAAACAATTTTTTCATTTTTTTCTTTCAATTTGTTTGATTTTAAAATAAAGAGCAATCACAAGAATTGTTATTATCAATGTTGACATACCAAGTCCCCACCTTCTAAAATAGTATTCATCAATTGCATCAAGCCCAGCCTTGGTAACCCTGTCTATTATCTCATAACCAGGCGCAATCGTTTCTTTAAACTCATCAAGATTTGCCGTATGGATCACCGTTCTTGCTTTGATTAGAATTTGAGGGACATCGTTCATATCATACCTTGCATCAGACACATCCATACCCTTAAATTCAGCTTCATCAAGGATCGCTTTTGCTCTGTTTGTCCTCATAACAAGTGTATCAATCATATCTCTCATTTGCTTTGCCACTTCAAAACCTTTTTCTCCCTCTCTATGGCACTTTATACATGTTGACTTTGTGCTTATGCCAAGCATTTCATCGGTCGGTCGTTCAATTAGATGATTACCATGACAAACTTCACACTGCGGTATATTTCTCTTCTCAAAAACCTCGGCGTGGGGACTCCGTGAGAACATTTCAGCGTTTAAAGCATGACAGATACCACAAACATGCGAGATTGACTTAACACCAGGAGGAATAGCGCCGTGATTTCCGTGACAATCGTTACAAGCTGGCGCTGACAAATCTCCTTTCTCAAGCAACGCCTTACCATGAACACTTTGAGCATATTTCTCGTATTGATCGGTCGGGATCTTATAATCACGCATATAATTTGCGTCACTGTGACATCTTGCACAAGTTTTTGGTAAAGTTGAAGCGAAAACCGTTGACCTTGGATCGTTAGCTGGAAAGATATCATGAGCGGAGTGGCAATCTGAACATGTTGCTACTTTGGTATCACCTTTCAAAATCCTTTGACCATGGACACTTGTTTTATATTTTTCAAACTGATCCGTTGGAAGAGCTGGATTAAACTTTTTCATATAATTCGCATCACTGTGGCATTTGCTACAAAGTCTAACCTCGGATGTTGGATAAACTGGGGATGTAGGATCATTTACTTTTTTAATGTTGTGAACGCCATGACAAGTTACACATGTTGCAATTTCGCTTTTACCATGAACGCTTGCCTTAAAAAGTTTAAACTGATTTACATCAATCTTTGAACCAAACTTTTTCATGACCATTTCATTTGAATGACACTTCAAACATACATCAATGATCTTATCGCCCTTGGGAATTCCAATAAACCCTTTCCCCTTGCTCATTGCAACTTCCATATCATCACTTGTTTTATCTCCGCCATGACAATCTGCACAAGAAACACCAAGTTTAAAATGGACATCTTTGGGGTAAAGTTCTGTTGCTTTATCCCCAACCGCATCTTTATGACAGTTATAACATCCATCTTTGCCTTGAGATAAAGCAAAAGTAAGTGTAAACAAAACAATCGCTAAAATGACAAACTTCTTCATCCAAGTTTAAATTTTTTATTTTTAATCTAACACATAACCAAGGATTGTCATTGTGAGCATGTAAATTAATACGAAAAGACCTATATAGTTTATCAATCTGTTTCTGTATCCTTTATCAGTTTTCACATCCCAAAATGGGACGAGCATCCAAAGTATTCCAGCAACTGTGAAGATGAGAAGACCGAAAAATTCACCTTCAATAAATAGAACTTTTGCGGGTAAAAGTTTTAATGTTTGATACATAAAGAGAAAATACCACTCTGGTTTGATCCCGGCAGGAGCGGGCGCAAATGGGTCAGCTTTTTTGCCAAGCTCCCATGGAAAAAAAACAGCAAGTATTGCAAGTATATTCAAAATTATAAGCCACAACAAAAGATCACGAAGCAGGAAGTTTGGAAAAAATGGAATGTATTTTCTTTTTTCGGGTGGAAGCTTCTCCCATTCAGGTGGTTCACTCATACCTTGAATTTGAATGAACAAAAGATGAAGGAAAAGAATCACCGTAAAAATTCCCGGAAGTATTGCCACATGTAAGCCGAAAAACCTCGCAAGCGTTGCCCCTGTGACATCTTCACCACCACGAACAATTCTTAACAGTTCCTTACCGATCACAGGAATTGAACCGATTATCTCCGTTCCAACCTTCGTTGCAAAAAAGGCAAGTTCATTCCACGGGAGAAGATAACCACTGAAACCAAATGTAAGAGAGAAAATCAAAAGCAAGAAACCAGTCACCCAAGTTAACTCCCTTGGCTTGCGATATGCTTTTGTGAAATAAACACTAAACATATGAATAAAAACAGCAAGTATCATCAAATTTGCAGACCAGCTGTGAATTGAACGAATAAGCCAACCAAATTTAACCTTTGAAACTATAAATTGAACACTTTCATAAGAGCTATCCTCCCCAACCCTATAATAAAGCAATAAAAGGATGCCGGTTACAACTTGAATTATAAATAAGAATAAACTCACCCCACCAAAATAATACCAGATTGAATGCCTATGCCAAGGCACAGTTTTATGCGACATAAACTCAATAAAACTACGAATTTTATACCTTTCATCAAACCAGTTGAAAAACTTTTCCCCGAGCCCACCCATATCTTATCCTTCTTTTGTTATATAAATTTCGTCCCCTTTTATCACAACACGAAATGCCTCAAGAGGTCTTGGTGGAGGACCCGATATATTTCTCCCGTTCAAATCATACTTCCCGTTATGGCAAGCGCACCAGATTGCTTTCATATCACTACGATACTGGACTGTACAATCAAGATGTGTGCAAACTGCGGAAAAAGCACGAAATTCACCTGTCTCAAGCCGAATTAAAAGACCAGGTTTACTCCCAAACTTAAAAATTGTCCCCGTGCCTGGTTTGAAATCATCAATTTTCCCAACCTTCACACTTTTCACTTTTGCCTCAGGCATTTTAGGAGGATTGATATACCGAAAGATTGGATATAGAACAGAGACAAGCCAACCTAAAAAACCAAATCCCAAAATATAACTTAAAAAATCACGCCTTGACCTTTTAAAATCAGAATTCATTAGATTTATCAATTTCTTTTTTCTTTATTTAAAAAACATAAGAGGGCATATCCCATACATTCAGGATATGCCCTAAATCCCAAATCATTCTGCCTTTGGAAGTGGATGAGCTATTTTTGGCCACTCTTTCTTAAAATCAAACCCTTTAAATGTTGGACTTTGCTCATTGTGGCAGGTCTTGCAAAGTTTTTCTGCACTCCCATCTGAAACCAAAACAAGCACAAGCCCGTTCTTTACTGCTTCTTCTCTGTTTTGCATAATCTTCAAAGTTTTATAGTCTGACCCTGGACCATGGCAAGCTTCACATTGAACGCCGTCTTCAACTTTAAATTTCTCTAAAAACGCTTCCTTTGGAGCGCCATAACCTGTGACATGGCATTTCAAACACTCGGGCGCCTCATGCGGGGGAACTTTAATCCCCTTTTCTTGTGCGATTTTCTTCGCCTCTTCCGTCTTCAATGTCTCATATGCCTTTGCATGCTTGCTTGCCTGCCAAATCTCAAACATTTTCCCTTTCTTTTCACCCTTATGACATGGTGCACAAACTGCAACGCCAACATACTTATGTTTAGGTGCCTCTTGTGAGATCAAATAACCCAAAACGAGTGGAACCAAAAGTAAAACGAGCAAATATCTTTTCATTTTTCCTCCATATGTTAATTTTTGTTTTGCGTATTTATTTTAACAAAAACAAATCAAAATGTCAATCTCGCTCTCCAACCATAGGGGAACTAATTCGCCTTTTCATATCACGAAGGACATCAACAACAAGACCATAATTATGCAAACCCGATGCACTCCATTTCTCAATTTCAAACACAATCTTTAAAATTTCATCTTTATCTTTTCCTTGATACTTTGGAGCTAAGTCCTTGATTTCGGCAATTAACTTCCTTACATCATCCTTCCATTCAACGGCCATATTGTCATAACCAGATTCATGACAATTAAGACACACTTTCTCACTTGGTTTTACAACCTTATTGTTCACAACATGACAATCAACGCATTCAACCCCTGCTTGGCTCATAACATCAGGACTTCCCCTGCCCATAAAAGTCCCCTCATAAATTCTATTTGACTCCAAATGGCATGTTTTACAATCCTGAGATGCAATCTTCTGATGATGGCATGAATTACACCTATCCTTCGTTAAAATTAATTCACCGTGCTTTCTTGCGTTTGAATGACATACATTGCAATTTAAATTATTTTCCTGAACATGTTTTGCGTGTGAAAAGATAGTGCCGTAAATAGAATTTGATATGTTCTCAATACCAGTATGGCAATTTGCACATTCACTTGGGACTTTTGAAGAAGAAAATCTCTTTGGAAGATCATAATTTACCTTTGCTAACCTTAAAGCTTCGGCAAGATATTCATAACCTTTTGAAATTATTTGATCTGAATATGTTATGTTGTGAACCGCTTTACCTGCTTCAACAATTTGAACTGCGCTTTTCGCCTTTTCAATATATTGCTTTGCCTCGGAAACATTTACAAGCGAATCAACAATGCTAATCTGCTCCTTTAATTGTTTTATCTTTTTATCAGCGCCCTCCTCCCACAGTGCAAGAAGTTTTGCATAGCCCTTTCCGTGACATACCTCGCACGATTGTGGTTTTGCAACCTTAACCTTTGCTTTACCGATCAGCTCCTCGTGAAAAACATGACAGCTTGCACAACTCAAACCAGCTTCAAACATTGGATTCGGGTGACCCTTTAACCCGTTCATATCTTTCCCAGTGAACAAAAATAACTGCTGTTTATGCTCACCCACATGACAAGCGCTACATTCAAGCTCCTCTTCGGGATTTATTTTTCTAATTTTATGTTGAATTGTGAGATGACATTGTATACATTCAATCTTGTGCTCCGTTATATGAACTCTATGTAACAAAGTCGTATTTTCATATTGACTCAAACGAGCATGATCAAAATGACAAGAATAACAATTTTCTCTTGGAACAAACCCATCACC
Organism: Candidatus Kryptobacter tengchongensis; assembly: GCA_001485605.1. Lineage (GTDB taxonomy): Bacteria > Bacteroidota > Ignavibacteria > Kryptoniales > Kryptoniaceae > Kryptonium > Kryptonium tengchongense. Next base: position 270,249 of record FAON01000004.1, read on the forward strand.
AATCACTGTATTAACATGACAGCGTGTGCATTCAATTTTTCTCTCTACAATGCTGGAATGATCATATTTATACTTTGACATCTCCTCTTTTGGAATAGACTCCCAATGATGGCATGTTTGGCAACTTGACAATTTTTTGTAAGTTACAAATTCAACATCACCATCTCGTTTGAAATGACAGAGAAAACAAGTTGTTTCAGTAACAGTAATATGTTCCCCTTGAACTATTTGCGAATGACAACTTGTGCATCTTAATTTTTTACCTCGCCTCATTTCCTCAAGATGCGGGGTATGATCAAAGACAACACCTTTAAAGATAACTTTACCTTTCAACAATCTTGTCTCATGGCAACCGCTCTGCAAACACGACTCATCCGAAATTTCTGCCCAAGGCTTTCTTTTTGTATATGAGCGGGCAAAATAATTCACAACTTGAACAAGCCCCTCAAGTTTCCCTCTCACAGTCCCAGCAAGACCAGGCGGGAAATGACACCTGACGCAGGTAACATCTCTATGCGTTGATGTCTTCCAACTTTCATAAAATGGCTCCATATAATGACATGTTGGACAAAAAGAAGGTCTAGATGTAAATTCAGCCGAAAACGCTAAAACAAACAAAAAAGCTAAAACGCCGATGCCAATCTTCAAACCAAGTTTCCCTACCTTTTTCATTTTCCTGATCATTTTTGTTTTTCCACAAACTCAAATCCTTTGATAAAATTTACAATTTTTTGTGTTAACTCATCCATAAATTGCAAGTTATGGGCTCCGTAAGAACCCTCACTAACAAAATCATCAACCATTCTCCTAAGTTTATCAAACTCCACAATCTCAGCGGAACTTTCGCTGGATTTCAACTTTTTAATTATCTCAGGCTTCATCTTTTCCCACTTTGAAATCAATTCCTTAATTTTGTCCCTCTTCCGAGCAAAATCGTCAATATATTCTTTCTCATGACACGCCCCACAAATTTCAACACTTGGCTTAACAGGAAGATTTCCCTCCGTCACATGGCAGTCTTGACATGAAACCCCAGCTTGAAACATAAAATCTTCAGTGTCAGCCAAAAATTTGCCTTGATAGAAATTCACCTGCTTTGAATGACAACTTTCACACTTAGCCTCACTTACCGGGGAAGTTAAATTTCTATGATGGCAACTATTACAATTACTTGCAACATCAAGTATCCTGCCGTGATTAACCTGCACGGGCTCCCCACCTGTATGACAATTGACACAGTTTAGTTTGAAAAGATGAACCCCATGGGGAAAGTTTTTGCCATTATACGCACTGTTCAAATTTTCAATCCCGAAATGACAATCAAGACACCTTGAATTATTTTTATAAACTGCTTCAAGCTCTGGCTTGCCCCTCCATGTATCTATCTTTTTCTCAATTGCATCAAGAAGCAAATTCACATACTTTATATTGTGAGCACCGTAGCTTCCATCTTTCTTCACAATCTCAAAATTAACCCTAACATCTTCATCTTTGAATTTTTTCAATCCAGCTCTTTTCAAAAGTCCCGCTATTTCAATTTCATACTCAATCTTTTGGATTCTCTCCTTTACAATTTTTTGCCATTTTTGAACGAGCTTATCATATCCTTTGCCGTGACAGTTACTGCAAGAATTTGGATTGAACTCAGGAAGCTCAAAACTTACCTCGGCATGTGTTTTTACGAGCTTAACCTCATGACATCCTCTGCACGAAACCCCAGCCAAAAACATCGGGTCAGGCAACACCGCAACATCTCTGCCACCACTCCCAGAATAAACTTTTTCTTGAACCGAATGTTTATTTCCATGACATTCTTGACATACAGGAGAAAAAACCTCAAAAACTTCAACTTTACCATGCTTTATTTCATCATGACATTTAAAGCAGTTAATTTTTTCATTGCTCACATGAACCTCATGCATCTTCTTTGACCCAAGCGTCATCCCTGTTATGTTTATATGACATGCGGAACATTTATCTAACCTTACATCGCCTCTCCCAACCGTAACATGAAGATGGCATGTTCCACATTCAATTTTGTTCTTCACATACTCCGAATGATTAAACGGGATTCCCCATATCATTATATCATCTTTTGGTGGACCATGACAGCTACCGCAACCTGAAACAGGATAGCTTCGTGCAACCTCACCTCCGGGGAAATGACAAAGGATACAAATTTTTGTAGAAACCGCCTCATGGCGACCTTGAACAAGTTCAGAATGACATGTCTGACATTGCAACTTAAAACCTATTTTCCCTTCGTCCAGATGTTTCGCATGCGAAAACTTAACTTTACCACCCACAAAAAATATCTCTTTATCAACAAATTTTTTCTCCTCGTGACATTTAATGCATGACTCATTATCAACTTTTGATGTGATCTCATAACTATAAGCACCAAGATAGTACCTTGCTATCTCAGAGAGCAATCGGATTTTCCCTTTTAAATAGTTTCCAACACCGGGACCATAATGACATGTTATGCAGTTAACTTGATTATGCGTTGAAGACAACCAATTTTCGTAATAAGGTTTCATAAAATGGCACGAACCACAGTATTCAGGGTCATCTGAAGTTCTCAAAAAAAGAAAGAAAAGATAAACGATAAAAAACAGCGATAGAACTAAAACGATTATCTTACCCTTACTTCTCATCCGATTTTTCCTCCTTCATAAGTTTCTCCCTCATTATTTTCTCATATTCAAGCGGATGTTCTTTTATCATTCTCTCTTTTGAAATCTTTCCAGTGAATATCGTTGGGTTAAATGGAAATACATGTGGATTAAAATGAGCATTATACCAATGCCATATCACAATTGCAAGGGTTGCAAGCATTGCCTCATCTGAATGAGCTTCTTTAGCTATATCAAAAACAAACTTTGGGAAAATACCAAGAAAGAAATTATGAAACCACAAAATCAAACCTGATAAAACCATGATAACCATCCCCCAGTAAACAGCCCAATAATCAAATTTTTCAATATACGAATACCTCCCATATTTTGGACGTTCATTTGTCTTACCAAGCATGTATTTTATATTCTGCCAGAAATCAAGAAAATCCTTCTTCCTTGGCAAAAGCTCCCTGAATTCTTTTCTTCCTTCCTTCGTAAATGCGATATAAATTGTATGCCATATTGAAACAAAAATTAACATCCCAGCCCCGACCCTGTGAAGTATTCTTGACACCTGAATTCCACCTATAACTTCAAAAAACAACTCCGCCCATTTTGATTCGTGAAATTTTATCGGGAGCCCAGTTATTATCAACAATAAAACCCCAATTGCAAGCGTTAAATGCTGAAGCCGAATATTCAAACTGAAACGAACAAAATACTCCTCTTCAACTTTTTCCTCAACCTCTTTTTTCCTTCGTTCAATCTCAGCTTTTATTTTCTCCGCAATTTCATTTTTTAACCTTTCCCTAAATTCATCATCAAGCGTGATGCCCTTCTCTATTTCAACCTCATGTATTAATTTTTCCGCCTCCTTTTTTGGCTCCATCATTTAATCACTCCTTTTTTCTTTTCCTTCTTATATGTCCGATCAAATCAAGAACAATATGAGTAAAAAGCCCAATTAATACAATTAATGTGAACCATTTAAAGAATGTATAAACATAATACACAATTCCGGATTCCCTCTCTCCCGGCAAAACATGAAATTTCCCCTTTGCGACATTTTCATTTGCCCTTGGATGACACTTGCCACATGTCTTGGCAAGATTTGCCGGATGAATCGGAGACCTCGGGTCTCGGGAAGGTAAAACACTATGATATTCATGACATGAAGCACAATTCGCAGCTCTTACGACCCCAAATTTTAATGCTATCCCGTGAAAACTCTCTTTATACGCCTCTGGATTCTGAACTGGAACCCCAACTCTTTTCATCAGCTTAACATCTGAATGACATTTATCACATGTCCCAACGACATTTTTAGGATTTAAACTTGACCTCGGATCTTCCGGCGGTAAAATATCATGCTCACGATGACAGTCCGAACAAACAGCTGAGCTCAATTCGCCCTTTTGAATCCCAGCCCAGTGAATTGAATTATAATATTCTTCTTTTACAGTTTCATGACACCTTCCACAAAGTTCAGGTATCCTCGTTTTATAAACACTTGAATTAGGGTCCTCTGGTTTTCTCACATAATGAACCGTATGACAATCTTTACAATCAGGGGCATTTTTACCCTTTGCAAGGGCTTTCGCATGAACGCTCTCTTTATACTTCTCTGGTTTAGCCGTGACAGGTGCTCCAACCACATTCCCCTCAAAATGACACTGCAAGCAATGAATCCTTTGTGGCTTTGTTAAATGAGGTATCACACGAACATCAACATGACATGAGACACAGGCAAATTTGCTATGAACCGAAGCTTCAAAATCTTCTTTTGAAACATAAAGTGATTTAAATTTCCCATGTTCAACGATTCCGAAATTCTTAACACCATGACAAACAAAACAACGCTCATTTCTAAGCTGCGCACTTGTCTGAGATACCGCGAACAAAAAAATCGCAAAATATAAAAATCTCCTCATTTCCCATATCCCTTATTTTTTATCTCCTCTGATGAACTTGTCAAATTAAGATATTCAAGGTAATGATTTTCCTTAAGCCACTCCTCTGAAACATAACCATGCCAGAACGAAGCATTTATAGGGAAATTGCTCGGAGAAAAATGAACAAGATAAAGATGCCAAAGCACAAGAAATGTTATCACAAGCGTTGCTGTTGCACTATGTAATGCCTGCGAAAAGTCAAAGAACCATTTCGGTAAAATTCCAAATAAATAATTGTGGAACCACAGAACAATACCGCTTAAAATCATCAAAATAACGAACAAAAAGAACGCCCAGTATTGGATTTTTTCCTTATAAGAATATCTACCATACATCGGTGGCTTTTCATTTTTCCCAATATCATACCTTATGCTTTCAACAAAATCCGCAAAGTCTTTCTTCCTCGGCAACAACTCTCTAAACTCTTTTCTCCCCTCCCTCGTGAACAAAATATAAATCAAATGATAAACTGCCGTAATAAAAAGAAGTACTGCTGAAATTCTGTGCAATGTTCCCCTCGTCTCAAAACCCCCCTCAATAAATATCAAAAATCTTCCAAACCAAGTATCATGATACCTCAAAGCAAAACCTGTGATTATCAAAAGCGTTACACTTACCATCAAAAGGAAATGTTGAATTCTCCACGATAAAGAAAAACGCAAAACTTTCTTTTCAGAGGGCATTTTCAACCTCAAATTTTATTCATAATATTCAAAACTTGACCTTATGCCATTAAGAATTGAAACTTCTGCTTCAAGCTCCTTTAGTTTCTCCTCAAGCAATCTCCTATGTTCTTTTTCCATCTCGGCAAGCTCAAGCAAAAACTTTTGAATACTTGGTTCGCAAGCCTTTAATGAAGCGGAATAGTAATAATCAAATGAATCCTTCTCTCTTTCAATTGCTACTTTCAAGATTTCAATCATTATGTTCTTAATTTCCTTCTCTTCGCAGTTCATACAAATTCTCCTTTTTTAATTTCCTGAAGTTTTATTTTCTCAAGCTCAAGTGGATGTTCCTTTTCCATTTCCTCTTCAGTTAAATATCCGGTTATCCAAGCGAAGTTCATCGGATAAACATCTGGATTGAAGATAACATAATAAATGTGCCAGACGATGATAGCAAGGAATGCAAGCCACGCTTCAAAATAGTGAATTGTGTTGCAAACATCAACAAATGTTTTTGAGAGCCACCCCATAAAATGATTCTCAAACCATAAAACAACACCTGTCACAGTCATCACAACAGTTCCCCAAATCAAAGCCCAGTATTCACTCTTCTCAATATAATTAAACCTCCCAAACTTCGGTTTTTCTTTTGAAAGCCCAAGGTTATATTTCAAAACCTGAACCATATCCCTTAAATCTTGCATTCTAAACATTATGTCTCGTATAAACTCACGTCCACGCCTCGTAAATATAATGTAATACAAATGATAAATTGAATCAATGACAAGCACAATCGCTGCAATCCTGTGAATCAACCCTCTATATTTGAACACCGCCTCACCGCCGATATTTCTAATTGCTGCAACCCACCACGCATCGGGAAAAGCAAGCATAAAACCAGTTATAACAAGTGTAAAGAAACTCACAACGAGTGCTAAATGCTGTATCCTTTCTTCAAGCGTCATTCTCAAATAAAGATTTGTCTTTCTTGGAAGTTCGTTCGCAGGATGCGACATCTTTGCATGTCTTTGTTTATACTTATCAATTGTTTTTCTTATCCAGTCAAGAAGATTATGAACGAACATTGAACCGACGATTGAGACAATTAAAACAATGTAAATCGTTGAAACCCAGTAAATAATTTTATCATCCGAGCTTGCAACTGTCACATGAATTTTGCCCTTGGTGAAATTTTCATTCGCTCCAGGATGGCATTGACCACATGTTTTAACAAGATTTACTTTGTTAATTCTTGATCTTGGATCAGAAGAAGGCAAAATATCATGAACCCCATGACAACTGGCGCAATTCGCAGCCTCAACATTTCCTAATCTAACATTTAAACCATGATAGCTATCCGTAAATGTTTTAAATTTATCGGCGGGTATACCGTATTTTTCAGCAAGTTTAACAGAGGCATGACATTTTGAGCAGAGCTGTAAAGCAACATTTTTTGGAGCTACGGGCGACCGTGGATCGGTTGGTTCAAGGATCAAATGTTCACCATGACAATCCGTGCACGCAGGTGAATCAAAATTACCCTTTGCAAGAGCAAGACCATGGATGCTTTCTCTGAATTCATCGGATATTTTTGTATGACATCTACCACAGGTTGAGGTTATGTTAAGTTTATAAACCTTTGAATTTGGATTGCTTGCTTTCATCATTTCATGCGCACCGTGACAATCACTGCAAACCGCTACATCCTGATTACCCGCCTTGAACAATCTCCCGTGAACGCTATTTTCATAAGAAGCAATAAAAGATGAAACATGCGTCATCCTGCTCCTAACATCAGGATTATCAAGATGACATTTCAAACATACTTCAATCTCATTCGCCCTGCTTATCTTTGATTTACCGCTCGTAACCTTCATTATATCATGTTCCCCGTGACAATCTACGCACGAAGGAGCAGCCTCAAACCCGCTGACAAAAGCCTTTCCATGTTCAGACTCAAAATAATCCTTCGCTATTCCCTCATGACACTTTTCACATGTCTTCCCTACGTTTGCCCTTGCAACAGTTGAATTCGGATCTCTTGCGTTCAAAACTTTATGTCCCGTATGACAATCAGAACAATTTATATACTGCGCATGTATGCTTTCCTTATACTTTAAAACAAACTCCTGATACTTATGAACAATCTTCTTATCGCTATGACATTTAATACAAACATCAGACGACGCAAATTTAATTGAATGATACCCATGACATGAGATACAATCAGCTCCATTTTTAAAACTAAAATGAGCACTTATCTTATAATCTTCAAATTCCTTCTTATGGCACGAAGAACATTGTTTCGTAAAATCAGCCCTTGATACTTTAACTATTTTGTGAGCATTCCCGTGGCACGAAATACAGTTAATTTTTCCAAAGTGCTTGCTTGATTTGAAACTTGAAACCTCATCTAAATGACAATTTGAACAATTAACTGGCTCAATTTTCTCCTTATGCGGGATCTCCTCTGGATTAAACTGCTCATGACAATCAACACAGTTTAGCGACCCATGGAGAGATTTGTTAAATTCATTTGAATTAATATAAAGAGAAATCACTCTGCCTCCTTTCTCCATAATCAATGTCTTGTCCTCGTGACAAGCAAAACAATCAGCATTGGTTTGCGCAGATAGCTTAAGTATGAAAATCACACTTAAGATTGAAAATATTGAAAGTTTTCTAATCATATGTGCTTTTGAATTTATTTGAAAGGGGGATATAGTTCATAAATCAGATTCAGGTCGACAAGCTTTTGAACTCACTTATTAAATTTTTCAACTCCGATATCCTGAAAAGTTTCTCCCCACACTTTATAACCCTCTCATCTTCAATCTCAAGATTTTCGCTCAACGCATAGAACGGAGCGATATAAATTATCTTCGCTTTCGGCATCAACTCATTCATAATCATCTTAACATCAAATTGATTCTGCTTATAGATATTCTCATCAATTATCACAATGTCAAATTTATCTTGAGCCATTTTCTCCATCATTTCCCGCCCAGACACAGCACTTGAAACCTCAAAACCTTCACGGATAAGGAATTTGACGAGCAAGTTTCGCATTGATTCATCAGCGTCAACAACAAGAACTTTCTTCATCCCTTAACTCTTTCATTTGATTTATTTTCTAAAAAATTTCATCAATCACCGTGCCAGAAATTCCACCTAAAACAATTGATTTTTAATAATAAAAAAATCCGATTTCATATTTACAATGTGGCAAAATTGCCCTTTAAGGGGAATCAATTGCAAAAAAATGACAAAACTTCGGGGAGACGGAATAAGCAACTAAATTGATTTTGCTTAAAACTCAAATAAATGTTAAATTTTTTCAGAGACCAAAAAACAAAATCAGATTCCGATGCGCAAAGCTTGGGCTCTGCTCCCAATGTTAATTCTTATCTTTTCCCTTTCAACTTCACAGGACACAAAGGAAAACGCCGACTTTAAACTTGCTATAAATCTTTACAATGAGGGTTTCTACGACCTTGCCATTTCACAACTTAAAAAATTCATTGACTCATACCCCAACAGCCCACAAACTCCCGAAGCTCAATTTTATCTTGGTATGTCCTACTTTAAACTACGAAAATTTGAAGACGCCCAAATCATATTTCAGAATTTCGCCCTCTCAAAAACTTCACACCCAAGAGCAATTGAAGCCCTTTGGAAATCCGCCGAATGTTTTGTTGAAATGAAAAAATATAAAGAAGCAGGTTCAGCTTTTGAAAGAATAAAACTTTTTTACCCCAAAAGCCAACTTGCATCAAAAGCACTGATTGAATCAGCAAAATATTTTGAACTCGCAAACGATTTACAAAACACGAAAAAAGTTTTACTCGCACTTATACAGGAATACCCAGAAAGCGAGTATCTTTACATTGCAAGATTTAAATTCGCAGAAATTTTAACTAAAGAAGGAAACCTTGAAAGAGCACTGATTGAATACAGAAAAATCTCAAACGAAGTTGATGATAAAAATTTAAAATTCAAAGCAAATCTCAACATCGCAAAGATAAACGCAACCCTTGGTAAAACCGAAGAGGCAGAAAAACAACTTACTCAAATCATATCCCAAAGCGGGCTTAACCCCGAGGTAATAGCATCAGCATACTTTGAACTTGGGAAAATTCAAGCAGAATTCGGTGAATATGAAAATGCGATAAATTACATGCTGAACGCTCAATCCACACTCTCAACCGCTACTCAATCAGACGATGTTAAAAACCTAAAGCAAAAAATCCTTCTACAACTTGCAAATTATTATTTCAACACAGCCAATTATCAAAACGCTATAAAATCTTATACAGACCTTCTTAATTCAATATCCGAATCCGAAACAAATCCCGAACTTTACTTCAATATCGCAACCGCTTTTGATAAAATTTTAAACTATCAAAAAGCAAACGAGTTTTATCTTAAGGTCATAAATTTTGATACAACTACATCCAGAAAATCACTCGCACTGCTTAATCTTGCAAATAATTCCGTTCGCATCGGTGATTATGAAAAGGCAATTGAATTTTATAAAAAATATGTTGAACTATTCCCAACAAGTGATCTTCTCCCCGAAGTTCTATTTAAACTTGCTACTCTCTACGAAGAAAAACTCAAGGATTACAAAAAAGCAATTTTTTATTACACCGACCTTTTAAATCGCTTCCCGAAAGATAAATATGCCGACGAAGCAACCTATCACATTGGGCTATGTTATATCAAACTTGGTGAAATTGAAGAGGCAATTTCAACATTTGAAACCCTGCTCAAAAACTACACCTCATCCGAGTTATATGATGATGCTTTGGATAAAGTTGAAATGTTGAAAAGATTTCAAATAACTGATCAAACCAATCACACAACATCAATAGCAGAACTTATCGGAGACATTTTAACGAATAAACCCAGAAACGAAATAATCCTCAAACTTGCTGACCTTTACAATTTGATATTAAAAGATTACTCAAACGCACTTAAATACTACGACCTCGCTCTTTCCGAAGGAAACTTTGACGCCCAAACTCAATACCTTATAAAATATAAGAAAGCAAACTGCGCTTACAATCTTTTCATTGAAAACAAAATAAAATCCGACTCCGCAATAAGTGTAATTCAAAGTTTTTTGAACTTTAAGCCACAAATTGATCCCCAAAAAACTGATACCGCTGTCTTTTACCTGTATAAAACTTTAACCCATGGATTGAGCCAAGACAGCAAAAGAAAAATTGCTGAAGATTTTAAAAGCAAGTATCCAGAGTCTAAATTTTACGGCATATTTGTGATTGATATTTTAAACTTTCACTTTGCAAACGGTAACTGGAACGAGGTTATAAAAATTGCAACTGATAACCTCAACAAACTTAATCAAAACCAAATCTCGGGAGTCCTTTTCAAAAGGGCTTATGGATATTACAAAATTGGTGAAAAACAAAAATCGCTTTCGGATATTGCTTTTCTCTTACAGAGATATTCCCCATCTCCTTATGATGCAAGGGCACTTGACCTTAAGGCACAAATTTACAGGGAGTTGAAAAGTTACGCTGAAGCAATAAATGTTTTGCGTGAAATTGAACAAAATTTATTCTACACAGATATCGCAAAAGATGTCAAACTTAAAATTGCGGATATCTACTTTGAATCAGGGGATTACTTGAAGGCAATAGATGAATACAAAAGATATATTTCCACTGACAAAGTCATAGAGTTTGAAAGAGAGCCAGAGGTTATATTTAAAATTGCGACCGCATATCAAAAACTTGGTGATCTATCAAGCGCAAAAAGATATTACAAACTTTATCTTGCAACCCCGAAGCCAGCCCCCGGGATAAAACTTGAAGCAATGCTACCACATACAGGCGAAGTTTACTATGCACTCGGAAATATCTATAAAACAGAGGGAATAAACGAAAAAGCGGTTTATTATTTTGAAAAAGTTGGAAAATTTAACGCCACCCTTGGAAAGAGAACAATGCTTGAATCTGCGGATCTGCTTTTTGAGGAAGAGAAATATGATGAAGCGCTCAAAAGATATACAGAAGCACTAAAAAACGCAGAAAATGACACCGATAGAATTACAATTCAATCAAAAATTATCATCTGCTACTTCAGAATGAACGACATTGATAGAGCAAATAAATCAATAAATTCATTCAAACAAACATTCTTGAAATTTGACATTAAAAATTATCTTGCCGAATTTCAAATTGAATTCGGTGGTTATTACTTCAGAAACAAAGATTTCACAAATGCAAAAAAAGTTTTTGACGATGTAATAAAGAATTACCCAGACTCAAGATTTTCACATCTTGCACACTACTGGCTTGCAAAAATTGATGAATACAACGGAAACATATCATCTGCAACAAAAACATTGCTTGAACTCAACAAGAAACCACTGGATAGAGAAACAAAATTGCGTGTTAATCTTTCGCTTGGAAACATTTACTTTAAACTTGAAAAATATGACTCCGCAACAATTTACTATAGATTTGTCGTTGAAAGCGCAGAAAAACCACAGATTTTGCAATCCGCCATGAATAATTTGCTCGCATGTTATGAAGAGCTCGGATATTACGAACTCGTTATAGAACTCGCAAGAAAATACATTGAAAAATTTCCAAACGCCGAAGATATAACCGATAAAAGAATAAAGATTGGAGTAATGTATGAAATGCTTGGTAATTATGACCTCGCATTAACTCATTTTCAAAAATTACTTGAAGAAGCAGATAAAGACCTTGAAGCCGAACTTCACTACTACATTGGTGAAGTCCTCTATTACAAGGGAGAATATGAACAAGCAATACTTGAATTTTTAAAAGTCCCATACCTTGTTACGAAGAAAACAAAGATTGATTGGACTGCGAACGCATTTTATATGGCTGGGCAATCATATGAAAAGATGAAAAAATATGAACAAGCAATTAACATGTATCAGCAAATTATTGACCGACCTGGGATTGATCCAATTTTCAAGGCAGGAGCTCAGAAAGAAATTGAAAGAGTAAGGTCAATTTTAAAACAGTGATCTTTTGACGATTTTAACTCAATTTTACAATAAAATTTGGATTAAAAAATGTTTGAGAGAGAAGTTGAAAACATAAAACAGAAAATCTTGTCCCGTGCATCTGGAAAGGAAAAAATCTCATTCACAGAGATAATGAGCTGGGATATACCACAATCCGTGAAAGATTATTTTAACATCTATGCTGAGAGAATCTTGAGCGAGGAGGTTTTAAACTCGCTTTATTCAAAGAGATTTGACCAAGATAATCCCGACTTCATCTCAGCACGAAAAAAATTAGTCGGCACGCTTAAAAATGCTCTCCTACTTACCTATTCGGAATTTGAAAACGCCGCTGATAAAGCATCAAGATTTGCACTTAATTTTGTACTAAGACCGGAATGGACGCTTGTGAAGATAATTTTCAAAAATGAGGATATGAAAACAACAGAACAAATAATTGACTCACTTTCAAATCTGAACGAATATACATACTACAAAAGGTTAATAACAAAAATTCTGGAAAAACATACATCAAACGAGATAAAGATTGACTTATTCAAACGAATGCTCCGCAAAATTGATGAAGAGGTATTGAAAAATGTTTCAATAAAAGATTTGCTCTCAATAGTGGAGCCAGTTTTTAATTTCTTCAAATTTGCAAACGATCTAAACTCCGTTCCAGCAGAAGCTTTGATAATCTACTACAACGATAAAGGAATTGAAAACATTGTTAAAGAGATTGAACTTGAAAGAGATCTTCACGGAAGGGCAAAATTTACGATGTCAGATCTTGAGATCATCTTGAAAAGAGTTTTAAAACCATCAACCGTTGAGCAAGAATTCACCACACTTACAGAAACATCAACTACAGAAGGAAAAACTGAACTTGTTGAAGCTAAACTTGAAGAGAAAGGGGAAATTGAACCTGTTGAGCTAGAATCAGCGCCCAAGCTGGAAGTGAAATTACCCGACCTTAACACATTGATTGACGAAAAAAGCAAAGAGAAATTCATAAAGAAAATCTTCAAACGGAACGAAGAAAAATTTTTTGAAGCGATAGACAAATTAAACTCAATCAACAGTTGGAAAGAAGCTTCAGCATTTATTGATTCAATTTTTATTGAATATGAAATTGACCCGTATTCAGACGAAGCTATTGAATTTACAGATTTTGTCTACAGAAGATATTTCCCGGGGATGAGATAAGATGCTTTTGATAGATTACGCAAAAATACATGTTAAAGCGGGGGACGGTGGAAACGGCTGTGTTAGCTTCAGGAGAGAAAAATATGTCCCCAAGGGTGGTCCAGATGGCGGAGATGGTGGGAAAGGTGGAGATGTGATAATTCGCGCAAACAAAAATCTCTCTACATTGCTTGATTACAAATATAAAACATTCTACAAAGCCCAAAACGGAGGTCATGGTCGTGGTAAAAATCAACACGGTAAAGATGGGGAGGACATAATTTTGCTTGTGCCATGCGGAACAGTTGTAAAAGATGCCCAAACAGGTGAAATTCTCGCTGACCTTGTAAACGACGGGGACGAAGTCATAGTCGCACATGGAGGGAAAGGAGGAAGAGGAAACGCAAGATTTGCAACGCCAACCAACAGAGCACCAAGATTTGCAGAAAAAGGTGAAAAAGGGGAAGAAAGAGAAATTGAACTTGAACTTAAACTCATCGCTGATGTTGGATTGGTCGGTTTCCCAAATGTTGGAAAATCAACGCTTATTTCAAAAATTTCAGCTGCAAAACCAAAAATCGCCGATTATCCATTCACAACACTTCAACCAAACCTCGGAATTGTTAGATATGATGAATTTAAAAGCTTTGTCGTTGCCGATATGCCAGGGCTTATAGAAGGAGCGCACCTTGGCAAAGGGCTTGGAATACAATTTCTAAAACATATTGAAAGGACAAAACTTCTTGTAATTATGATTGAGTGCACAAGCCATAACCCAAAAAAAGACTATGAAACGCTCCTAAACGAGATGCAACTTTTCTCTCAAATTTTGCTTGAAAAACCAAGAATTATCGCAATAACCAAAATAGATCTCGCAGATGAAAAATTGAGAAAGAAACTTGATAAAGTAAAATTTGAAGACAACATTCCAATCGTCAAAATCTCAGCTATAACTGGCGAAGGATTAAAAGAACTTATAAATCTGATGTGGTCAGAACTTCAAAAGATAAAACATAAAGAATTTAACACAATTCAAAATGATTGATTCTCTTCATAATTCAATCTTTTATGAAAAACCCGAGGTCGTAAGCTCAGCACCAGGAAGAATAAAACTTATGGGAGAACATACCCATTATGGACATGGATTTATTTTCTCAATAGCCTTGAACCGCCGAACCTATGTAAGTTTATCATCAAGAGCAGACGAAAAATTTGTAGTCTATTCAAATAATAAATTTGCGATTGAAATTTTCACGAAGAGATCACTTGACAAAATTGAAGAGAACGAATGGACAACCCCAATAAAAGCAACTTTAAAATCCTTCCTTGATAACGGTTATGACATCTCTGGACTCAACATATGCATAGCAAGTGATATCCCGCCCAACTTAGATCTTGGAGAGATATCAGCGATTGTCGTGGCTCTTTCATTTGCAATCCGCCATCTTCAAAACATTGATATTGACGATATCAATCTTCTTCACCTATGCGAAAAAGTTGGCAAATTTCTAACCTTATCTTACGAAAACATATACGATTATATGGCATCAGCAATGGCGATAAATAACTCTGGAATCTTGATTGACTGCCAAAACTTTAAATATGAATATGCACCTGTGCCAGTAAGTTTAAAAATTTTAATAATTGACACAGGCGAAAGAAACGAAAATGCTATCTATAAATTCTTGAAAAGGGAAGAAGAATGTAAGCTCGCTTTTGATATCATATCAAGTGTAAATCCACAAATTAACTCCTTGCGATCTCTCACATTAGATGAATTGAAACGATATTCTAATTTCATTGAAAAAAGTTCAATGGGAAGAATAAAATACATCGTTGGAGAAAATGAACGCACCTTAAATTTTGTTATCGCCCTAAGGCGACATAACCTCTCGCTTCTTGGGAAATTAATGTTTGATTCACATTTGAGTTTAAGAAATGACTATGAAGTTAGCACATCCGAAATTGATGCAATAGTTGACATATCTGCAACAGTTGACGGAATCATAGGAGCAAAACTTTTGGGAACTGGTTCAACAGCAGTAGCAATAACCATAAAAGAAAAAACAGGTGAGGCGATAAGAATTATATCTGAAGAATTCCTAAAATATTTCGGAAAAAAGTTAAAAATTTATGTCACCTCACCTGAAAACGGCGTTGAAGTAAGCTCAAGATGATTAATCCCTTAGTAAATACTGGACTTTCAAGAAAAATTCCCTGTTTGTTTGCCTTACCCCGTACGGTTCTCCAAAATCAAGCAAATTGATAGTTGAACCAACATAAAAAATTGTGAACGGATTAAGTTTGAAACTTAACAATGGGAAAAATTGAACAGAGCCGCTAAAAGAATCATATTGTGTTATCAACCTCAAAAATAAATTTGGGTTGAATTGATAAATCCCAACAAGACCAGCAACATAACCATCATAAAATAGTTCTTTCGTTTTTTCGTCCTCCAATCTCGCTTTTGTATACCAGATTGATAACTCAATTTTTTCGGTTGGCTTCAATTTAAAATAAACATTAAAATCTTTTGAGAGCCCAAGTCTTGGCTCACTTGTGCGATAAATCTTACGACCATATTCACCATTAAATTGAAGCGTTAAAAATTTAAACGGCACAGAATACACATTGGCGAAGATCCTGTGTATTTTCTCAAATTTACGACCCCCGAAGATTTCATCATTTACCGGGAGAAAACCAACGAAAACATCGGTTTGGGTTTTTAACTGCAAACCGGCTCCAACTACCACCCATCTTTCCTTTCTTGTACCACTATAGTTGAACACAAGTCCTCCTTCAACAAGCACGAATGCGATATCAACGATTGAATTCTTTGGATAAAATGTAAAGCGATTTTCTATGTTTATCTGTCTTCGGTTATTTGCTGTGACAAATCCAAGATGAGGTTGAAATGTCGGAGAAAAATCACGGTAAGAAATCACAAATCCATGATGCTTTGTATCCCTCAAAAATCTAAAGAGCATACCAACACCAGAATATCTTTCGCCGTTAAAAGTTGCATCATAACTTGTTTCCCCGAACTTTCTCTGACTTGAAAAAAGAAGTGAATCATTTATTTCCTTCGTCGCACTGTAAAGAATTTGACCTCTAAAATAATAACTTTTCCAGAAAAAGTAATTCCAATCAAGCCCACCGACATAATTATAAGAGTTTGAAAGATTCCTCGCAGTAAAAAGCAAGCCAGCATAAGATTGCTCACCGAAATCGTATCTTACCCTGCCAAGATTTACCAACGATCTTAACCCCGTTTGAACTGTTGAACTTCCCTCTTCGCCAGGGATAATGAAAGGGGTTTTCTCATCAAGCGAAGACAAATAAGCAATGGTTAAATTATTTGACTTCTGTTTAAGTTTAAACGCAAAAAGAGGATCATTTATCATTCTTGAATAGAATACATTTACAGGTGTTTTAAAAACCTCGCTTCCCTCAAAAAAGAAAGGTCTCTTTTCAGGATAATAAAGTGCAAATGTGGTGTTAACACTTATTTGATATGCGTCCGTCTCAACCTGACTGAAATCTGGGTTTAAAACACCTTCAATTGTAAGTTCAGGATTTGGTGAAAACTTAACCCCAGTACCACCTCTAACCCTAATTGGTTCATTTTTCATCCCAAGCGATGGATCAGTGTAACTTCTAATAGAGCCAGATTGATAACTCATAACATAAGGTAAAACTTCAACAAATTTAACTGAACCAATATCATCTAAACCCGTTAATTTTCCCGATTGGCATAAAAGACAAGGGTTATTTTTATCAACTGGTGTCCAAGAGAAAACAAATCTGCTTTTGCGTGGATAATTTCTCCCAATAAGTATATTCCATTCTTGATTTTCTCTCTTCGGAAACCTCAAACTTTTAAATGGAATTGCTATCTCAACTGTCCATCCAGAATCGCTTATCAATCCAGCAGAATGCCAAACAAAATCAAACATTATATCCTCCGAATTTCCCGTTCTCATCCCATCACCCTGAATTCCATAAGGATTAACCGCCAATTCATATGCGTTTTGATTGTCCCCGTATGTGTCAATTATCAAAATAATGAAATCATCTTCCCAAATTTTATCCCTGTCGGTTATGTGTGCCCTTATCTCATTTGGATTTGTATCATAGCAAACAAATCCAAAATAAAGATTTAACCCATCATAAAGAACCATTGCAGTTGTCTTTTGACTTGCAGGCTCATTATCAGTTATTTGAACTTCGTATTTTAACTCAACCTTTTCCGCATGCTTCCAAAATTCCTCCTCAAGTTTCCCATCAATGTTAATTACACCATCAATTTTAAGTGCTTTGATCCTGTATTCTGTTTGAGAGTTTACCAATTGCATAGACGCAAAGGTCAAAAGTATAAGTAACAATCCACGCATATATTGTATAAGATTTTGATTTTAAAAATTCCAATATCTGAATACGGAAGGCATAATTGGAAGGTTACACAAAAAACTTCTTGCGCCATAGCCTTTTGGCTTTGACGCTGCTAATCATAACCCACATATAAAACCATGTTAAGAGGTGAAAGTGACCATGTTTAACTTGCAAAGAGCCAAAAAATCTCCTACCATCTTCTGTCGCCTTACCGGTATTACACCTCAAGCCTTTGAGAAACTTATGACTGTCCTCAAAAAGCCTATCCTGAATTTGAAAGGAAAAGGTTGTCAAGGAGGGAAAGGGAAAGAGAAATAGGTGCAGGGGGAAAGTTCAAGTTGTCTTTGGAAGAGAGGGTCTTTATGACCCTTTTCTCTCTTCGCCACTACACTACTTACACTCTTTTGGGTTTCCTTTTTGAACTTCATGAGAGCAACGCTTATCGCAATTTTTGAGAGAACACCTCCCTTTGCTAGAGAGAGGCTGTGTCATAACCTCTTTTATCATCAGTAAAATCTTCACACATTATATATGATTTGCTTAATTTTTCATTCCTATAACTTGCCCGTTAAAAGAGCAAAATAGCCACTTTTAGCTAATTAAGACACAGCCTCTATAAAATAGAGAGTCGGCGAAGCTCCAAAGGAGTCCCTTAGGGACGATCCCTTCGGGAGGGGAATTAAAGGGGGTGAACTGAAATAAAGTTGGACAATAACAAGGTAAGTGTCGTTATCGCTAAGCAACTCCTCTGGGCAAGCGTAAATGTAACAATCTTATATTGACTCGCCCTTTGCAAAGAGATAAAAAGATAAGTTAAAATAAAGTGAGCAAACTCACTTGACAAATTAATTTTGCTTTTTTAAATTAAAAACGAAAAAAATTAAACAGGGTTTAAACTAAAGAAGGTGGAAGCCATGAAAAGAGAGATTTTATTATCCCTTTCACTTATTTTATTTTTCGCTTTTTCATTTTCACAAAATCCAGAATGGATTAATTTCACTTATGGTAATTACATTGGGGCACTTGCGATTGAGGGAGAGTATATTTGGGTTGGGACAAGTGGTGGTTTGATTAAGTTAAATATGCTAACTGGTGAGAAGGTTACTTATAACAGGGCAAATTCAGGTCTGCCAGATAATTGGGTTTGGGCTGTTGCAATGGATGGGCAGGGAAACAAATGGATTGGGACAAATTGGGGATTAGCAAAGTTTGATGGAGTGAATTGGACAGTTTATAACACTTCAAATTCAGGTCTGCCAAGTAATTATGTTTTTGCTATTGCGATAGATGTGCAGGGGAACAAATGGATTGGGACATCAAATGGATTAGCAAAGTTTGATGGAGTGAATTGGACAGTTTATAACACTTCAAATTCAGGTCTGCCAAGTAATTATGTTTTTGCTATTGCGATAGATGTGCAGGGGAACAAATGGATTGGGACAAGTGGGGGTCTTGCGGTATACAGGGAGGGTGGAGTGATACTTGATGTTTATGAGAAAGATAAAGAGATAACACCGAGAGAATTTGCATTATATCAGAATTATCCAAATCCATTTAATCCATCAACTTTTATAATTTTTGATTTGCCGAGGGAAGCGAAAGTTAAGCTCGGTGTGTATGATGTTATGGGTAGGTTGGTGAGGGTTTTGGTTGATGAACAGATGCAAGCGGGCAGGTATAGAGTTGAGTTCAGGGGTGATGGATTGGCAAGTGGGGTTTATTTTTACAGGCTTGAGGCTGGTGGTTTTGTGAGTGTTAAGAAGATGGTTTTGGTTAAGTGACTCACCCCCTGTCCCCCTCTCTAAAATTAGAGAGGGGGAATTAAAGGGGGTGAGTTGAAAAATGACTTTTTGAAATCGTTTCTTACCCTTACAACTCTATCTATAAGAGAAGTGAAGAAGTTGACTCACCCCTTGCTAAAAATTGACTCATCTCCTAACCCCCTCTCTATAAAATAGAGAGGGGGAATTAAAGGGGGTGAGTTGAAAAATGACTTTTTGAAATTGCTTCTCGCCCACTAACCCTCTCTCTAAAATTGTAAAGGGGTAAAGAAATTGACTCACCCCCTGACCCTCTCTATAAAGAGGTTGTGTCGCAACCCCTTTTTTTATCACCAGTAAAATCTTCATAAATTGATAACATAAATTACCAAATACATAATCAGGAGATAAAATCATGCTAAACATCCGACCATATACTAACAAACAACAACTTTTATTTCCACTCCCCAAAGGGATCGTCCCTAAGGTCCAAAGGTCCTATGGACTCCTTAGGAGACCCTCCAAGGGAGTCCTTTCGGACCTTAGGGGGACCACTTCGTAGCTTCGCCGACATATCATCCAGCAAAGCAAAATGGCTATTTTTAGCTAATTAAGACACAGCCTCCAGAGAGGGTAAGGGAGAAATTTGTTGGAAGAGATGCCAGAGATAGAGTTGCTGATAGACGCAACAGAACAAGAGAGGCGGAGACCGAAGGAAGGGAGAAAGAAGAGACATGTGATAAAGAGCCAAGTAGTTGTTGAGAAGAGAGAGGGGTTGATTTTGGATGTTTCAAATTGGATGGAAGGGGAATCAGATTTTCGGTGGGAGGTATCGTGGGAGTGGGAAGAGATATGAAGAGATGGTAAAATTGTTGCCAAGATTGGTGAACATGGAGTAGATGAGGAGGGATGGGGGATGGAATGGATGATGTGAAAGAAAAAGGAGAAGAAAGTTGACAGAGAAAAGGTAGGGGAATGATTATTTTGCTATCACGCAAGAAGTTTAAAGATGGCTTCTTTATGTTTCGCCTTTCAAGGATGGTGATGGAAAAATTATTAGCCCGCCCAAATTGGGCGGGCTTATGAAAAACATATTTTACTTCAATCTAAATCAAAACAATACATGATAAACCAAACTGATATTTCTTCCAGGCATCGGTGCAAAATTCTTTATCCTTGAGAGATGGTCATAGTATGTCTTGTTCATTAAATTCTCAACATTCAAATTTATCTCATGAGCAAGCCCAGAGAAAGGCAACCTGAATCCAAGATGCAAATTAACAATCGTATAACCAGATGTCCTGGTTTCTTCAGGTGCAACTTTATTTTGCGATGAAACTGCTTTAACCTCAATCCCAAAGTTATATCTGCTTGTTCTATACTCAATCCCCGCTATCATCCGAAGCGGTGGAATCATAGGTAAATACTCGTTTGTCTCTCTTTTCCTTCCCTCAACATAATCAAAAAGTAGAGAGGTGTTTAAATTTTTAAATAATTCACGCTCAATCTTTATCTCAAATCCACGCAAGATAGCATTCGCTGAAGTGTATTCATAAATTGGAAGACTTGATACAGAATCAATCTCCCCAGTTGGGGTTGCATAAATATAATTATCAATGTAATTTACAAAACCTGAGATTTCCGCATTCGTCTTGGATGTAAGCAATTTAAATGAAAGATCAAATTCGTTTGATACCTCCACTCTTAAATTCGGGTTCCCAACTTCAAAGCTCATCGTCCCAAGATGTGGTCCATAGGCAAAAAGCTCTTGAAGAGCGGGGACTCTGAAACCACGAGAAAAATTGAAAGATATAACCGCTGGGTCAGTCACCTTATAAATCAGACCAACTGAACTTGACAAAACATTAAAATTCTTTTTCTGCGCTGGCAAACTTTCAAATTCTTTTGACTTAACAGATGCCAAATCATATCTTATACCTGCTTGCAAATTCAATCTTTTAATTTCAATCTCTTCGTAAAAAATCAAAGACGCAAGATAAAGCCCAGCATCGGCGAAAAACTTCTCTTCCCCAACTGTGTTGTAATTTTGATATAAAAAGCTAAACCCAAACATACCCGAGAGATTACCTACCTTCCCATGCTTTAACTTTAAATCAGCTCCGCTGTTTTTTATTTTTATATGCGTCGCAACCTCACCATCTTCTATCTCTTTATGATCGTAATCAGTTTGACTTAGCATCAATTCAACTCCTTGAATCATTGGACTTTCAAACTTAATATCCGATTTAAACGCAAGCCTATTTCTATTAATCTTAAATCTTGGCTCTTCATCTTCCTCCGTTGGTATTCCATAATTTCCTTGAAAATTTCTAAATGATAGACCTACACTTGCATTTTTAATATGATAAGCAAGCCCAAATGCAGAGGTTAGATTTTCAGTATCAGTGTTTTTGAGAGTTTTGATCGGCGTTTTCGTATCTCCACTTTTTCTATACCCAAATTCACCTCTTACGCCGAAATTTTTAATTCCATAATCAATTGCACCAGATCCCGCTAAAGATGAATTAACAGTTGCGCCATTGAACCTAAATGAACCTCTCAATTTATCGTGCACAGTTTTTGGTATATCCTCGGTAATTATATTTATCAAGCCACCGACAGAATTAACGCCATAAAACAAACTTGCTGGACCACGAACTATCTCAACTCTTTCCAACGAAACGGGATCAAACGAAATAGCATGGTCAGCAGATAAATCTGAGGCATCCCCAATTCTCACCCCGTTATCAAGGATAAGAATTCTCGTCCCTGTTAAACCGCGAATCACAGGTCGCCCAACGAATGATCCATTGTATTCAAGATTTACCCCCGGCTCATAAGAAAGCGTCTTCGCAATGTTATCCCCTAATCTTAACCCAAGTTTATCCTCATCAAGAACAGCAACTGGCTGATATATCTCAAAAGCACTTCTTTCATACATTGACCCTGTCACAACAACTCCAGGAAGTGAAATGACTGTTTGTTCAAGTTCAATGCTCACTTCAACTGTTTCTCCATCACTCACATTTATTCTTTTTCTAAATTTCTTATAACCAATGTAACTTACTTCAATTGTGTATTCACCACTTGGCACTTTGTCAATAATAAAACTTCCATCAAATTTAGTTATTGTTCCCTTTTTAAGTTCAATTAAATGAACATCCGCTGAGGGCAATGGTTCATGATTTGCCTTATCTATAACTTTTCCTTTTATTGTCCCTTGTGAAATTAAACTTGTATAAAATCCCAAAATAAGGACAAAAATTGCAATTATACGCATAGCACCTCATGAAATTTTAGTTTTTAAAAATTTACAGTTCAACTTGAAGGAAAAGAGAGAACTAAAGGCTTATAATAAAACTGGCGGGGCACGCTTTGAAATGAAAAGATGCGGTAAAAATTTAAACGGGATCAAATCTTCAAAAATGAACACATTCAAGGACAAAGTGAATAAGTATAACCCATACCCCTTTGTAAAGATATGATTTGAACTTAAATGAGAAATAAAGCAAGCAAAATCAGAATTTAAATCAGGGTAAAATTTATGTCCTATGCAATTATGTTCGCTTATTTGCTTAAAGCCAAAGTTTAAATGCAGATGAAAATTAAAACTAGCATATATAACCCAAGCCAAATAAATCAGAAAAGTTAACAATATGTAAAAACTTCTCCTTCGCAATTCAAACAGGCGATTTATTTTTCATATTTAAATAACGAGCGATCTTAAAAATTTAGTTCCAGCTCAATTCTACTTCTAAATAAAACCGAGTAAACGCTTTATATTCCCCGATAAAATTTTCTGAATTTCATCTGACGATAAGCCAAGTTTATCAAATATCTCCAGCTGTTGATTTAATATATCAACCCTATATCCCCGTGGGAAAATTCCGCTATCTGTCCCGAAAATAATTCTATCAACGCCGAAAATTTCCAATGTTTTTGCGAAGACAGTTTTAAGATCAATTTGATACGGTAAAACCCTTATCCAGGAGTTTGAGCTTGATGTATCAACATAAACATTTCTACACTGCAACCCAAGCATTAAAACCTCTTGAAAATATCCAGCCCCAAAATGCGGTATTATGAAGTTAACATCTGGATGTCTAACTGCGATTCTATGAAGATCAGTTGGATTACTGTAAGTTCCATCTATTTGATCTCTAACACCTATAGCCTCACGAACTGGAATTTTTAAAATCCCAAAATGCGTAAAAACAACAAGATGATACTCCTCCGCAATTAGATAAATTCTTTCAAGCAATTCATCGTAAACATGGATATGATAAAGAGCAGGAAATAAAATCATCCCTCTCATCCCCATATTCTCAACGGCGTGCTTTACCTCTGAATCCACATTTTCAGCAAACGGGTTTAAGGTGAAGAAACCAACAAATTTATCTGGAAATGCAGATATTGCAGTTGACACCGAAACTGTGTCCTCCGGGATGCTCGCAAAAAGAACAAGTTTTGAAATACCATATTTCTCCATTTCATCAATCCATCGCCTTGCAAGCTGCACAGGGCTAACAGGTGGAGTTTCTATGCCATATCTTTCTCTAAGAAAAGTAAACTCCTCATTCAGCGGTGTTTCCTTTCCCTTCATCCTTATCAGGGTTTTAAAAAAATTGAAGGAGAAAAAGTGAACATGCGCATCCCAAATCTCAAATCCTTCGGTCATTTGTCGTTCCGAATAAATTTTTACGCAATTTAAAAATACCAAAATTCCCCTTACATTTCAACTAATCCTTTAAAAAGGACATATTTGAAAAGTCGCCTTAAAAATAAAAAAGACCGCTGGCGCTCGGGGACACACGCCAGCGATCTCGGCGGGAAAGGAAACGGGGATGATTATGCTTCTCATTGCTAATATAATAAATTCAGAAACATTTGTCAAGAGTTTTATTGAACTTAATGCCCAACTTTAAAAAATCTTTATTCCATAAATTGACCTACAGCCGATTTATCTCAAGTATTTTATACCTCACAATTCCAGCAGGGACTTTAACCTCAACAACATCTCCAACCCGCTTCCCCAACAAACCTTTCCCAATCGGGGATTGAACCGAAACCTTTTTCTCAGCTGAATTCGCCTCTTGCGATGAAACGATTGTGTATTCAATTATTTGATTTGTATTGAGATTTAAAACCTTAACCTTTGAATACAAATAAACCTTATCTGCTGGCAAATTCTTTGTATCTATCACCTTCGCCCTTGCAAGTGTCTCCTCCAGTTTTTGAATTTTCAATTCAAGAATTTCTTGCTCTTGCTTCGCCGTTTCATATTCCGAATTTTCAGAGATATCACCATGAGCTCTTGCCTCTGCTATTTTCATAGCTATTTCAGCCCTTCCCTTCGTTTTAAGCTCCGCTAATTCCCTGCGGAGTTCCTCGTATTTCTCCCTTGATAAGTAAATTACTTCCTTCTTATCCGCCATCTCTAAATCACTAAATTTTGTTTTTACTCAAAACTTGTTGCCTCAACCAATGTTCCTTAATAGTTTCAAATGCTGGTTTCCCATAAGGAGAAAAACCAGTTTTCAATGAGTCGGATTTCAAATTGGCATCCCAATTCCAAAAAAATATACCATCAACAAAATCAATATGTGAAATAATATCAAGTGCAACTTTATAACACAAATTCTGCTCCTCAAAATCAATAACCTCACCCTCCTTCCACGGTCTCATACTTGCTCCATCCGTTGATGGATACCCAATTTCCGTAAAAATTAACTTCTTACTCCCGTGATTTTCAGTAAACCAACTTTTCAAATCATTCAAATATGGTTGCCATCCAAGAACAATTTCATCATAAACAGGATCAGGTTTATTTGACACA
Organism: Candidatus Kryptobacter tengchongensis; assembly: GCA_001485605.1. Lineage (GTDB taxonomy): Bacteria > Bacteroidota > Ignavibacteria > Kryptoniales > Kryptoniaceae > Kryptonium > Kryptonium tengchongense. The sequence continues at coordinate 295,666 of FAON01000004.1, forward strand.
GGAGCAAAAAAATCTATGCCAACATAATCAATTTTATCCCAAAATGAAACATCTCTATATTCATCAAAATTTGATGCGTAAATGATTTTACCATTGTAGATTTCCCTAACACTATCAATCAACTCCGACCACAACTTTAACTCTTGGCTTAACGAAGAAAGTTCCGTTCCAATGCAAAACATTTCAACACCCAGCATTTCACACAGCCTCGCATAGTTTAAAACATACTTTGAATAATTCCTAAACCATGCAGAAACATCAAATGGTTTTATCTTCGTCCTTGATACTCCATCATATGTATCAAGATGAATTTTCAACATAACCCCGAAATTCTTATCATGCGCATATTGAATAATTTGCGATACTGAATAAAGGCTTGGCGTTTTATTTGGATCTTCAATTATGAGCGTATCTTCTGGATTTTTTTGATAGAGCGTAACAACAATTGAAACCCAATTTGCTCCACAAGTGGACATTGTATCAAAAGAACTTTTCGCATAAGTTGTGCCATATTCAGTTCTTCTCCATGACACAAAGTTAAAACCTCTTTTATAAATTTGAACTCTCTCCTTTATCGTTTCATCTTTGATGTTAACGACAAAATTACATCCATAGATAATAAAAAAGAACAAAACAAAATTTTTTAAACCCGTCTTCATCAGATCTGAGTCCCACCAACTGTAATTTCACTCACGAGTATTGTTGGTTGCCCTACCCCAACTGGGATATATTGACCGTCCTTTCCACAACTTCCAGTTCGCTTCTCTATTTCAAGATCATTCCCCACCCCGATGACTTTTTTCATAATCTCCGGACCATTCCCAATTAAATTCGCTCCGCGGATTTGATATGTTATTTCACCATTTTCAATCAAATATCCTTCATTTACTTCAAAAACAAAATTTCCACTCACAATATCAACCTGCCCACCACCAAGTGACTTGGCATAAATCCCAAACTTTACACTTTTTATTAAATCATCAGGATTATCTTTACCAGCATCAATATAAGTATTTCTCATTCTGGGAAGCGGATAATGTTTATATGATTCCCTGCGACCATTCCCTGTTGATTCAAGGTTCATGAGTTTAGCGTTCAATTTATCAAGCATATAACCTCTCAAAATCCCATTTTCAATTAAAATAGTTTTTTGCATCGGTGTTCCTTCATCATCAATTGCAAGCGAGCCTCTTGAATTTGGAACTGTGCCATCATCAATGATCGTAACAAGTTCAGAACAAACTTTTTGCCCAATCTTTCCTGAATACACCGAAATCCCTTTTCTATTAAAATCACCTTCAAGTCCATGCCCAACTGCCTCATGAACCAAAACACCACCCCAACCAGATTTAATCACAACTGGAAAATTTCCAGCTGGGGCTGGTTTAGCACTTAACTTTGAAACCGCTTGACTTGCTGACTCAACACCAGCTTTTTCAGGTGAGTATCCCACCAAATAATCATATCCATATCTCCCACCCAAATAACTAACTCCCATCTCTCGCAGTCCATCATCAATAGCGATAGATGTTATAAAAATTCTAAACAAAGAGTCATCACTTTCAACGAATGTTCCTTCTGAATTTGCAACCCAGAAATACCGAAATGTTTCCTGATAATTTATATCAACCTGTTTTATCCGACCATCATAACTTCTTGCGGAATCATTCGCACGCCAAAGCCACTCAATTTTTTTATCCAGATCAAGAAGATAAATTGGCTTTTCAATTAAATAATTTTGTTTTGCTTTCCTTTTTTCTTCAAGGTTAACACTTAAGATTTTTGAACTGCTATCGGCAATATATGAAGCGACCTCGGCGACATTTAAAATTTTCTCAAAGCTAAAATCATCAGTATAAGCATATCCAGTCCTTGTGCCAGAAATAACCCTTATTCCAAGCCCCGATGAAACCCCGGAATTTAAACTTTTTATTTTGTTCTCGGATAAATTTATCATTGTTTCAGTTTTATATTCAAAATAAATTTCAGCGAACTCCCCGCCTCTTGAAAGCGCTTTTTCAAGAACTTTTTTTATCTGCCAACTTTCAAGTATTTCGGGCAAGATGAAACTCATGTCCCTTCATTTTCTTTCTTCTCATTCATCAAAATTAAATGCCCAAGTTTATCCCTTTTAGTTCGCAAATAATGAATATTGATATCGTTTGGCTGAATCTCAATTGGAACTCTTTCAACAACTTCAAGACCATAGCCAGCAAGACCGATGATCTTTTTGGGATTATTTGTCAAAAGTCGCATCTTTTTTATCCCGAGATCAACAAGAATCTGTGCACCTATTCCATAATCTCTTAAATCAGGTTTAAATCCAAGCACTTCGTTTGCCTCAACTGTGTCTTTTCCTTCATCCTGCAATCTGTATGCTTTAATTTTATTTACAAGTCCAATTCCTCTGCCCTCTTGCCTCATGTAAAGCAAAACCCCTCTACCCTCACGCTCAATCATTTTCATAGCCGAATGGAGCTGATCCCCACAATCACACCTAAAAGAGCCAAAAACATCACCAGTTAAACACTCCGAATGAACACGGACAAGCACAGGCTCGCCATCATCAACTTTACCTTTGACAAGAGCAACATGAACTTTTCCATCTGTTAAACTTTCATATAGATGAAGCTCAAAGAAACCATATTTCGTTGGTAATTTCGTTGTTGTTATCTTTCTGATTAGTTTTTCTCTTTTAAGCCGATAACTTATTAAATCTTTTATTGTGATGATTTTAAGCCCAAACTTTTTCGCAATTTTAAAGAGTTCGGGAACACGAGCCATTGTTCCATCATCATTCATAATCTCGCAAAGCACACCTGCTGGATAAAGCCCAGCAAGTCGTGCAAGGTCAACCGCTGCTTCAGTATGTCCTGCTCTTCTCAAAACACCACCTTCAACCGCCTGAAGTGGGAAAATATGCCCTGGCTTTGCAAAATCCCCAGGCTTTGAATTTGGATCAACAATTGCCTGAATTGTCTTCGCTCTGTCAAAGGCGGAGATACCCGTCGTTGTCCCTTTCTTATAATCAACGCTTACAAGAAAAGCCGTGCCATGCCTTGATGTATTAAATTCAACCATGGGCTCAAATTCAAGCTCTTGTGCCCTCTGCTCCGTGATAGCAACACAAATTAACCCCCTTCCATATTTTGCCATAAAATTAACAATTTCTGGCGTCACCTTCTCAGCTGCAACTATAAAATCACCTTCATTCTCCCTATCCTCATCATCAACAACTATAACAATCTTGCCATTACGAATATCCTCTATCGCCTCATCTATCGTATTAAATTTCTCAACTGGCATCATAACTCACCTCCGAAAAAACTTATATTTAAAAAAATTTGGGACAGATTAACTCTGTCCCTTTAAAGCAACAAGATATTTTAATTAACAAAATCAGCCCTGACCTTCACGCGTCACAACAGCGATAGCAGCTTTCTCAAATTTAATTTTAACCCCATCATCAACTTCAATTAAAACAGTTTTATCATCAAGCCCGACAACTTTACCATGAATCCCACTTGAGGTTATAACCTTATCGCCCTTTTTAAGGGAAGAGATTAACTTCTGATGCTCTTTAGCCCTTTTTTGCTGTGGTCTTATTATCAAGAAATAAAAGATCAAAAAGATAGCTAAAAACATTATTATCGTGCTGATCAAACTACTCGTAGCATCCGGTTGAGCCTGAAATAAAAGAATCATAACTTTTCCTCCAAATAAATTTGCTTCTAAAATTTTGATTTAAGATAAAAAAATTAACCAAGATTTCAAAATTTGAGTTCAAAACATCGTTACTATCTCATTTTCATACTCTGGGAAGTAATGGTTTATCTCGCGAAGATTAAAGCGTTTCAGGATTGATGTGTTTGGTTCACGATCAAGCAAAAACTCAAATGATAAATAAACAAGTTTTTCTGCAGTTATCCTTCCCTCCGTTAACTTTTTGAAATAACTTTCTTCAAGCGAGACGATGTGCGTCGTTTGAGTTTTCCCCGAAACCGTGACCTCAAACTCTGCAACTGGGAATGGTTTTATCTGTTTTACCTCAATTTGATATGCCATGGCTTTTGAAGAAATTTATTTTAATGCAAGGAAAATATACCTTGCAAGAAAAACAAATGTCAAAACAATTATTATCCAATTTATCTCCTTGAACCTCCCACTAAATAACTTCACAAGCGTGTAAGATGTAAAACCAATCGCTATGCCATCAGCAATGCTGAATGTTAAGGGGATTGCAAGCATAGTTATAAAAGCAGGAATTGACTCCGTGAAATCTTCCCAATTTATTTGGACAACTGGTCTAACCATCATACTTCCAACGATTATCAAAGCAGGAGCAGTTATCGGATAAAGAACATAACCAGGTGCGAGCTCAACCCCACCACCAATTAACTTAACAATCGGATAGAAGAAAAGCGATATTAGAAAGAAAAAGGCGACAAAAATTGAAGTTAAACCAGTTCTTCCACCCACAGCAACACCGGATGCGCTTTCAATATAGGCAGTTACAGTTGATGTCCCAAGCAAAGCTCCAAATGTCGTCCCAAGTGCATCTGATAGCAAAGCCTTCTCAGCTCGTGGAAGCTTCCCGTCTTTCCCAACAAGCCCGGCTGCTTGCCCAACTCCAATCAATGTCCCAACAGTATCAAACAAAACCATATAAAGAAAAACAAGAACCGCAACAATAAATGTAATGTCAAAAAAATTTGAAAAATCAAGTTTTAAAAATGCCGACTCTTTAACCTCCGGAAGCGAAAAAATTTTACCTTCAAACTTAACCACACCTAAAATAACTGAAAGAATAGTTGAAAAGATTATCCCAATTAAAATTGAGCCCTTAACTCCACGAGCAAGGAGAATTGATGTAAAAATTAACCCAATAATTGAAATTAAAACTTCAATCCTGTGTATTTCCCCAAGTTGAGGCAAATGTGTTCCGGAGTTAATTTTTATTATTCCACCCTGAAGGAAACCTATCAAAGTTATAAATAAACCAATTCCTGTTGCTATTGAATTTTTTAAACACCCGGGCATAGCATCAATCACAGCCTCCCTCAACTTAACAAGCGAAAGAACACTAAAAAGAACCCCGGAGAGAAAAACAATGGCAAGTGCAGATTGCCAAGAAAGTTTCATGCTTCCAACAACGGTATAAGCAAAAAAGAAATTTTCCCCCATCCCCGGAGCAAGCGCAATTGGATAATTTGCAAGCAAAGCCATTATTATTGATCCAATTGCAGACCCAATGCATGTTGCAATAAGCCCAGCCCCGAAATCAATCCCAGCGTGTGATAAAACAACAGGTTGAACAAAAATTATATACGACATCGTCATAAAAGTTGTAATACCAGCGATGAACTCAATTTTAATGTTCGTGTTTCTCTTGCTAATCTCAAAAGTCTTTTCAAGAATATCTTTCATAACAGGATACAACATTAAATTTTTGATTCCAAAAATTTATAATAAAAAATTTCATCAAAATCAACCTGAACCCGTTCCCAATTTGTGTTGCACTATTAGCACCTTTAGCGCCCCCAATTTTGCCTTATTTAATTTGACAAATGATTTTAAAATAACTATATTTACTTAAGGGAAGTTGTTCTTATGAAACTGGCATAACATCTCAAATGTTAAAGAAAATGAACACAAACAAAATAAAATAAATTCACCATGGAAGGAAATTTCTCTAATCGGGTTCAAGAAGTCATAAGATTAAGTCGCGAAGAAGCGTTGCGATTGGGTCATGATTATATTGGAACAGAGCATCTCTTGCTGGGGATAATCAGGGAAGGAGAAGGTCTTGCAGTCAAAATCCTGCGTAATCTTGGTTGTGATCTTTACAAGCTCAAAAAAGCAATTGAAGACACTGTCAGGACAACTGGTGGAACGATGGTTATGGGAAGTTTGCCATTGACAAAGCAAGCAGAGAAAGTTTTGAAAATCACTTATCTTGAAGCTAAGCTTTACAAATCCGATGTGATCGGCACCGAGCATCTTCTTCTCTCTATTTTAAGGGATGAAGATAACCTTGCATCCCAAATTTTAAGACAGTTTGGAGTAACATATGAAGCAGTACGCAATGAACTTGACAATATATTGAGCGGGAAATCAGGTTTCACTGAAAGAACAAAACCATTTGAATCGACAAAATCTCAAGAAAGAACAAAAACACCCGTCCTTGACAATTTCAGCAGAGATTTGACTAAACTTGCCATTGAAGGAAAACTTGATCCTGTAATTGGCAGAGATAAAGAAATTGACAGAGTTGCACAGATCTTAAGCAGGAGAAAGAAAAATAATCCCGTCCTAATAGGAGAACCAGGCGTTGGAAAAACGGCAATCGTTGAAGGGCTTGCCCTAAGAATTGTGCAGAAAAAAGTCTCAAGAGTTTTACATAATAAGAGGATTGTCCAACTTGATCTTGCAGCTCTTGTTGCAGGGACAAAATACCGTGGTCAATTTGAGGAAAGAGTAAAAGCGATTTTAAATGAACTTGAAAAAGCAAGGGATGTGATTTTGTTTATAGATGAATTACATACAATAGTGGGTGCAGGTGGAGCTTCAGGCTCCCTTGATGCTTCAAATATGTTTAAACCAGCCCTCGCAAGAGGTGAACTTCAATGTATAGGCGCCACAACACTTGACGAATATCGCCAATATATTGAAAAAGATGGAGCGCTTGAGAGAAGATTTCAAAAAGTTATGATTGACCCACCAAGCGTTGAAGAAACAATTTACATCTTGATGAATATAAAAGACAAATACGAAGAACATCACAATGTAAGATATACAGATAAAGCAATTGAAGCGTGCGTTAGATTAAGCGATAGATACATAACTGATCGTTACCTGCCTGATAAAGCAATTGATGTGATGGATGAAGCAGGTGCAAGAGTTCACCTGTCACATATCGTCGTCCCGAAGGAAATTGTTGAGTTGGAAGAAGAGATTGAAAGAATTAGACAACTAAAAAATCAAGTTGTTAAAAATCAAGACTTTGAACAAGCTGCAAGGCTGAGAGATCTTGAGAAAAAACTTCTTAGCGACCTTGAAATAGCAAAACGTGAATGGGAAATAAAAGCCCAAAGCATGGTTTTTGAGGTTACAGAAGAAGATATAGCTGAGGTTGTCGCAATGATGACTGGAATACCGGTAAATAAGATAAGTCAGTCGGAGTCGGAAAAATTAATGAATATGGAACAAGAACTTAAGAAACAAGTTGTAGGACAAGACGAAGCAATTGAAAAATTAACGCGAGCTATAAGAAGAGCAAGGGCGGGATTGAAAGACCCAAGAAGACCAATAGGTTCATTTATCTTCCTTGGACCAACTGGCGTCGGAAAAACCGAACTTGCTAAGGCTCTCGCAAGGTATTTGTTTGATACCGAAGATGCTTTGATAAGGATTGATATGTCAGAATATATGGAAAAATTTAATGTTTCAAGATTAATAGGTGCTCCTCCTGGATATGTCGGATATGAAGAGGGTGGGCAGTTAACTGAAAAAGTTAGAAGAAAACCTTACTCTGTCGTTTTATTTGATGAAATTGAGAAAGCGCATCCCGATGTGTTTAATATCTTGCTTCAAGTTCTTGATGATGGTCAACTTACGGATAGCCTTGGCAGAAGAGTTGATTTCAGAAATACTGTTATAATTATGACATCAAACATTGGAACAAGGGATATAAAAATCACTGGGGGAATTGGGTTTGGAATAAGCGAAACACCAAAAGATAGGTTTGAAGCAATGAAAGCAACAATTGAGGAAGCGGTGAAACGAGTCTTTAGCCCCGAGTTTTTGAACAGAATTGATGAAATAATCATATTCAAACCACTTGAGAAAGAGCATATAATTCAAATTGTTGATATTGCGGTTCAGGATATAATGAAAAGGCTAAAGACAATGAATATGTCGCTTGAGCTCACAAGAAGTGCAAAGGAGTTCCTCGCTGAAAAAGGTTATGATCCCGCTTTCGGAGCCAGACCATTAAAACGTGCTGTTCAAAAATATCTTGAAGAGCCACTTTCAGAAGAAATCTTAAAGGGTAAATTTACATCTGGAAGTGTAATCAAAGTAAAACTGTCAAAAAATCGTGATGAACTTGTATTTTACGAGGCTGGGAAACAAAAGGATGAACCTGAAGAGCTTGCTGAGGAAGAAAAATAATTAATTCAAGTGGACGGTTTCCCAAGCCGTCCACTTTATTAAAATAAAATCTCCTTACTATGCAATTCTCTCAAATTTCAACCGAGGATGTTTTAAAGATTTTCAAAGAAACAGGGGCTCTTCTTGAGGGTCATTTTCTTCTTACTTCCGGACTTCACAGCTCAAAGTATTTTCAATGTGCTAAAGTTTTACAGTATCCAGAATATGCTGAACTTTTATGTAGACAAATAGCAAGACATTTTTACACAAGTGAAATTGAACTCGTTGTTTCTCCAGCAATAGGTGGAATTATCGTCGGGTATGAGGTTGCACGACAACTTGAAGCAAGAAATATATTCGCTGAAAGAGAGGGCGGTGTTATGAAGTTAAGACGCGGGTTTGGAATAAAACCTGGAGAACGAGTCCTCGTCTGCGAAGATGTCGTGACAACCGGTGGAAGCGTTTTTGAAGTCATTGATCTCGTAAAAAATGCCGGCGGAAAATTGATAGGTGTCGGTTGCATCGTTGACAGAAGCGGTGGTAAAATTGATTTCGGGACAAGATTTGCTTCCGTCATTAAACTTGAAGTCCCAACTTTTAAACCTGAAGAATGTCCATTGTGTAAAGAAGGAATTGAAATTGAAAAACCAGGAAGTAGAGGGATTTACTAAAAAAATTTATTTGCCTTATGCAAAACGAGAAAATAATGGGAAATATGAAACTTAAGAAAAGAAATATAATTTATCGTGGGAAGGTTTTTGACATAATTGTTGATGAGCTTGAATATTTTGAATCAAAAAATCATACAATTCGTGAAGTAGTTCAACATCCAGGCGGTGCTGTTGTCCTTGGGCTTCTTCAAGACCAAAGAATAATTTTGATAAAACAGTATAGATACCCAATTGACAAATTTATATATGAATTACCAGCTGGAAAGCTTGACCAAGGAGAAGACCCAAAAGTTTGTGCGATAAGAGAACTTGAAGAAGAAACAGGATTCAAGCCAGAAAGAATTGAACTTTTAACCTACATTTATACAAGCCCTGGATTTTGCACTGAAAAACTTTACATCTATTTAGCAGAAAATTTACAGAAAAAGAAACAAAACCTTGAGGAAGGAGAAGTTTTATCAGTTGAATTTAAAACAATTGATGAAGCTGTAGATATGATTCTAAAAGGTGAAATCGTTGACGCTAAATCAATCGCCGGAATAATGATTGCCGAAAAAATTTTAAAACAACGATGGGGGAGGAAATAAAAAACGGAAATAGACAGTTCAATGTTGAAATGAAAAAATGTATTTTTAAAGGTTGTTCCGGAAATCTTGAAGAGATAAGTTATTATGAGCGAAATAACTGGATCACCGTTGAATATCAATGCAAAAAATGTAAAAGAAAATTTACCGTCAAAATAGAAACATAAAAATGAAAGTTGATATCTTATGGTTTAGGCGTGATCTCAGAACAAAAGATAACCCTTTGCTATCCCTTCCCGAGTTTTATGTTTTACCAGTTTTCATATTTGATAAAAATATCCTTGGTAAACTACCTAAAGATGACAAAAGGATAACCTTTATATTTGACAAGGTGATAAAATTAAAAAACAATTTAAAAAGCCTTGGGCTTGATCTTGCAATCTTTTATGGAAAACCTTTGGATGTTTTTGATCTCATATCAGAAAGATATCAAATAAGAAAAATTTTTGCCTCTGGGGATTGGGATAGTTACGCAAGAGAAAGAGATAGACAAATCTCATCAAAGTATAACCTTCAACTTGTCCATGATAACTTCCTAATAGAACCAAATCTGATTTATAACCTGCAGGGCAAACCTTACACAGTTTTTTCCCACTTTGAAAAAGCTGTATCAAAATTAATTTATGAGCACGCCAAACTTGAATATAAACCGAAAGAAACACTTAACCTCGCAGATTTTGAATATTCAAAGATCATAAAGGTATGTGAAACCATAGAACTCTTACCCATAGACATAAAAAGCATAGGATTTGAAAAACAGACATTAACCTTTGAAGGGGCTATAAAAGAGCCAAAGGAACTTTTAGACAGATTTGAAAAACAAGTAGATTTTTATGAAGAGAATAGAAACTATCCTTTTTTAAATGCCACATCCCTTTTAAGTGTTCATCTACGGTTTGGAACTATATCAGTAAGAGAGATATTCAGATGGGCTATTGAACACGATAAGAAAGGGAAGTTTATAAGCGAGTTAATCTGGCGAGAATTCTTCAACTATATCTTATATCACTACCCATACAGTGAGTTTGAAAACTTTAGGAAGGATATAACGGTAGATTGGCGGGAAGACCATAAAAAGTTTGAAGCTTGGAAAAAAGGGCTGACAGGATTTCCCCTTGTGGATGCAGGAATGCGCCAACTTGAACAAGAGGGTTATATACATAACCGTGTTAGAATGGTTGTAGCAAGCTTTCTAACAAAGAATTTGCATATTGATTGGAGGCTTGGCGAAGAATATTTTTCCCTTAAACTTTTGGACTATGAGGCTTCTTCAAACATAGGTAATTGGCAATGGAACGCAGGAGTTGGCACGGACACAAAGATAAGGTTTTTTAATCCATTTTTACAATCTTTAAAATTTGACCCTAACGGAGACTATATAAAAAAATACATCCCAGAGTTAAGAAAATTAGACCCCAAGTATCTACATAGCCAAGAGTTTTTTGTAAAAGAAAAGATATCGGGCTACCCAAAACCCTTGGTAGATCTAAAACAATCTATATCAAAATTCAAAGAAATTTACCACAGAAAAAATATATAAGAGAGATGAAACCAACAGTTGTAATAAGTGCATGTCTTAACGGACTTCCATACAGATATAATGGTGCCACAGTAAACGATGAACTTGTTAATAAGTTAAAACCACTGTTTAACTTAGTTCATGTTTGCCCTGAATTTGAAATAGGGCTTGGAATACCGAGGAAAACAATAAAACTACATAAAGTTGGGGACGAAATTAGAGCGATCCAAGATGAAACGGAGATAGATTTAACATCAAGGCTTGAAAACTTTGCAAATAATTTCTTAAAAAATCTCGGAGATGTCCATGGATTCATTCTGAAGGCAAAATCACCAAGTTGCGGTGTCGGAAGCACAAAAGTTTATGTAAATGGCAATGTCTACGGGAAAACATATGGAATTTTCGCAAAAGTTGTAAAAGAAAACTTACCCCACATTCCTTTAATTGATGAGGGAAGATTAAGAAACAAAGATTTGATGTGGGAATTTTTAACAAAAGTTTTCATGCTCTTCAGATTTGAGAAAGCAAAATCAGGTATAAATAATTTAATTGAGTTTCACAGCAGACATAAATATCTTTTCATGAGCATATCTCAAAAGCATCTCAAAAATCTTGGAAGAATAATTGCCGAGCACAAAACCGGGAATTTTGAGCAAATAATTAAAAAATACGAATTGACATTTAAAGATATGATGAAACAAAGTTTCAGGAGGACAAATCTTGTTAACTCAATCATACATATCTTCGGTCACATTTCTGAAAATCTTTCACGAAGCGAAAAAGCTTATTTTTTAAAAATGGTTGATAAATTTAAAAATGCTAAAGTTGAATTAACAACAATTGTTGAAATGCTGAGAATTTACGGAATGAGGTTTGAAAATGAATACCTGCTTGGGCAGTATTTTCTTGAGCCATTTCCAGAAATTTTATGAGGAGTGGGCGGTAGAGGATTCGAACCTCTGACCTCTTGCATGTCAAGCAAGCGCTCTAACCAGGCTGAGCTAACCGCCCAAAGTCTGTTTTAAATATAAAAATTTTCAGCATCAAAATCAAGTAAAAAGGCACCTTGCTCCCTAAAAACACAACCTCCTTAAGAAGCACAACGGAGATATTTTATGCCCCATCAAATGGTATACCAAAGGAACTCAACTTGATTTTATCTTTTTCGTTTTTTAAAATTTATCAAAGCTTTAACCATAATAAATTCAAAAAGGCTATGAAAAGTATGAGTTTATTTGAGCAACTTGTTTTTATTCTTTATACACAGGGGTGGGAACAACTTGGCAAGATACCGAACCCTATAACTGGAAAGATTGAGAAAAAACTTGAAGAAGCAAAATTCACAATTGATTTGCTTGACATGTTAAAAGAAAAGACGAAAGGAAATTTAACGGAGGATGAAATTAGATTCCTTGAATACTCAATCTCACAACTTAAAATAAACTACTTTTTTGAAGTTGAAAACGAAAGAAAACAAAAATCAGAAACAACCCCACAAAACCAATCATAAACAAAACTCATACCTCAATGAAATTTGGTATCATCGGTAACCTTGCAAAGGAATCACTTTATGAAATAGTTTTTAACTTGACAAATCAACTTGAATGTGAAAAAATACAATTTTTCCTTCAAAAGGAAATCGCTGATGAAATTGAAAAAAGATTTTCAAAAAAAATTGAACAAAAGTTAAACTTACCTGAACTACTTGCAAGCTCTGACATAATTGTCTCATTTGGTGGCGATGGAACAATTTTATCAACCGCAAGATTAGTTGGGCATCGTGAAATCCCCATACTCGGCGTAAACCTTGGTAAACTTGGCTTTCTTGCTGAAGTTTCACCTGAAGAAATTTTTGGCTTTATAAAAAAAGTTTGCAACGATGAATACAGAATTGAGGAAAGAATGGCTCTTGAAGCAAGTGTAAAAGGTAACGATGAAAAATACTTTGCATTAAATGACATCGTAATTGATAGAGCTGGTTCAACAAGAGTTGTTGATATTGAGACATACATAAATGATGAATATTTGATAACATACACAGCAGATGGACTTATTATATCAACTCCAACTGGTTCAACTGCATACTCACTTGCAGCTGGGGGACCGATAGTGACACCCTCAAGTCATGTTATAACTCTTACCCCCATTTGTCCACACACTCTAACAGCAAGGTCTATTGTGATACCAGATGACAGTATAATAAAAATAAAAATTGAATTTCATGAAAAAGACATTTTGATCACTGCAGACGGTCAAATTGAGCATAAAATTAAACCACCCCTTGAGGTCATCGTAAAAAAAGCGGATTATAAAGTAAAACTTGTAAAACGACTTGAAGTAAGCTATTTTGATGTTTTAAGATCAAAATTAATGTGGGGGATGGATTTAAGAATTGAAAAAACAAAGACAGGAAACGAAAATGCCAACTTATGAAGATGCTCTTAACCTTCTATTTGAATTCACAGAAAGTGAAAATTTGCGAAAACACGCCTTTGCGGTTGAATCAGCAATGAGAGCTTATGCCAGAAAGTTCGGAGAAGATGAGGAAAAATGGGCAATCGTCGGTCTTCTGCACGATTTTGATTATGAAAAATTTCCAACACCAGATCAACATCCGTGGGTCGGTTCAAAAATACTTGAAGAAAGAGGATACCCAGAAGATATACGCAGGGCAATTTTAGGTCACGCTGATTATACGGGTGTCCCAAGAGATACACTCATGGCAAAAGTTCTTTATGCATGCGATGAACTCTGCGGTTTCATCACAGCCGTTGCCCTCGTCAGACCAAATAAAAAAATTGAAGAAGTAACCGTTGAATCCGTAAAGAAAAAACTTAAAGATAAAGCATTTGCAAGGTCTGTAAATAGAAATGATATTTACAAAGGTGCCGAAGAACTCGGGATCCCACTTGATGAACATATCCAATTTGTAATTGAAGCAATGAAATCAATAGCGGATAAACTTGGTCTATGACATCATACTTAACTATCTACATTTGGATATCGCTTGGAATAGTGTTTCAAGGAGAAGTTGCGTTACTTGGAGCTGGACATTTAATTTATGCTGGCAGTGTTAATTTTTGGATAGTTATTTTAATCGCGACTTTTCTCTCCTTTATCAACGGTGAGATTATTTTTATTTTATCAAAAACGGGATTAAAACTTATACCAATCCCATATGAAAAAATTTTTAAAGCTGGGAAATTAGTTGAACAATATAAAACATCGCTCTTGCTCTTTTCAAGGTTTATTTATGGGGTGAGAAATATCATACCCGCAGCGTTTGGACTCACAGATATAAAACACGCTGAATTTTCAATTCTGAATTTTGCTGGCGCATTCATCTGGGCAGTGACATTTACAACCGTAGGACTTTTCTCTGGAGGGCTTCTCTCAAATTTTATTGATGTAAAAAGATATCAAATGCTAATTCTCGGGATTTTTTTAGGAATCGCTTTCACAAGCATGATGTTTAAAATTATAAAATCACAAAAACAAAAATGAAATTTATTCATGACAGACGATAAATTATCAAGGCGTCAATTCGTTCAGCTTACGGGCTCATTTCTTATAGCGTCAATAGGAGCATCAACGCTCTTGGCTCTGTTTCAGGGATGTGGGAAAGAAGAATCAAACCCCACGCAACCACCAACATCTGGGGCAAGCTTTACTATAAAATTAAGCGAACATCCTGAGCTTGCACAGGTGGGCGGGTTTAAAACATTTACTATAAATTCAATTCCAATCATTGTATTTAGAACAGGGGAAACAACATTTAAAGCGCTTTCTATGATATGCACTCATCAAGGTTGCACAGTTAGCTGGGTAAATTCATCGCAACAATTTCAATGCCCATGTCATGGTTCAAAATTTGATAAAGATGGAAAAGTAATCCAAGGACCAGCAACACAAAATTTGAAGTCTTATAACACCGAATATAAAAGTAGCACGAATGAAGTGATTATATACCTGTAATTTATTTTCCCCGAATAAATCGCTCAATCAAAAACTCTATTTTATCTATATCATACGGCTTTTGAATGAAACCGTTCAAACCTTCTTCCGCCATCAAAGTTGCTGGATCTGATTCAGGTAGAAAATATCCACTTGTTAAAACAACACAAGCATTTGGGTTTATCTGCCTTATCTTTCTAAAAGTTGTAATTCCATCAATCGTTGGCAAACCAATGTCTATCAAAACGAGATCAATTTTTTCAATGTTCATTTTGTAAATCTCAATTGCATCATAACCATCATCGGTTGCAAATACTTTATAACCCCTTGATTCAAGATATTCTTTCAAAAGGTATCGCAAACTTTCATCATCTTCAACTATCAGAATTGTAGCTGGCGTAATTTCCCTAACCTTAATCTCTTCAACTTTTTTAACTTTCTTTTCAACCGCTGGTAGATAAATATAAAAAGTTGTTCCCTTCTCAACCTCTGTTTCATAAGTGATGAAGCCATCATGGTTTTTTATAATCTTCAAGACTATTGGAAGCCCAAGCCCTGTGCCTTTTTCAGGTGGTTTTGTTGTGAAAAAAGGCTCAAAAATTTTATCTCTGATCTCCTCTGGAATCCCCATCCCTGTATCAGAAACCGAAATAACGACATATTCTTCAGATTTCACATTTGCAAACTTGTTTTTCAAAACTTCTCCCTTAACATTGCTAACACTTATCCTCAAAGTTCCTCCATTTGGCATAGCATCTCTTGCATTTATACATAAATTCATTATCGCCTGCACCATCTGCCCGTAATCAACATTTATAAATTTTACATTCTCATCAACAAATGTCTCAATTTTTATATTTTCTGGGAAACTGTGAGTGATAAGCGTTTTGATTTCCTGAATTAAATCATTAACATCCACAGCCGAGAATTTCCCAATTTCCCTTCTAACAAAATTGAGAAGTCGTCTTGTTATATCAGCACCTCTTTCAGCACTTTGCTTGATAATTTCAAGCACTTTAATTATTTCCTGATCTACTTCAGTTAGCCTCCTTTTTAAAACATTAACTCCCGCTTGTATTGATGTAAGAACATTATTAAAATCATGCGCAATTCCGCTTGAGATAGAACCAATTGATTCAAGTTTTTGGAATTGAAGCATCTGCGCTTCAAAAAGTTTTTGTTCAGTTATATCACGCTTTATAGCAACAAAATTCGTTATGTTGCCTTGGCTATCAAACAATGGAGAAATTGTCATGTACTCATAATAAAAATCACCGTTTTTCTTTTTGTTAATCAATTCACCTTCCCAAATCTTCCCGCTTAAAATTGTTTCCCACATATTTTTATAAAAATTGTGGTCATGTTTCCAACTTTTCAATATCCTTGGGTTCTTTCCAAGAACCTCGTGAATTTTATAGCCTGTCATTTTCTCAAAAGCAGGATTAACATACTGGATGTTCCCATTTATATCAGTTATCATCACCGCTTCAGATAAATTTTCAATCACCTTGCTCAACTTTAATTTCTCATATTGAAGTTTTTCTTCCTCGGTTATATCCCTTACTATGATTATATATCCATCTATTGTGCCGTCAGATGAAAAAACTGGCTGGATATCAACAACAAGCGAAATTTCTTTTCCTTTATTTGAACGAAACGGAATTAACAATTCTTTTACGCTTTCCCCTCTACCAAGAGTCTTTTTAAAAAATTCAAGATCTATACTATCAAGATTTAAAAATTTCTCTAATTTCTCCCCGATTATTTTTTGAACATCTGCTTCAGCAAGATCAAGTATTCGCCTCATCTCCAAGTTAAGATAAAGAACATGTCCTTTAGCATCAATTCTTAAAATTCCAACAGGTGCATTTTCAAGAACTGTTCTTATAAATTTTTCCGAACTTTTATAAAGTTCAAACAATCTCGCATTTTCAATGGCACTTGAAAGGCTTCCACATATATTGACCCCAAGTTTAATTTCTTCTTCTCCAAGCCCTCGTTTTGAATTAAAATACACATCAAGTCGTCCAATGAACTTTCCCCTGTGCACGATTGGAAAAAATGCAAAGGATTTGATCTCATCACGAACTAACACATTTTTAAATTCAAAAAGTGAATTCGCGCTTTCAACATCTTCAATTACAACTGGGAAAACATATTCTTCATTGTGCCATGGCATGTATTCGGAGGCAATTTTAATATGTTCTTCAGACAAACCAATTGAAACAGCACAAGTTAATGCGTTACCTTTGCCTTCCCTTTCCTTTAGGAAAATTGCAATTTTATCTGTGTTATAATTTTCTTTCATCAAGTTCAACACAGATCTCAAAATGCTCTCTATATCAACTTTAAACCCGATCATTTGCGAAACTTTATTTAAAACATTCAACTCCCGTAATCTTTTCATCGCTTGGTTATACAACTCCGAATTTCTAAAAGCGGTTGCAATTTGAATTGCGATACGACTCAAGAATTCCCTATCCTCGTGTTTAATTCCATCAACTTTATCACTTTCAACACTTAAAATTCCAATAACTTCATCGCCAAGTGCAAGCGGGATATCAAATTCAGATCGTGTATTTGGATGTCCTCTGAGATATCTTTCATCGTTTAAAACATCGGGGGAATAAATTGGACTGCGAAACATATACGCGTGGTTTATAAGCCCCTTTCCGCCGAAGGGAATTTCATACCTGTGATATTTCTCTTCAAATCCGATTGACCGAAGCAGATGGAACTTCTGATTTTCCTTATCAGCAAAATAAATTGCAAAACGCTGATACCCAAGTGCATCTTTTAAAATTTTTAATATCTCTTCAGCGGTATTTTCAATTTTGATATTTGAAAGCAAGATGCGGTTGATTCTTGATATGATAAAATTCTCAAGGTCTCGTCTTTTAAGTTTGCTTATAAGGTTATCAAGTTTTTTACCAAGTTCACCTATCTCATCCCTACCTTTATATTCCAAGTCAATATACTGGTCTTTCAATACACGATCAATTGCAATTTTATATTTTTCAAGTGGATTAAGGATTCTCCAGATAAATATATATCCAGCCCCGAGCACAAAGAAAAGAAGCGTAAAAAGGAGGAAGGGTTCAATTTTTACGCCAAATTTAGAAGCATTTGAAAGGATAATTAAAACAACAAATGTAAAAAGCGAAAACAGTACAAATTTTATTTTTAAACTCATAATCAACCTTCTGAATTTGCTTTACCCGTTAAAAAATTCAAGATAAATAAAGAGGCAAGGCGTGATGTTTTACCATCAACATCAAATTCAGGGTTCACCTCCGCTATGTCAACAACTTTTACATTTAAATTTAAACCACAGAATAACGCAATTTTTAAAACTTCTTCAGCTTTCAGACCATCTGGATATGTTGCGCTTACCCCTGGGGCATCTGCATTTCTAACGGAATCCATGTCAAAACTTAAATGAACAACATGACCCAGCAATTCATTTTTGAGAATATCTAAAACTAAGTCTATTCCCTTTTCCCTAATTTCATCAAGCGTAAAAATTTTCACGCCATTTTTTAAAGCATATTCAAAGTGATAAATTGAATTGGCATAATTTTGAATTCCAATTTCAAACATTTTATCAGGCTTAAATTCAGATTCAAGGATTTGCCTAAACGGGGTTCCGCTGTTTCGTGGTTGCAATTCTCGGACATCAAGATGGGTATCAATATTGATCACCGCTCTTTTCCCTTTTCCAAAATTACCAGCAAAGCCACAATAATCTGGAAAGGCGATATCATGCCCACCACCGATAACTATTGGAAGGATTCCAGCCTTAACAAGTTCTCCAACAACAAAAGCAAGTCTTTCGTGAATTTGCTCAAGGCTCCCGTCAACTCTTAAATTTCCAAGGTCAAAGATTCTCAGTTTGGTGATTTGATTTTTAAATTTAAAATTAAATGGGGTCAAGCGATAAAAATATTTCCTCACTTGATCCGGCGCTTTACTTGCCCCTGTTCTTCCCATGTTTCGTTTAACACCTTCATCCTGCGGAACCCCGATAATAGCGACATCAACATTGCTAAAATTTTCTCTATCCTTCAAAACTAAATCTCCCATCCTCGGGTCATTACTATCACCACGAGAGAAAAATAGAGAATAATCAGGTGGTGTTAAAAGCTCAAAAATCTCTCTGAACATCCCTTGTTAAATAATGAATTTTAAAAAGCCCGTTAAACTTTATAATCAGCAAACTTGAAATTTTCATTTTTTGATATTATATTTATAATGAACTTTCCCACAAGCGGGAGTAGCTCAGATGGTAGAGCGTCACCTTGCCAAGGTGAATGTCGCGGGTTCGAGTCCCGTCTCCCGCTCAAACTTTTTGACTTTTATTTTTCTCAAATTGTTTCAAACCATGAAAACATATCAGGATGAATCAACCACTTTAAATTCCCTCCTGCTTCAACAGGCATTAAAATTTCAATGCATGCGATGCTGTTCTTTTTAAATTCAACTGGCTTTGGGAGTCCTACAAGCCAAGATAAAAACTCACCGAGATGCGGTTCATGCCCAACCGCTAAAAGATTCCCCACTCCAAATGAAAACAATATGTTCAACAAGGATTTAAAGTCTGAACCAGGGATGAGCTCGTTTGTTGTTATAATTTCAGATTGAACACCCATTACATCGTGAAATATCTTTGCTGTTTGAACAGCTCTGACAAGTGGGCTTGAAACAATCAGATCAAATTTTAAATTCATCCTTTTTAAAATAATTGCCATTTTTTCCGTATTTTTCCGCCCGATATCAGTTAATTCCCTTTCAAAATCGCTCATCCCTGGCTTCTTTTGTTCAGCATCTGCGTGTCGCGTAAGGTAAAGGAGCAACTTAGCACAGTTTATTTATTTTTCACATTCTTATCAAGAAACTCAACGATAGCTTTGTAAGCTTTTATTCTATTTTTAAGTTTTGAAATACCATGCCCTTCATCATCAAAAACAAGATATTCAACGATGGCGCCACGCGCTTTTAATGACTCAACAATTTGATCTGATTCCGATTTCGGGACGCGAGGATCATTTGCGCCTTGAATTATCATAAGAGGTGCTTTAATTCTATCAACATGATAAAATGGTGAAATTTCTTTAAGGAACTCTGCATCCTTTTCGGGGTCGCCATACTCAGCCATTCTATGCCTTTGGCGCCATGCACCTGTGTTTTTTAAAAATGTCAAAAAGTTTGAAATTCCAACGAGATCTACGCCAGCTGCCCATAATTCAGGATAAAATGTAACAGCTGCAAGCGTCATATAACCGCCATAACTTCCACCGTAAACAATGATTTTCTTTGGGTTGATGTAGCCAGTTGATTTAAGAAATTCAGGAATCATGGCAACATCTTTGATCGCATCTTTACGCTTCGTCGTATTGTCAAGCGATGCGTAAGTTTTCCCATATCCCGTGCTTCCCCGAATGTTTGGAGCATAAATCACATAGCCGTTATTAACAAAATACTGATAAAGGGCTGAAAATCTTGGCAATTCCTGTGCTTCGGGACCACCATGAATTGAAACAATTACAGCTAATGAACTATCTTTTTTAGCATTCTTTGGAAGATAGAGATAACCTGGTATCTCCAGCCCGTCAAATGATTTAAAACGAACAAGCTTGGGTTCAACAAACGAGCTTTGCGGTATTCCTGCAGTTGAACTTTGCGTAATCTGAACACAAGTATTTGACTTCACATCATAGTAATAAATATCCTGATTTTTAACAGGGCTTTGATATGTGAAAATAATTTTACTCCCATCAGGTGTAAATCTAAGAGATCCAACAATTCCGCCTGCTGGAAAATTCAATTTTTTAGTCCTCTTAGTGGCGATGTTCAGGGAATAAACTTCGCTATACCCGTCAACATTGAGAACAAAAACAAGATATTTCCCATCTTTTGAGATCTCAAATGTTTCAACATCCCAGTTGGTGTTGAAAATATAATTTAGCTTACCATTAGGAAGTTCAATGTAGGCAATCCCAACAAATTCTTTACCTTCATCCGAGAGGAGATAAATTCTTTTCCCATCCTTTGAGAATTTAACGCCAAAATATCTTGCTGGCTGTGAATGTGGAGTTATGTTATAAACTTTACCTGTTTCATATTCAATAACGTAAAGATCGTTATCAAAACTGCTTCTGTTTTGAGATACGACAATATACCTGTTATCCGGGGACCAAGCGACTACAGAGTTATTTCCATCATTTTGCCAGACAAGTTTTGTTTGTCCTGTTTTAATGTTCATTGAATAAACATCAAAAAATGCTCTGTTTCTTTCGTTTGATGTAAAAGCGAACATAACTCCATCGTTTGACCATGCCCCAAAGTTATAAATGACATCATCTTTGTAGGTCAATCTTCTTATCTCGCTCCCATCTGACTTCAAAAGAAAAAGTTGGGTGTGCTCATTTCCACCAACATCCTTTCCAAAAAGTATCCAGTATTTATCCTTGGGATTCCATGAAATGAATTGAACCCTTTCATCAAAGAAGGTCAATTGTTCAGGACAACCAGATGTCAACCCCTTTTTCCACACTTGATTTGTCCCAGTTACATCAGTAAGATAAGCTATAAATTTACCATCTGGTGAGATAGTCGGGTTTGATGCACTCCGTATGTTAAGGTATTGCTCAATTGTATAGGTTTGAGCAAGTAAAATAAAAAGAGGTAAAATTGTAAAGACAAATGCGTTAAAAAATTTCCTTATCATGTTTTCATTTTAATTTTGTTTTCCTTTTTAAAAAGTTAAAAAATTTTTATCTTTTGTTCAAGCCTAATAAAACTCTAAAACTTTTTGTATTTAGCCAGTTTTTTTGATAATTTAAATCAAGTTTTAAAACAAAATTGGATTCGGAAATGCTGGTGGGAACAAAATTCAAGGGCGTTGATTTCTACAACACCGAGGATCTCCTCACAGAAGAAGAGAAAATGGTTCGGGATACCGTTAGGGAATGGGTTGATGAAAAGGTTATACCGATAATTGAAAAACATTATATGGAAGGGACTTTCCCAACGCACCTTATACCTGAGATGGCAGAACTCGGTATTTTTGGGGCGACGCTTCCGGAGAAATATGGATGTGCAAACCTTAACAATGTTGCCTACGGCTTAATCATGCAGGAGCTTGAACGTGGGGATAGCGGGATCAGGAGTTTTGCATCAGTTCAAAGCGCCCTCGTAATGTATCCAATTTACGAATTTGGAAGTGAAGACCAGAAAAATTATTGGCTTCCAAAACTTGCAAAAGGTGAAAAAATTGGATGTTTCGGTTTAACTGAACCCGATTTCGGGTCAAATCCTGGTGGATTGAGGACAAAGGCGGAGTACAAAAACGGTGGGTTTGTCCTCAACGGAACAAAAATGTGGATAACAAACGGTTCAATAGCTGATGTTGCAGTTGTATGGGCAAAACTTGATGGAGTTATAAGGGGTTTCCTTGTTGAGAAGGGAACGCCAGGCTTTGAAGCCCCTGAAATGAAAGGTAAACATTCACTCCGAGCCTCTGTAACAAGTGAGCTTGTATTCCAAGATTGCTGGATACCTGAAGAAAATATATTACCTAAAGCAGTAGGTTTAAAATCTGCCCTCATGTGTTTAACTCAAGCAAGATATGGAATTGCCTGGGGAGCTGTTGGAGCTGCTATGGCTTGCTATGAAACAGCACTTGAATATGCGAAAACAAGAATTCAATTTGACAAACCAATCGCGTCATTCCAACTTGTTCAAGAAAAACTTGTCTATATGCTCACGGAAATAACAAAAGCTCAACTCTTGTGCATCCAACTTGGTAGATTAAAAGATCAAGGAAAAGCAAATTATGTTCAGGTTTCACTTGCAAAAAGAAATAATGTTTATCACGCCCTTGAAATTGCGCGCCTCGCAAGAGATATCCTCGGAGCAAATGGAATACTAAATGAATATCCAGTTATGAGACATATGAACAATCTTGAATCAGTGAAAACTTACGAAGGAACACATGACATTCATACGCTTATAATTGGTGAATATATCACCGGTCATTCAGCATTTAAATAACATAAAACCCTGAGCTCAATAAGGTTGCCTGATAGAATGCTATTGCAAGGAACAAAGCAACAAAGTAACCCACTTAATGATTTACTTGGAAACCAGCGACGGATTGAAAAATCGTTAAATGATTAACTCACCTTCTGTCACCTTCTCTATAAAATGACTCACCCCCTATCCCCTTCTCTATCAAATAGAGAGGGGGAATTGAAGGGGGTGAGTTAAAAATGATTTTTTGAAACTGCTTCTCACTTTTACCACTCTCTATAAATAGAAAAAATAGACTCACCCCCTAATCCCCTCTCTAAAATTAGAGAGTCGGCGAAGCTCCAAAGGAGTCCCCCTAAGGTCCGAAAGGACTCCCTTGGAGGGTCTCCTAAGGAGTCCATAGGACCTTTGAACCTTAGGGACGATCCCCCAAAGGCCCAAAGGGCTCCTTTAGGAGGGTCTCCTAAGGAGTCCATAGGACCTTAGGACCTTCGGGAGGGGAATCAAAGGGGGTGAGTTAAAATCTAAAATGATTCCCGATAATATCAATCAGATAATATCCCGATCTCGGGGCTTTATTTTACTTTAAATTAACTATCCAATCAAGAACCTTATCAACCTTAGCAGGGTCATCAGCCTCGCAGTAAAATCTAAGTAATGGTTCAGTGCCAGACGCTCTCACAAGAAGCCAACCATCATCAAAGAAAAATTTAAACCCATCAATTGTCAAGACATTGTTAACTTTATAACCAGCAATCTCCCTTAATCCCTTTTTAAGCTTCCCGAGTAATTTCTGCTTATGTTCCTCTGTCGTATGCAAATCAATTCTCTTGTAAAAGTGTGGTCCAATTTCAGAAAAGATTTCATCAACGATTTCAGATAACTTTTTACCTCTTTTAACCATCATCTCACATATTGTTAAACCGAGGAACAATCCATCTCTTTCAGGTATATGTGTTTTAACCCCAATTCCACCGCTTTCCTCCCCACCGATCATTATATCCTTTGTCACCATAAGTGTTGCAACATGCTTAAATCCAACTGGAAGCTCATAAACTTTCAACCCATACTTTTTCGCAAGTTTATCAACCATCAATCCAACAGAAACAGTCTTAACAACATCACCTCTTAAACCTTTATCTTCGTAAAAATATTTTAGCAAAATCGCAAATACTCTTTGAGGGTCAACGAAGTTCCCCTTTTCATCAACAGCTCCAATTCTATCAGCGTCTCCATCCGTTGCAAGTCCAATATCAAAACCTTTCTCAGGGACAAGTTTCATCAGCTCACCCAAATTTTTGGCAATTGGCTCCGGATTTACATTACCAAACGAGGGATTAAATTCATTATGTATTACTACAGCTGAAGGTACAAGCTGAGTTAATATCCCCTGCCCAGCTCCATACATTGCGTCATGAATTATTTTCAAACCGGAATTTTTTATGGCGCTTAAATCAATTTTTGTTTTGAGATCATCAATATAAATCTTTTTTAAATCAACAAGTTCAATCAATCCTTTCTCCTTTAATTGCTCAAAAGATTTTCTCAATTTTTCAAACTCAGACTTGGAGACTTTATTCGCTTCCTTCTCAACTTTTTCAATGCTTTCAATCTCCTCTGGTCCACCAAAATCACCTTTTAACTTATAGCCGTTATATTTGTAGGGGTTATGACTTGCTGTTACCACAACCCCACCGGCACAATTGAACTTGGGAATGGCAAGCGAAACCGCAGGCGTCGGACAATATCCATCAGACAATAATACCTTTATCCCAAAATTTGCTATTACAGTTGCAACATGCTCTGCAAACTCTTTTGAAAGAAATCTTGTGTCATAACCTATTACAAGCCCATTTTTAATTTTTTTATGCTTCCTGTAAAATTTCGCTGTTGCAATCGCAACTTTTGTCAAATTTTCAAATGTAAAGTCCTGGGCAATTATGCCCCTCCATCCATCTGTCCCAAATTTTATCTTAGCCATGTTCTCCTTAATTTTATTTTTGATTTTTACTTAAATTTAAAACCGTTGAAATCTAAACTCCAAAAATTAGCCTTTAACTCAAACCATGCTTCGCAACTTTCCTCCTGTTCCTGCGGACAAAATCAATCATAACATCAACATAATCAAGCAAATCAGGACACTCAATATAACCACGGCTCAATATCGCAGTTGCACCGCTACAATCGTAATGCACATGATGATCAAAATAGTCAATCAATTGAACAGGCATACCCAAAATCTTTTGTACTATTTTCGGCTTCATAAGTTTTTTCATCTCCTGTGGTGAGATTTGGAAGTAAATAAATTTCTTCCCAAGTCGTTGGGCAAAAATCTCAACGAGCTCAAAAACCTTATGTGGTCTTGGATCCGTGAGATGAAAAACCCTTCCTATGGTCTCATCCCAACGACTTAAATAAGCGATTGAATTAACAACATAATCAACCGGAACAATGTTAACTTCAGCCTCACCTGAGCCAACCCTTGGAAACGGAGAATAACTTGGAAGCCTCATCATCAAGAGAATAACATAATAAGGTCCATCAAATTTCGCTGTTTCCCCAGTCTTTGAATCACCCACAACTATTCCAGGTCTGTAAATTGTCGTTGGAATATAACTCATGTTATCCCTTACAAGCTTCTCAGCAAGAAACTTCGTCTCCTCATAAAAATTTTTAAAACCTTGTCCAAGGTCAAAATCATTTTCCGTAAAGACACCTGTAACAAGACCAGAAACATAAGCTGTGCTGATGTAATTAAATCGTTTTAAATTTGGACAATCTCTCAAAAATTTAACAACATTTTCGGTCCCTTTAACATTAACCTTGTATCCAGTTTCAAAGGAAACGGCAAGATCATAAACCGCTGCAAGATGAAAACATTCGGTTATCTCTTTCTTAACTTTTTCTGGATTTTCAAGTCCAAGGTTTGGCAATGTAATATCACCTTTCACAACTTCAAGAGATTCAGATAACGGTGGGAACTCAATAAGAATTTTTCTGATTGTTTCATTCGCAAGATCAAGATATTTTTCTTGAACGAGAAGATAAAATTTTTCAATATCAGCCCTATGGGAAAACAACCTTTTAATTAATCTTGTCCCGATGAACCCAGGGAAACCAGTGAAAAGCGCAACAGACATTGTCAAAAAGTCTTTGTTTGTAAGCCCGTTTAGATTTTGTTAAATTATACTAAAATTTTTATAAACAAAAAACTTTCGCAAATTGCACGAAGATTTAAGATCATTTCTTAAAATTTTAAGACAGCGAAACGAGCTTAAAGAAATTAACGCTGAAGTTTCAACTGAACTTGAAATCACAGAAATTGCAGACAGAGTTGTAAAATCGGGTGGACCGGCAATTCTTTTTAAAAATGTCAAAGACAGCAAATTCCCTATCGTAATAAATCTATTCGGAACATACGAAAGGGTTAAACTCGCTTTAGGAAATGAGCCATCTAGGATATTTGAATGGATTATTGAATTTCTAATGGAAAAACCAGATCTAAAAAACATCATCAAAAATAGAAAACATCTACTAAAACTTTTACGCTCATTGAAACCGAAAATTGTAAAAAATGCTCCAGTTCAAGAGGTTGTAAACTTGAACCCAAATCTTTTTGAAATTCCAGCCCTTAAATGCTGGCCCAAGGACGGTGGGAAATTCATCACACTTCCACTTGTCATAACCCATGACCCTGAAACTGGAAAAAGAAACATTGGGATGTATAGAATTCAAATTTATGATGAAAAAACAGCCGGACTTCACTGGCAAAGCCACAAAACAGGCGCATACCATTATTGGAAAGCAGAAAAATTAAACAAACCTTTACCCGTTGCAATTGCAGTTGGTGGTCACCCTGCACTTATAATTTCTGCTATAGCTCCGCTTCCTCCAAACTTTGATGAGATAATGTTCGCATCATATCTACTTGGCAAAAAAATTCGCCTTGTGAGCGCAAAAACTGTTCCCTTGCTAATTCCCGCAGATGCTGAATTCGTAATTGAAGGTTATGCTTACCCATTTGAAAGAAAAATTGAAGGTCCATTTGGAGATCACTTCGGCTATTATTCGCTTGCCGAACCATTCCCATTTCTCCATGTCACAGCTATAACGCATAGGAAAGACGCAATCTATCCAGCAACAATTGTCGGAAAACCTCCAATGGAAGATGCATGGATCGGAAAGGCAATTTCTGAAATTTTCTTCCCGATAATAAAAATGAACCTCCCCGAGATCATTCAAATGCACCTTAGCATTGAAGCGGGAATTCACAACCTTGGAATAATATCTGTTGAAAGTTATTTCCCAAGACAAGCAGTTAAAGCAATGATGGGCATATGGGGACTTGGACAACTTTCATTGACGAAAATTTTGATAGCAGTTGATAAAACAATAAACCCAGAAGATTTCAAGGCTGTAGCACTGGAAGTTCTAAAATGGGTTGATTTTTCACAGGATTTAATTTTTGTAAGAGATGCTCATACTGATACCCTTGATGTCGCAGGACCATTAACAGATCACGGCTCAAAACTTGGAATTGACGCGACCCCGAAAAAAGAAAGAAAACCCTTTGAAATTAAAAAAATTGATCTACCTGAACTAAAAGGAAAAGGCGAGATCCTTGACGAGTTAAGACCAATTGATGGAATCCTGATCATCAAGATTAAAAAAGATAAACCCTTCAAAGCCAGAGAAGTCGCAAAGGAAATATGGGAAATTGACAAGGATAAAAAAGTTAAAATAATGTTCATCGTTGATGAAGAAATTAACATCCATGATAAAACCGAACTTCTATGGGGTTTGTTCACAAGATTTGACCCAGAAAGAGACATATTTTTTGACGAAAGAAATTTTAACCATCGTGTTCTCCCAAACCTTGGCGGGAGAATGGCTGTTGACTGCACAAGAAAATCAAGCGAAGAAGGTCATTTCAAACCATGGCTTGAAATAATAAAAATGGATGAGCAAATTAAAGAAAAAATCTCACAACGATGGAAAGAATTTGGCTTGTAAATTTATCACTGATTTTTCTAATAAACCTGAATTTATTATCGCAGGATAAAATAAAGCAAAAAAGAGAAGAACTGAACCAACTACGAAGAGAAATAAAAGTTCTTGAAGATAAAATCAAACAGGCACAAAAAGAAGAGAAGATCACGCTTGAATTAATTGACGATTACGAAAAGAAAGACAACCTTTTAAGAAAATTAATTGCTGAATTGAAAAGACAAATCAAAGAAAACGAAAAAACGATAAATCACCTTCAAAACGAAATCTATAAATCTGAAAATGAAATTCAAACCCTGAAAGAACAATATGCTGGCTATGTTAAGGCACTTTACAAGCATGGAAGAACCCACGACCTTGAACTGA
This sequence comes from Candidatus Kryptobacter tengchongensis, assembly GCA_001485605.1. GTDB lineage: Bacteria > Bacteroidota > Ignavibacteria > Kryptoniales > Kryptoniaceae > Kryptonium > Kryptonium tengchongense. The sequence continues at coordinate 323,949 of FAON01000004.1, forward strand.
TATTAACCGCAAGATCAATTAACCAAATGTTGATAAGAACAGTTTATCTAAAAAAATTTTCAGAGCACAGGAAAAGAACAATTGACTCAATCTATACGATGCAGGTTAGATTAAAAGAGCAAAAAGATGAACTTGAACTTGCTCTGTTAAAACAAAAAGAACTCGTTGCCGAAAAAGAAAAAGAAGAAATGAACCTTGTAACAAGCATAAAAGAGAAAAAAGAAATACTTGCGAGGATAAGAAAAGATAAACAAAATCTCCAGGTTCAACTTGAACGAAGGAAAAAAGCAATAAAAGAACTTGAAGCCGTGATCGCAAGACTAATTGAAGAGGAAAAGAGAATAAAACAAAAAGAAGAGAAAGCGAGAAAAATTGAGATTCCAAAAGTTGAGGGAAACTTTGCAAAATTGCGAGGCAAACTCCCCTGGCCAGTTGATGACGGCAAAATTATAAATCATTTTGGCGAACAAATTCACCCTGTTCTAAAAACAGTCACATTAAATTACGGCGTTGATATCGCAGTCCCAGAAGACAGCCCAGTTAAAGCAGTGGCGGATGGCGTGGTCTCAAAAATCTTCTGGCTTCCAAGCTTTGAAAACTTAATCATAATAACTCACGACGGAGGGTTTAGAACCGTTTATGCAAATCTATCAGACATATTTGTAAATGAAGGTGAAACGGTGAAATCTGGTCAAGTGATCGGGAAAAGCGGTGATTCAGTTGAAGGCTCAATAGTTCATTTTGAAATATGGTATGAAAGACAACAACAAAATCCAGAAATATGGCTTTCAAAAAGATAAAAATTCTTGAAATGAAAAATTTGAAACTTATCGCTCTGCTGACGCTTTACAACTTAATTTTAATCCCTCTTCTTTACATTCTCTTTCATCTCCTCTCGCTTTCTAACAAAAAGGTTAAAAAAGGGATAAAAGGAAGGAAAAATTTATTCAAAAATCTTGAAGACAAAATCAAAGAGAAATTTAACCCGCAGAAACCCACATTTTGGTTTCATTCCTCATCTCTTGGCGAATTTGAACAAGCAAAACCATTGATCTCAAAACTAAAAGAAAAATTTAATCCAAATATCATTGTCACTTTTTTCTCACCATCAGGATATGAACATTCAAAAAATTACCCGCTTGCCGATGTTATTTCATATATCCCCTTTGACTCCATTTTTAACGCGAAAAAATTTACAAATTTGATAAAATCTGAAAAGACATATTTTTTTCTGATGAAATACGACATCTGGCCAAATCACCTTTACATGGCCAGAAAAAACAACTTCATAATTTGCCTTGCAAATGCAATTGTTGACGAAAGAAAAACAGCATCATTTCTTAAGCGCATTTTTTATAGCACATTTTACGAACTCATTGACTATATATTTTTAATCTCAAAAGATGACGAGAAAAACCTTCCAAAGTTAAACTTAAAGAAACCAATTATCCTTTCAACTGGGGACACGAGATATGACCAAGTTTTCTCAAGGAGCAAAGAAGCATTGAAAAAACCAATCTTTCCAGATGATGTAATAAAACAAGACAAAGGGAAAAAGAAAATTTTCGTCATCGGAAGCAGCTGGGAGGATGACGAAAAAGTTGTCATACCAGTGGTAATAAAAATTCAAAAATACGAGCCAGAACTTTTGACCATTCTCGTTCCTCACGAACCGACCGAAGAAAACCTTGAAAGAATTGAAAAAGAACTCAAAGACAAAATAACTTTCATAAGATTTTCAAAGATTAAAAATTACAACTCCGAAAAAGTTATAATCGTTGATTCAGTTGGATATCTTATGAGAATTTACGCTTATGCTGATATCGCATATGTTGGCGGGAGTTTCAAACAAGGAATTCACAATGTTCTTGAACCCGCAACTTATGGAATTCCTGTGATATACGGACCAAAAATTAACAATTCCCCAGAAGCCCAAAACCTTGCTAAAATTGGAGGCGGGTTCATAGTGAAAAACAAAAAAGAATTTTACAAAACACTCAGAAAACTTCTTTCGGACGAAAACTTGAGAAACAAATCTGGCAGGAAATCTTACGAGCTCATCAGCTCAAACATTGGAGCGACGGAAAAAATCATTCAAGCGATCGGATTAAATTTTTGACCTCTAAATAAACCTTTTCGGTTTCTATTAATCTCATGCATTTAAAATGTCCCTCGGGGCACTTTCTTCTCCCGTGAATTCCACACGGTCTGCAATAAAGATTTTCAACCTGAACGATCCTATCCTTTTCACCGTATGGATAAAATCCAAACTTTGGAACTGTTGAACCAAAGATAGCAACTACAGGGGTTCGCATCGCAACTGCAATATGCATCGGGGCTGTGTCATTTGAAACCAAAACAATAGACCGACGAATTAATTCCGCAGACTGAAGCAAACTCAATTTCCCACAAAAATTCAAAACTTTCTCGCTTCCGCTCATTCTCCTTATTTCCTCGCAGAGTTTAAAATCTTCCTCACCCCCGATAAGTGCAACCACAAAATTATCATCAGAAAGAAACCTCGCAAGCTCAGCAAATCTTTCTTTCAACCATCTCTTTGTCTCCCACACAGAACCTGGCGCAATGCTAATTATCCTTGAATTTACACCTGAAAGAAGCCCATCAATATAAAATTTATCATAATCAGACGGATAAAGATTGGGAAGTTCTTTCATATTTACCTTTATCCCAAAAGGTTCAAGCAATGAAAGGTTTCTTTCAATTTCATGAATTTGCCTGTATTCAACCACATAAGTGTAAAGAAATTTAAATGCACTTTTATCAAACCCAACCCGAATTCTAACCCCAGCAAGGAAAGGTATAATTGCACTTCTGAAATGTCTATGAGGAATAAATGCAACATCGTAGTTTCCCTTTGAAATAATTCTCACCATTTTAATAATTCCTTTTATCCCTTTATCCTTGCCCCTTTTATCAAAAATTATTAACTCATCAACATCCGGATGATTTCTTAAAAGTTCAGCGGTTCTTGGGATAAGCATAAAGTCAATTTTTGCGGTTGGGAAATTTTTCCTCAAAACTTGAACCAATGGAAGTGAAAGGACAACATCCCCGATAAATGCAGTTTGTATCACCAAAATTCTTCTCCAATTTTCAATGCTCATTTTGTCGTATGATTTAAATTCTTTACCGGGCTGTGTTTCCATCTTCGGTGAAACCAAAGCCAATGGTCGGGGTAGAGACGAATGTATTTTTCAAGAATTGATGTATGAATTTGGGTAAGTTTTAACACATTTTCTCCTTCATCTTCAGACGGCTCAAAATCAACTTTCTCAAATATAAGCCGATAATTAAATCCTCTATCTCTCACAGCAAAGCCCATTACAATTGGTGCACCAGTTTTAAGTGACATAACGGCAGGTCCTGCAAATGTTGAAGCAGGTCTTCCAAGAAAATCAACATAAAGCCCCTCTTTCGGAGCACTTTGATCAGCAAGTAACGCAACTATACCACCCTCAGATAAAATTTTCAGCGATTCACGAAATGCTCTCTCCATCGGTATAACCTTATTTCCAAACAAGCACCTCCACTTATTTATTTCTTCGTCAACGAATTTGTTCCTCTGTCTTTTTACAATTATATTCAATGGTTTTCCAATTTCAAGCCCCGAGACAACAGCGCTCAACTCCCAGTTTCCAAAATGCCCAGACATCAAAATTAAACCACAACCTTTATTTAACCCCTCAATCACATAATTAAAGTTTTCAATTGTCACCATTTTCTTGAAATCATCAGGTTTCAACTTTTGAAAGTTCATAAACTCAAAAATCGTTATAAAAAAATTAACATACGCCATCTTCAAAATTTTCGCTATATCTTTTTCACTTTTCTCCGGGAATGATTTTCGCAAGTTATCAAGAGCCACCTTTTTTCTATACGGTATAAAGTGATACGCAAAAATTCCCAGGGCTTTCCCAAGTCTTTGTGAAACCCTAAAAGGTAAAAGATTTGAAAGCAGAACGAAGAACTTAAACAAGATATATTCAATGTAATTTTTCATCCCTCAACACAAAATTTTTATATGTGCTCTAAAAAGGGGCGCAAAAGCGCCCCAGAAATTTTTTACTTCATCATTTGTTCCCTTATCAACCTGAACTCGCTGTCTGGCTTCCATTCAGGCTTCGCATCAGAATTTGCAAGATAATACACTGTCATAAAAACAAGTTTAGCATCTTCAACTGCTCCATCAAGTACCCAAGAATCGTTGTACTCATCACTTGGTTGATGATAATTCTTTGCTATATATTCTTCAACAACTTTTTTACCGTAATCCTCTGGCTTATCAACATATTCAACCCCATTATCAAAAAAGACAGCAGGAATACCCACCTTCGCAAAATTAAATTGATCTGACCTATAAAATAATCCAAGCTCTGGAAATTGATCGGGTTTTGCGTATCTACCTTGATATTTATTTGCAATTTCATTTATTATTTCACCAAGTGTGCTTTTCTCCATCCCTATCAAAATGACATCTCTTGTCCTACCCCAAATGTTAATTCCGTCAACATTTAAATTTGCCACTATCTTAACAGGTGGAACTGTTGGATTTTGAGCGAAATATCTTGACCCAAGAAGCCCAGCTTCTTCCGCCGTCAAAGCAATGAACATAACAGACCTGCGTGGCTTAACTTTAAGTTCAGAAAACGCCTTCGCAATTGCAAGCATCGCTGATACTCCAGAAGCATTATCAAGAGCTCCATTGTAAATTGAATCACCATTAACTGGCTTACCAATTCCAAGATGATCATGGTGTGAGGTAATCACAACAAACTCATCTTTCAATTTCTCATCACCGCCCCGTAAAATACCTATCACATTTTGAGATGTGATCTCCCTGAACTTAACCCTCATATTTAAAGATAACTTTAATCCAAGATCAACCGGTTTAAATTGTCTGGTTTGAGCTATCTTTACAAGTTCATCAAGGTTCTTACCAACAAGAGCGAGCATTCTCCTTGTTGCATCTTCTGTGAGCCAACCTTTGAGCAAGACCTTCGGTTCCGTATCATTGGCAAGTTCAAATTCCTCACCAGACCATGAGCTTTGAACGACATTCCATCCATATCCAGCAGATGGAGTCGTATGAATTATTATAGCTCCAAGCGCTCCCTTTTTCGCAGCAATTTCATATTTATAAGTCCATCTACCATAATAAGTTCTTGCCTTACCCCCAAAAAGATTTGGCTCATCTGGTGTTGCTGGAGGATCGTCATTCAACATCAACAATATCTTACCGGAAACATCCACCCCTTTATAATCATCCCAGTTTTGCTCTGGAGCAACAATTCCATAACCAACAAAAACAATCTCTGCATCTTTTATTGATACAAAATCTTTCTTAACCCCAGAAACAGCGATAAATTCATCATAATACTTAAACCTTATCGTTTTGCCCTTACCTTTCACAATCATTTCCTCATCTGGTAAAGTTGTAATTCCGGATAGAGGAACTTTCTGGAAATATGAACCATCATCCCCGCCGGGCTCAAGCCCCATGAGTTTAAACTGCGTCGCTATGTAAGTCGCTGCAAGAAGTTCCCCTTTAGACCCAGTACCTCTACCTTCAAGCAAATCATGGGATAAAAATTGAACATTCGCTCTGATGTAATCTTCGGTAATATAATCCATCGCTTTTCTTGCGTCATTTGTCAAAAAATTTTCAATTGTTATTTGAGAAAACATTGTAAAAGCGACAACCAAGTTTAAAAGCAACATTTTAATTATTCTCATCTTCATCCTCAATTTGTTTTGAATTGATAAGTTTTAAGAGGCTTTTCTTTAAACTTATTGCGTTTTCAACCGCATACGCATTGTAATCGTTATTAAAATAAGCAAAAACAATTTTATCTTCCAGCAAAAAATTCCATATCAACCTCGCAAAATCTTCTATTTGCTCGTCATTGTAAATTGACCTGTATCTTTCCTCGGGTCCATGAAATCTAAAATAGACGAAATCTGAAGTCGCAATAGGTGGGGCAAAAAGTCCACGCATGTGTGAAATGCATAACGCAATCCCATTTTCCTTTAAAATTAAAAAAATTGTGTCGTTAAAAAATTCAGCATTCCTGAACTCAAACACATGCCTATATCCCTTCGGGAGCAAAGAGATATAATCCCTCAAAAGGGATGTATCATATTCAAGCGTCGGCGGAAATTGATGAAGAATGCATCCTATACGATTGTAAACCCTCAATGGCTTTATTACCTTCATAAACCCGTAAAAATCACTCCTCACATCCTTCAACTTTTTGATATGTGTTATAACCTGATGAACTTTCACGGAGAAAAGAAAATGAAATGGGGTTTTCCTTATCCAGCCCTCAAGCGTTTTAGCTCTCGGAAGATGATAAAATGTCGTGTTAAGTTCAACCGTGTCAAAAACCTTTGAATAATACTCAAGCCATTTATCTTTTATCAGTTTCTCTGGATAAAATCTTCCAATCCAATGCCTGTAATAATAACCAGATGTCCCGATGTAGATTTTCGCCATCAAGTTTTATCTTGATATTTTCCCAAGGAGAACAAAATCAATTTCCCTCATAGTTTCATCAACCCTCACAACCCGAACCTTAACCTTATCCCCAAGCCGATACATTTTCTTTGTATATTTACCTATCAACGCATATTGAGTTTCATCGTAAATGTAATAATCATCAGTTAAATCCTTAACTTTAACAAGCCCCTCAACAAGTATATCATTTATTTCAACGAACAAACCAAACTCAACAACTCCAGAAATTATCCCATCAAAAATCTTACCTATATGTTCCTTCATATATTCAATCTGCTTCAGCTTGACAGACTCTCTTTCAGCCTCCATTGCCTTTATTTCCATCTCCGAAGAATGTTTACAAATCTGTGGTAATTTCCCAGCTATTTCATTCAATCTTTTATCATCAACTTTCTTCTCCATGTATTCGTAAAGAAGGCGATGCACCACAAGGTCTGGATATCTTCTTATCGGTGATGTAAAATGGGTATAGTATTTAAATCCAAGACCGAAATGTCCAATGTTTTTCTCCGAATAAATCGCTTTCGCCATTGACCTTATCGCTATGTCATTTACAAGATATTCATATTCCGTGTCTTTAACTTGAGCAAGCAACTTCTGAATTGATTTTGATAAAGGTTTTGAATTGACATCAAATTTAAATCCCAATTTCCTCACAAACTCTGCAAGATTTTTCAACTTCGCTGGATCTGGCAAATCATGAACCCTGTAAACAAATGGATACTCACGATTTTTCCCCTTCATCTTTCCAACATGTTTTGCAACCGTTTGATTCGCAAGCAACATAAATTCCTCAATTAATCTGTGGCTATCAAGCCGAACCTTCTTTATAATCTCAATCGGTCTTCCATCCTCATCAAGTTTGAACTTAACTTCCGGGGTTTCAAAATCAATGCTTCCCTCACGAAGTCGCTTTTTCAGAAGAATTTTGCTTAACTTGTGCATCTCAAGAATTACATCAGCATAGTCACCCTCACCTGTTTCAATTATCCTTTGAACCTCTTCATAAGTAAACCTGCGCTTGCTTCTTATGATGCTTTTATGGAAAGAATAACTCTCAACAACTCCATTTGAATTAACAACCATAAAAACAGAGTAAGCAAGACGATCAACATTTGGATTTAAACTGCAAACATTGTTTGACAACTTCTCAGGTAACATTGGGATAACCCTATCAACAAGATAAACGCTCGTTCCCCGCCTAAGCGCTTCAAGATCAATTTTGCTTCCCTCTTTAACATAATAACTCACATCAGCAATGTGAACCCCAAGTTTATATTTCCCATCTGGTAAAATTTCAAGTGAAACCGCATCATCAAAATCTTTCGCATCTTCAGGGTCAATGGTAAAACAAACTAAATCCCTCAAATCAAGTCGTTTCTTATACTCAGACTCTGGAATTTCATCTGGGATTTTTTCTGCTTCTTCAAGGACATCATCGGGGAAACGAGTTGGGAAATCATGATTTCTCGCAATTGCGAGAATTTCAGCGTCGCTTTCGCCAGCACGCCCCAAAACTTCAACAATTCTCCCCTCTGGACCAAATCCTTCATCAATCCAATCAACAAGTTCAATCGCAACTTTATCCCCAACCTTCGCATTAAATTTCTTAACATTTTTCTCATTTATGTAAAAATCGCGAATCAAATGTTTGTCATCCGGGATTACGAAATAAATTCCTTTTCTCCTGGACAAAACTCCCGTTATAACTTTTCTCCCACGCTCAATCACATCAACAACTTCACCTATCGGAAGTTCTCCCTTACTTCTTTCAACTATTGAAACCGCTACCTTATCACCATCAATCGCGGTATGGATAAATCTTGGTGGAATGAAAATTTCTTTTATCCCATCTTGTTCATCTTCAACTTCCACAAAACCATAACCATTTGGGTTCACCGTAAGCCGTCCAACTAAAACTTTCGGATTCGGCTTGAATTTAAACTTGCTCCTTGGAAGTTTCAAAATCTCGCCACGCTCAACCATTTCCATCAAAACTTGTTTAACAATGCCCATCTCATATTCATCAATTAATCCAAGCCTCTTAGCAATTTCCTTTGCCCGAAACGACTTTCTGGCTCTCTTTCTTAAGAACTTTAAAATTCTTTCCTTAAGCTCTGAAATCTCAATCTCTTTCCTCATAGCCTTATTCTGTAATAAAGCCCAAGTTTATTTAAAATTTCCTTTTCCTGATAGAACTGAACTGGTTTTCTCTGATATTCAATTGTCAGGCTTCCCCCGAAAAGTTTTTTAAACAACGGATATTGCACAACGACGACAGATTTTGAAATATCCGTAAAAATATCCCCACCGATTTGAACAATCGCCCCACCAATATTACCCGTTATCCTCAGACCCCTGAAACCTGAATAATACCCAACTTCAGTGCTCGTTATAAACCCACCCAAAATATCTCTTAAAACACCTGTGATAACTCCTGAAACAATACTGCTCAAAAGCCCTGCTCCAGTAGATGACCACAGATTCTCCGTAAACATGCTAACCTCGCCCCTTGTAAGTTCATCTTTAAATCTTCCCGTCACGAGAAATGAAATAGCATCGGATTCAACCTCACCATGCGGATAAACCTTTTGATAATCCTCGCCATCAACAAACATTTGAATTCGCACTGATGGTTTTGACAATGTTCCACTTATCAAAAGCTGAATTAACACTGTCTCAACTTTACCAGCACCAAGCGTATCCGTCAAGACTGTATGTGTCCCAGTATAATTTGCCGTAATATCAAGTTCTGGATTATTAAGATCGCCTGTAAATTTTAACTTACCACTTGCGTTAAACCGCTTGAAAAAGTTATAATACGACCTGTCAAGTATTATCACCTCACCATGGGCAAGCGTTGAACCAGAAAAACGCCTTAAATTTAAATCACCCGTAAATTCCGCATAAAATTCCTCACCAGTTTGACTGTTTAGAACAACATTAAGTTTTGATTCCTTTGAAGTTGAAATTTTTAAGTCATAATTTAGCTCCGATAAAAAACCACGCCTTTTTTTATTTTCATCTTGAACCTCGGTAGTTTTAATAGGAACATCAAGATAAACAAGCTCTTCTGTCGTAGATTTTGATTTCTCAAGTGTATCCGCCGAACTTACATAAACATACTCAAAGCCTGTCCCTCGCCCTATACTAACAGCTTGCTTTGGAAGATAATTTACATTGACATCAGAAAGTAAAATTTCACCATTCAGATAAAATCCTGTCGTGTCAATTTTTAAACTTAAACCATTTGCCCCAGTCTCCGCAATAACCCGCCCATAAATTCCAGTAGCCCCAAAACCTTCCTTATCAACCACCAATAATTTGCCATTAATTTTAAAATCACCACTTGAAACTGAAAAACCGTCAAGATAAACTTTCCCCTTTATTTGAACCTCTCCATCCCCGTAATCATCTGGATTGTTCCACAAATTCAAATCATCCACATAAACCATATTTGAATCAACCCTCCCACTCCCATAGACAAGATAATACTTTCTATTCTGGTTAAATTTGAATATACAATTCTGCAACGAAAATTTGCCCTTAAAATTTGGTTTATCTAAAGTCCCGCTAAAGTCAACATCAGCAGTTATATCACCCTTCAACTCAGAAACACCCCCAATAATTGGCTCAAAAATTGCAACTGGAAACCTGAAAAGTCTAACCTTACCCGTAACATATGGTTCACGATATCTTATTTTCACATCTGGCTTAAACCACATCGGAATTGAAACAGAGATATCCATCGCATTATAGCTCATCTCACCCGCATTGATCACAAGAACGGAATTCAACTTTATCATATCGTCCTCAACTTTCCCGAAACATTCAATCTCCCCAGCCTGCAAATCTTTATATCTAAAATCTTTAATGAAAATTTCAATTTCCGAATTCGGATTATCACGCGTCCCATAAACGAAAAATGAGAAATCAACACTGCCATAAAATGTAAAACTTTTGGAAAGTTTATTAAGATTTAAATTCTCACCCCACACTCTCAATTGCTGTGATCGCTTATCTACAAATCCAGCAACATAAATTCTTTGCTCATTGAAAACAAAAGAAGAAGGATTAATTATAACCCCGCTTTTTGTCTGGAAAATTTCAACCTCATCCGTCAATAAAACCTTATTTCCCCAAACATCCCCATTAAACTCTTTTAAAATAAATCTGTTAACATCATGACTAAACTGAGCAAGCGAGACAATTTCAAAATCCCATCCCTTCCCATCCGCTGAAATTTCCGCATAAAATTCCGGATCATCGTAATTTAAATTTAAATTCAAACTCCCAACCTCAAAGCCACTTGAGACAAACTCCTTCAATTCCCCCCTTGCCTTAAATCTTAATAATTCACTATAACTTAAATCAATTGAGCCCTTGAACCCGTCAGCCATAAATGTATCAATCTTTCCCGCCTTGTAATTCGTATATCTTATCTGCTTTAAATCAGCACCGGTGTAAAAATAAAATCCCTGAGAATCGGCAAGAAAACTGCCATTTAAATTCCCAATCGCCTGAAAAAGCTGACCAAATGAAAAAACGGAAATTGGTGTTAAGTTTTTAAGTTTTAGTTTGTATTCAACATAAACAGGATTTTTGATTCCCAAAAATTCGGGCTTTTCAAACTTTGAAAATTTCAATTTTTCATCAGCAACCCCAGCTACAGTTCTAATGGCTTGATCAAGCGATTTGCTAAAGTCGTTAAAGTCAAAATCCCCTTCAAGATTTAGATCAAACATGCTGGATTGAACAATGAGACCTTTCCTCCTTTCATTTACAGTATATTTTGCGTTTAATCTCAACTGACTGATTCTATAATTTCCAAAGATAGACGGATTCAGCTGTGCGAAAAGCTCCATCCTGTTGATTTCACCAGCCCAGAACCTTAAATTGAAATCACCAGAAATATGACTTCTCAAAAAATGTGGTTTATCAACTCTTATCTGCGAAATATCAAGCTCGGACAAAGAACCACTCAAACTTAATAAAAATTCACCCTCACCAAATTTTTTTAAATTCAAGTCAATCAACCCCTTAAATCCTTCCGAAAGCGATACAAAGCTACCATTGATCTCGGCATTTTTCACCTCAAACCAGAAATTTGACTTCGGGATCAAAATTTTATTTATCATAGATTCCTCAAGGTTGATGTTCGCTCGTGCTTTCATCGTTTCAAACTTAACACCATCCCCATTCAAATTGCCAGAAAAATTGAGAAACCCTTTCAAATCCTCACGATTTAAAACCTCATACGGATCTAAGCCAGAAATTTTAAAATTTAAATTATACACAAAATTACCCTTTACCTTGAAATTCCCATCAAGATTTATCAACGAATTCCCGAATTTCAAGCCCAATCCAGAATTGAACTCAAGCGGATGTCCCACATATCGTCCTTCCACTTCAACATATTCTAACCCAAACTCTGGCAACTTGACAAGGCTGACAAATTTACTTATGTCTGAAATTTTAATTTTTGAGTTTTTAACCTCAGCATTTATCAAAAAATCAGAAAAGTTCAATATGTTTTTCAATTCACCATCCACAAAAATATCGGAATCATAAACCTTTACTTTTATACCTTTCACTTTCAAATCCTTCAATGTCCCCTCTGCCTCAACATCAACCGAAGGAGAACCAGAAAGAAAATAAACCTGCGGAATAAATTTTGTTAATTCACCAAAACTTAAACTATCAGCACGAAGCGAAACGCTCATGTAAACATTCTCAACGCTATTTTTATCAAGTCCAAAGAGATCATCCTTTGTCTCGGCGGAAAAATCAAACTTAATTCTGCTACCATCAGTTATAATCTCAAAATCGCTTGCTTTTAATTTATTCCTATCAGCATAAACCTTTCCATTTATTTCAGCCGAAAACTTATCCTCATCAACCACAAAAGATAACTTTATCTTTTTAAAATCAATTCTCTCCGAAGAATAGCTCCCACTAAAAACAGCATTTATATCATGCACAACAAAATTGTGGTAATCAATACAATCCAAGCTATCCGCAAGGTGTGACTTTCCCTGACTTAACGAATCAACAAGAACAAATTTCCCATCATCAATCACAAGTCTATCGCACGAAAAAGAAAACCTTGTTTCCCCTTTTCTCTCGCTTGGTTTAAAAACTTTTTGAAAATTCCATTTCCCATCTTTCCCCCTTATCAAATAAACCTCTGGCTTGTAAAGGATCAACTCATAAAACGAATAACTTCCTTTTATTAAACCAACGGGGTCATATTTCAACTCAAGGCTCAATGCTTTGATGAAAGTTTTACCATCAACCCCAATATAAAATCCATCTATCCCAAGCCCTGTGAATATATTTCCATAAAATTTGCCAAGATAAATTTCCCCACTAAGTGATTTCCTCAATTCAGATTCAATTCTATCATGAAGGAAAACTCTAAATCTTTCCGTTTGCGAAATTATCAAAACAACTGAGATGATGATGAGGAAAGAAGCGGAGAAGTAAAAAACTGCTTTAAAAAATTTTTTGAAAAATCTCTTCATCTCCCGCAAAATCTTTCAAGGATAGTTTTAATTATGTTCGTTGTTGATCTGTTAGGCGTCAATTCCATAAGGACAACACGACCTCCACTGGATTCAACGATATCCCGCCCAACTACATCTTCAATAGCCCAATCACTTCCCTTTACAAGAACATCTGGTAAAATTTTTGAAATTAAATTATAAGGCGTTGGCTCATCAAAGATCACAACATAATCAACAGATACAAGATTTGAGAGTATAAAAGCCCTGTCTTCTTGAGGAACTATTGGTCTTCCCTCACCTTTTATTTGCCTTACAGATGAATCGCTGTTCAATCCAACTATCAAAACATCCCCAAGCTCCTTAGCCTTTGCAAGATACTCAACATGACCTCTGTGCAAAATATCAAAACATCCATTTGTAAAAACAATTTTCTTCCCTTCGCTTTTAAGTTTATTCTTTATCTGAACTATTTCATCTATGCTTACAATCCTTCCCATCACCATTCACCCCTTGAGTCAAGAAGAGCTGCTTTAAAAAGTTTTTCTTTATCAACTGGAACGACTCCAACTTCTTCAACCACTATCCCAGCGGCGTAATTTGCAAGGGCAGCTGCTTCAATTATATTAGCCCCACTTACAAGAGCAACAGTTATCGTAGATATAACAGTATCACCAGCACCTGATACATCCGCCACTTTTCTCGCTTTTGTCGGTATATGCTTTATTTCACCATCTCTGCTAAAAAGCGTCATTCCTTTCTCTCCCCTTGTCAGAAGAAGATATTCGCATTTTAACCTATCAAGTATTATTTTCCCCGCTTCAATAACCTTTTCGTCGGAATCAAGTTTGCGACCAAGTACATCTTCAACTTCCTTCCTATTCGGCTTAAAAACCGTCACATTTTTAAACTCAAAAAAATTATCAAACTTCGGATCAACAGTTATCACTAAACCATAACTATTGGCAATTTCAATCAAATCGTGAATTAAATTTCTAACTATAACTCCCTTGTTATAATCCTCTATTATTATTCCACTTATTTCATGCAAATTTTGAAGGATTATTTCTTTTATCCTTTCCTGAATTTTGTAATTTATCGGCTCTTTTGATTCCCTGTCAATTCTGACAACATGCTGGCTATGTGCTATTACCCTTGTTTTAACCGTTGTCGGTCTTGAACTGTCAATTATAATCCCACCAGTATTAAATCCCTCTTTTTTCATCAGGTCAAGGAAAATTTCACCCTCTCTATCATCCCCGATAACTCCAATCAGCAATGGGAAAGCACCAAGTGATTTTATATTGTTAGCCACATTTCCAGCTCCACCAAGCTTTGAATCCTCTCCCTCAACCTCAATCACGGGAACTGGTGCCTCTGGAGAAATCCTGTTTACACTTCCCCAAATATACCTATCAAGCATAAGATCACCAACAACGGCAATTTTTTTCTTTTCAAAATTTTTAAACAACCGAAGAAGTTGATCCTCTGTAAATTTAAACATCGCACAAAAACTTTTATTTTTAAACATAAAATTCTCTGACTCTGGAACTAAAATTAACCAAAGATAAGCGAATAAACAAAATAAGAAAAGCACAGAATATCGCTCGGCTTAAATTATTCCCCATCCGAAGGAAAAATTTTACACCTTACCTCTGGTTAAAACTTGTCTATAATCTTTTCTATCACCCCATATCAATAGCAAGCAAGATACACAATCATCTTCCATCACAATCACAACGAACCTTACCTTGTGGTAATCTCCAGCCTGTATATACCTATCCTCCTGTTCCCAGGCTCATTATCCTCGTAAATGTAAATATTACCCTCTTCATCTATATCAAGAATCTCACCAGGCAACTTTATGTCCGATTGAATATAATTCCCATCAATATCATAAACCTTCAAATAATAGTGATGATAAAACGGATCTTTTCGGGTTATACCTTCAATCGTTAGATTGACAAATTGATAATAAATTAGCGAATCTACAACATGGATTGACCAGGTATCTGAATACTTCAAAATCAACTCAATGGTTTTATGAATTGGTAAATCCCAAGGTATATCTTGGTCAATCAAATTAAAATTCCCCCGGTGACCGAAACACTTCAAAAAATTATTTTTATCGTCATATTTGTAAATTCTATATGTTCCAGATTGGGCAACATAAATATTCCCAAGCTTATCAAAATCAAACACTGCATTAAAATATCTTGATTTAAATTTTTTGAAAATATTATCCCTCTCTCCAAACAAAGCTAACAAGTTCCCGCTCGTATCAATAACAGCGATATTTCTTGATTTATAGATTTCGTTGGGATTCAAAAATTTAGGCTCAATTACGCTTAAATAAAGTTTATCTCCCCTTGCTTTGATATAAGTTAAACCATATAAATTTGAAGATAAATTAAAAGAAGTTAAAAAATTCCCACTTGTGTCAAAAACATTAAATCTCCTGTTACCCATATCATACAGATAAATTAAACCATCATTAACATCTAAACTCAAAACTTCCAACATCTCTCCCGGACCTTTACCCTTTCTACCAATGATTTTTTCTATTTCACCCTTCATATTTATTACCAAAACAACAGGGCTAACCCTATCGCTTAAAAACATTTTCTTATACTTCACCCTTGCATTCATAATCTCACCTATAAACTTCTTATGATTCTCATTTAACTTTATCTCGCCTACTTTATATAGCCTGCAACCTTTATTCTCTGATTTGGACTCATAGCATTTATTATCTAACTTTTTTACATACTCGCAAGCAGTAAAAAGTATAAGAACAACAAATATAAACCTCATTTTTTCCTTAATTTCCTTAATTTTAACAAAAAGAGTTGGAAACCAGCTCGTTCCTACTTTCTTATCTCTTAATGAGGTGGTTCTATTACAATATCATCAAAACAATCAACAGGGGTTGGTTCACAACGCCCAGCAGTAAAATTATAAACACGCGTTGGCTTAGTTTGAGCTTTTGAATAATTTACAAAGGTAAATATAATACCAATCACTATTAACGCTGAAGCTAGAATTATTTAAAATCAATTTAATGGTTCTACCTTGGCTTTTACAGACTGCCTCAATTTATACCGAAAAATTTTAGCCTCAGTTATAGTTGTACCTTTCAGTTCGCCTGGAACAATTTCAAGAATTTCATCTCCCCCAGGAAATATCAGCATCCCATTGTGTGGGGCGGATGAATTAACTAATAAAGCTTCACCGGAAACGGATACTAAATTAAAGCTAAACTTATCCCAATTTCTCATATTTTTAGATGAGTAATACTGAACTATAAACAAAGTATCATTTAAGGACGCACCTGAAAGGGGGTGAATAAAACTTTTCCAATAACTAATGTGATCTTGGGTTATTTCGTAAGGTGATAAATCTTGAGGATAAGGTTTTGGAAAGCCAAAGAATTTTTTTAGATTATCCTCGGGAACATATTTACAAATTAAATTTAAAGCCGAATCATATCTGAATATGTAACCTGAAATAGGATCACAAAAGAAAAAGCCAGCATTTGAAGTTTCAAACATAAAACCAGTGTATGCTTGCGCTGAAAACAATTTTAATTTCTCGTTAGAAGGTTGTAAAACTTCCATCAAAATCTTACCTTCTTCGGACAATAAATTAAGTAAATTTTTAGTATACAGACTGTAAAATACAAATTTATTTGAAGATAATTGAACTATATCAAGCGCGATTGTGGGCAGTTTAATTTCCTCAAAATCATTATAATTGGGGTATTTGTAAATCACAACTTTAAATGGAATTGCGCCAAGAGCTATTATATTTTTACCTAAGCCCGTTGATAATCCTAAAATTGCCTTAAATTCACCAGGACCCTCACCACCTTTGCCTATAAAACCAAGAAAATTACCCGAGCTATCAAACTGAATTATTCTTCTCCTATCAACAGATACAACGAAATATCTCCCACCAACAAAACAAATATCATTAGGAAGAAAATCGCTGATATGCTCACCTTCGGGATACTTAAATCTTAACTCACCTTTGATAACAAATAGAGAATCAAAAGCTAAACTAAGCCGCTTACTCAACTTTATCGTGATTTCCTCTTGTTGTTTTTCATAGCCTCTTTTGCAGTTGAAATGCAAAACAATTAATACACAAATTAAAAATCTTAAATTAAGACTCATCCGCATTAATAATTTTTACTTTAAAGTCTGCTCAAGCCACCCTTTGAATAAACTTGTATCTGGGAGAGATGCAAAGAAAAGAGTTGTTTTAATTTTACCCCCACCTATTAAATACACCGGATAATAAAAGTTGCCAAACTTGCCAACATTTCCAAACATGCTAAAAAAATTAGTGTCAGGCACAGGATTAACAATTACCCAACTATAACTTTTAAATTTATTCACCACATCAATTTGCTCCCTTGAATTTCTATAGGGAGAAAGAAAAATAACACCAGCAACCTTTTTATCCGATACAAATCTCTCAAGGATTGAAAGTTGATCCTTTATACATGAAAAGCAGGTTGAAGGACTAATTAAACCCATAACCACCGGCAATGAATCTGGAGTTCTTATAACAAACGGATTGCGTATTGTATAAGTCCCAATACCATTTAATGTTAACAACATATCATAATAAACCTCAGCTGCTTTCTGTGCCTCCATATGTTTTTTACCAATCACATAGTTATCTATTATGATCCCAACAGCAATTCCAATAATGAACAGAGCTAAGAATGTAAAAATACGCATCTAAAACCTCCCTTTAAATTTTAAGTTAATCTAAAAGTCAAACGGGACAACCTTCAACACAACAATAATACGTGCTTCCTGGAATGCAAATAACAAGAGGACCAACACAAACAACAACACTATACTTTGGCAATTCAGCGTAACTCGGCTTACTAAATAACAAATGCGACCCAACAAAAACACTGAAAATAACTAATACAAACAACAAAATCCTTAAACCGTATAAAACAAGTCGCCTCGTTTTATTACCCTACGTTTATGTTTTTTAATTTTTTCAATTAAAATTTAAATCATCAAAAATTTTTTGTCAAGAAAAGGGGAAAATTTTTACGGAAAAAATTTACGGAAATTTTTTACAGAAAATTTTTACATCACGCCCCCGATTAACTCCTGCAACAATTTTCAACTCATAAATTCCCCAAAATATCTTGCTCATTTAAACATTAATTAGATCACTCATGACAGTTTGCCCAAATTTTTAATCTTTATATACTTTGAACTTATATTTTCTAACACATGTATTGCCATCCTTTAAAATTTCTGCTGTATAGATATATTCACCCGATACAACGCAAGATTGAACTCCTTCGGTGTCCGACATTTTGGAAAATTTGAATGAATACAAATATCTACCATTATTTTTATGATAAACATCTATAACCACCCCGCCTTCCTTTTTTGAAGCTGTCCCAGCAAGTATATAAAGCAATGAATCACTTACACTTATATCAAGAGCCGAAACCGGAGCATTGGGGTCAAGAGTAACACTTACAACATTTGCATCTTTTTCCCTACTTTGAGTTACCTTCATCTCGGGAAAGGGAAATCTATCTATTGTTTCACAAAAATATTTTAACGCCCCATTAACATCATACGCTAATATATATCCACCCATAACAAACGCACAATAAATCTCCTTATCAACTGAAACCATTTTTACACCAATGGGTATAGCATAGGAATACTGCTCCTTTAAAAACTCACCGAAAGAAGATAACAAATTACCATCAACACTATATTTTTGAAACATCTTGCCAACCCCAAAACGCTGAACGACAAACTCCCTCTTGCTAATCCCTGCTATATGACCAGGAATCCCATCAGTTCTTAATGCTTTAAGAACATTTCCATACGGATCAAAAATAGTCACAAGATGAGTTGCTATATCAGAAACATATATATAGCCATCAAAAGAAACAGAGAAATCAATTGGGCTTTGAAATTCGCCAGGACCTTGACCCCTGCCCTTTCCAAATTTCTTTAAGAAGCTTCCTCTTGGAGAAAATTTTAAAACCGCAGGCGCATGAACATCAAGAACGTAAATATTATTATCTTTATCAACATAAACTTTCAAAGGATAAAAAATTGGATTCCCATCATATCCACGAATTGAAAACAGAGTATCTAACTGAACTCTTCGCCATAATCTACCTGTGCTCTCCTGCTTACATGCTTTAGCAAAATCCTCAAATCTCAATGAAATTAAACTTGATTCTATTTTTGAAGATTTAAAATAATGCCCTAAGGTAACCCCGAGAGTTGCAGTGAGAATCAGAGAAAATTTAAATATAATTTTCATGGAACCATCCTAATTTTTTATACATACCAGCCCGTCATATAAATAAGTTACTTTATCTTTAAATGTAACACCCTTTTATTTCTTGATTTGGTTAAAAATTAAAGAATCAACCATTTGAGAAAAATATAAAATGCTTTCTACGGACGGTTCAATTAAAACATATTTTTTTAATTTAATGAAAAAAATCAGTGGTGTTTTAATTTTAACTTCTAAAGTGAATAGGTCAAAGTATTTGGCAAATCTATATTTAACAAATTTCAAAAACTCATCACTGCCACCTGCAACGATTAAAGCAATGTTTTCCTTTTTTAATTTCAAGCCAGATTTATACCTTAAAATATCTTGCATAATTGCTTCAATACAAGTTTGACAATCATTATAGCTTATAAAAACCGCTATCATGACTTCCTCAAATTCACTTAACCTTTTATATTCTTTCGTCTGTTCATCTTTTACCTTTAAAGTATCAAGATCCAAAAATATCAGCTCTAAAAATTTTGCTATGTTTGCTCGTGCTTTTAATTAAATAGGTAAAAAATAAAATTCCGAAAATCAACAACAAAATTAAAATTATTTTTACTCTATCTCTAATTCTTTCCATTTGTAAAGCAAAATATTAAATGGAATCTTTTCATTAAGCCTTGGCTCAGATGAAATAATATAGTTAGGGTCACCACCTTGATTTGAAATAGGAACAATATCTTCACTGGGATCTAACTTAAGTTGACCAAGAAAAAATCCAGATGTGTCAAAAACATTTAAATAAAAATGTTCAATCTTCTTCTGTTTCTTTTCTTTAGTAGGGATATAAATTTGAAAAATAAGTCCCATTTCCTCGTTGACAATGAAACTTTCAAGGAAGGGATATTTGTAAAAATAATCCCTATTTTTAAGAATATCATCATCTTTCAATTCCAGAGAATAATCAGGAATTTCACAAGACTTTCTAAATTGATTCAACTTATTGTTCCCAATAAAAATATGAGGATAAAATATATTTGACTCAAGAATCAAACCGGTAGATGTAAGATAAATATCGCCATTTAATAATCCACGATTGTAATAATTTTGAAATTTTTTGTCTGCTCCTGTATGTATAGTCTTAACAATTTTTCCGGTGGGATCAACAATAGTTATAAACCCCCAATATTTACCCAATGGCGGATGGTGAATATAAATATAGCCTAAAGAATCTACACAAAAGTGCCTAAGCATCAATTCTTCCTTGAAATCAATAATCTTAAACGAATCAGTTATAAGATTATATGCGGTAAATCGCTTATTTAGATAATCATATATATAAATTAACTTGTTCCATCTATCAACAAAGAAATAATCCATAGATAGGAACTCCCCTGGACCACTGCCCTTTTTACCGCCGTAGAACTTCAAAAACTTTCCGTCAGCATTAAAAACAAAAACACCCATATTCATTTGATCAAATATAATCACAAAACTATCAAAAATAGCAACATCTCTTGAAGAGGGTATAGTAGATATAAATAGCGTATCAGGGAGGTTTAAAGTAATTCTCTTAACAAAAGTTATAAAATCATCAAATTTAGCGCCATTTTCAATCATTTCCGCAACTCTGTTAGAAATAGGCGATGTAGTTTTAGAATAACAGGTAAGATGATTTTTAATTAAAAAATAAGTTATAAGCACTAAAATAATTACAAATATAGCCAGCAAAGTTATCAAATTTTTCCGTTTAATCATATCTGCATATTTATTTTATTTTTAGCAGACCATCCCGCCAAACCTTTCTCTTTGAGCACCAGGGTTACATTCATTGCCTCCTTTATAACATTTTTCGGCAACCCATAAAATCCAACCTTTCTTAATCCTAATCTCTACTCCCCTATTGCTAATAGCATATTCATAGCAGATAAGTTCCTCTTTCCTATCACTATAAGTGGACCAGTAACCTAGTAACCTGCCACTGCTTCCACCTCCAACCCCATCGCTTGTTGGTTCAGGTTCCCTAGATAAAGGAATAAATTTTCAACAAACATAGTTAATCCAACCTCCCTCTTAATAAACCTGCCAAAACATCCACAACCCTAAAATAAACAGTAATTTATTTGAAAAGGTGCTTTAACAATTTGTAAAAACTATATCTCTTTGTTTTATTACCTGGCACAGGTATATATGTTAAAAATATCTCCTTATTTTCATTCACAACCACAATACAAGTTCTAAAAATATCATATATGAAAAAATTTTTATCCAAGAGAATAAAAATCGGAAATTTTGAAGATATTCTC